>JBAUTX010000149.1:0-12524 GCA_049582405.1 Occallatibacter sp. | reverse complement strand
GTCTTTGAGGTTGGCCTTGCCCTCGCGGATGGACTTGACCTCGGTTCCACGAAGGGCAATGCCGGCCTCGACCTTTTCCAAAAGGAAGTAGTTGTGACTGGCGGCACGGTTTTGCGCGGCGTCGCGCTCGCCAGCAGGCACGGGGTCGCGCGGCCGAACGGGCTTTTGAGGGCTCGATCGGGTGGGCTGCGCGATCACGTGGGTGGTTTGGCGGGCCATACGGGCAAACTGTTACATCTTGTGCATCTTCATCGTAGCACTGGCTC
The DNA here is from genome assembly GCA_049582405.1 of Occallatibacter sp. GTDB lineage: Bacteria > Acidobacteriota > Terriglobia > Terriglobales > Acidobacteriaceae > Telmatobacter. The sequence continues at coordinate 12,258 of JBAUTX010000149.1, read as the reverse complement.
AGTGGAAGGCCAGGTTACTGCAGGGCTTTGCTAAAATGAGGCGTCACTTATCTGAGCTCAGTTTGAAACCAGATTGCGTCAGGAGCGACGTTGGGGGCGTACTGCCTCGCCGGGATGAAGCCGGCTCTGTGGCAGCGTCGGGCACCACGTATGGGAGTTTGATGAAGCGCCGCATTGCACGAAGGGTTGTGAGCAGCCCTGTTATCTGGATGTTAGCCGTGATTTGCCTCGCAGGTTTGGGGGCTGCCTGCGTGTCGGCGCATGCCGAGACGGCGAAGGAGTTCTACAAGCTGGGGCAGGCAGCGGAGACCCGCGAGGATTTTGATGCGGCGTATCAGAACTACCAGAAGGCGTGGACGATGGATCCGAACGAGATGCACTATCGGACGTCTCTCTATCGAGTTCGGCTCTCAGCTTCTACATCCCATGTGACCAAGGCGCGCAACCTGGAGGCAGCCGGCGACGACCAGGGGGCTCTGGTGGAACTTCTGCGCGCAGCTGAGATTGACCCCGGCAATGAGTCCGCACAGCAGGAGATCGCGAAGATTCGCGCGCGTGAGGGCTCGGCGACGATCGTTCAGGGAAGCGGCGGTGTTCCCACAACGGCAAGTGAAGAGGCGGGCATTGACACGATGGCCTCGCCCACGCAACTCAAGCCGATGTCGAGCGAGCCTTTGACGCTGCACATGGTGGAGGATTCGAAGGTCATTTATCAGGCCGTTGGCAAGGCTGCCGGTATCAATGTTCTGTTTGATCCGGACTACACCGGAAAGCGCATCCAGGTAGACCTGAACAACGTTTCGCTGCTGGATGCACTGCGCATTGTAGGAACGCTGTCGGGCACTTTCTGGCGGCCGGTGACCGGGAATACCATCTTTGTGGCCCAGGACACACGGGCAAAGCGGACGCAGGTGGAAGAGCAGGCGGTGCAGACGTTCTATCTGACCAATGCCTGGCAGCAGAATGATTTGAACGATGTGCAGACGGCCCTGCGCAATGTGCTTCCCAATGCGAAAGTGTATGGGGTGGCCAGCCAGAACGCGATCGTGATGCGGGCAACACCGGATGAGCTGTTGCTTGCCGAGAAGCTCATCAACGATCTGGACAAGGCACGGCCCGAGGTTGTCGTAGACATTTCCGTTCTGGAAGTGGCCAAAAACTGGGAGCAGAATCTGGGCATTGCCTGGCCGGCGAGCATCGGAGTGGCCCTGCAGCCTCCGATCGCGCCAAGCTCAACGACGACGACGACAACGACCGGCACGACGCAGACGACGGAGACGCTCTATAACCTGGCGCATTTGAATTCCACTGAGTTTGCCGTGAACATGGGCGCGGCCACCGCCAACATGCTGTTGACGGATTCAAACACCCGGATTCTGCAGAATCCGCGGATTCGCTGCACGGACGCGCAGAAGGCCTCGATGAAAATCGGCTCACGCATTCCGATTGCGACGGGATCATTTCAATCCGGCGTAGGCGTGGCGGCGGCGATTACGCCAATGGCTGAGACGCAGTTCCAGTACATTGACGTGGGTGTGAATATCGAAGTCACTCCTACGGTCCACTACGACCATGACGTGACCCTCAAGGTGAAGATGGAGGTGAGCTCAGAGAGCGGGAGCACCACCATCGCAGGTGTCACCGAACCGATCATCGCGCAGAAGACTAGTGAGCAGACAATCCGCCTGCGCGAGGGCGAAGCGAGCATCCTCGGCGGCATCCTGAACCAGCAGGACCAGCAGAGCTGGACGGGCATCCCAGGCTTGAGCTCGATCCCGATTTTGAAGTATCTCTTCGGGGCCAACGACCACATCAAGACGGATGATGAGATTGTGTTTATGCTGGTGCCGCACATTGTGCGGTCGCCTTTCCTCACGCCGGTAAATCTTCGCTCGATCGATACGGGTGCCGGGCAGAACATCGAGTTGCGACACGTTTCTCTGACTGGAGGAGCGGCAACAAGTGGAGCCAGTGCGCGTACGCAGGCCGCGATTGCAACTCGATCAGCTGCGAATGCTGCTGTGGGCACGGTGCCGGGGCAGACGGCACAGGCGGCAGGAGATGCGGCCCTGGCACAGATGCGTGCTGCCGCTGAGCCGAAGCCGCAAGGAGCATCCGCGCCGCAGACTCCTGCCACCGTCTCGCCGGCTGCTGCCGCGCCTGCACAGGCAGGCACTCCGGCAGGGCCGGGGCCGTCCCAGGCAGAGCCAATTCGCCTGGCCTTTGTCCCTCCACGAATGCCGGTGGCGAATGGGGCGCAGTTCCAGGTGCCGATCGTGATCAGTGGCGCAGCAAACACCGCGTCCGTGCCGTTACAGATCCAGTACGATGCGACGAAGCTGACGCTGGTCAATGTGGACAATGGAGACTTCCTGGGCCGCGATGGGCAGGCCGTTGCTCTGGTGCACCGCGATGATGGGCCGGGTACCCTGACGGTGAATGCCTCTCGCCCGCCAGGAGCGCCTGGCATCGACGGAGCCGGAGTGGTGTGCGTGCTGAGTTTTCAGGCGAAGGCGCCGGGGGAATCCGCACTGACGATTACGCGGCCTGGCGCAATGAATAATGCAGGACAGCCCCAGCAGGCCCAGGGCGGACAGACAACGATTGTGGTGAAGTAGGGCGCCATGACGTTGCAAAGACAGCAGGTGGTGAAACGGCCCGGAGAGAACGGTCTGACGCTTGTCGAACTGATCGTAACCGTGGCGATTCTGGGCATTTTAGCTGCAGCCGCAGTGCCTGTGGCTCGCTTTCAGGTGAAGCGCGAAAAGGAACGCGAGCTGCGGCGCGACCTGTGGGAGATGCGCGATGCGATCGACCACTATAAGGATGCGGCCGACAAGAACGCTTTTCAGACGAAAGTGGACAGCCAGGGTTATCCGCCCGATCTGGAGACGCTGGTGAGCGGCGTGGATGTGCAGGGCAAGAAAGTCAAATTCCTGCGTAGAATCCCAGTCGATCCGATGACAGGGCACGCAGAATGGGGTCTGCACTCGATGCAGGACGATCCAAAATCGGACTCCTTTGGCGGGCAGAGCGTGTTTGACGTGTACTCGAAGTCGATGGGCACGGCTCTGGACGGGACCAAATACTCGGACTGGTAAGAGGCAGGATGCGCAGGACAGGCAAACACGAAGCGGGCTTTACGCTGATGGAGCTGATGATTGTGATGGCCATCATCAGTGTGTTGGCGACGCTTGCCGTACCCAGCTTCATCGGCGCCATCAAATCGGCTCGGGAGGCGGTGCTCAAAGAGGATCTTCACGTGATGCGCGCGGCCATCGATTCCTATACGATGGATAAGCAAAAGGCGCCGCAGTCGCTTGACGATCTGGTGCAAGAAGGCTACCTCCGCAGCATTCCCGAAGACCCGATGACGAAGAGCGCATCGACGTGGGTGACCGATACCAGCGATTCACTGCATTCTCTGGATCAGACCGAGCCCGGTATCGATGATGTTCATTCGGGGTCGGAGGAAACAGGATCGGATGGACAGCCTTATTCTGCGTGGTAGTTGGGAGGGTCGATGAGATCCGGGTCTTCTCGCGTGGTGTTGATGATACTCGGTCTGATCCTCTGCGCTGCATGGCTTCCTGCACAGCAGGGTCCAGAGCCGGGGAAGATCATTACCGTACGGCTGCTGGACGGGAAAACCGGCACGCACGTTGATGCTACGAACGTGTTCATTCAGTTTGACCATCACAAGGATGTCGAAAGCAGCTGGAAACATCAGAACGATGACGGCAGCCTGCAGGTGAGCTTGCCTCCCGGCGCTACCGTGATCGGGGTGCACGCCACGTATCAGGAAGGCATGGAGTTCTACGTCAATTGTGATGTGGCGAAGCAAAAGGATACTTCCGGCGACATGTGGTACCCGATCTCTGACATACTGAAGTCCGGGATTGTGATGCCCAATGATTGCGTAAAGGAAAAGGACGCAGCCAAAATCAAGACTGCCCCAAAACCCGGCGAGTTTGTTGTGTATGTAAGGCAGCGCAACTGGCGTGAGGTGAACTGAAGCACGCTGCGCCCAGCCCATGAGCGCGATCGCCCAAGAGGCTTGCATTGGCGACCCAAATGCAGCAATTTTCAGAGGCCTATCGATTTGCGGCTCAGGCGGAGCAGGCGTACGCCTGTATGATGAGGCGATTTAGCAGCCATGTTCCGCAGGGCGCTGAGCCTGGCGTGGGTGGCAGACTCTTCTATGCGGGATTGCTGGATGAGGCGGGACGCGCGTTCGTCGTGGCGGGAAACGTTGCAGGCGCGGCCGTTCTGACTGCAACTGCCGATGCTGAAGCGCAGAAGGCGGCTATCCGCGACGGCGTGGTGGACTTCCTGGTGACGTCTCTCGATGAGGCGCTCCGCATTCTCAAAAATGAAGTCCGGAAAAGCGAGGCGGTTGCTGTCTGTGTCGGCCTGGCGCCGGAGGTGGTGGAACGCGAGATGGCGTCGCGCGGCGTGGTGCCGGATTTTGCGCGTGATATCGTGCTCGGGAGCATTGGCACCTCTGCCGATCGCGCGGTGCGTGTGAGCTGGCATGTAGGCGCGTTGCCGGCGAAGTGGCTGCCGCAACTGGATGCGATCGCCCTGGAGTGTCTTGCCGCTGAGGCCGGGGTTGCCAGACGCTGGTTGAGGCTGGCCCCGCGCTATCTGGGACGTTTGGCGCGCAGTGAACGGCTGCTTGCCGGAGACTCTGCATTTGCAGCGTGTTTTGTGAAGCGGTTGCGCTGCAAGGTAGAGCAGGCAGAGATTGCCATTCCGGTGATGATTCGCTTGTGTGATGCCAATGGGTGCGAGGAGCACATTTTTGCGCCAGCTTCCGAATCATTGGCCGGCTAGCCCCTGTGCAGCGACTCCTTCACAGAGTCGATCAGGGCCCAAAGCGGGCGGATCCCGTGGCCGGTCTTGGCTGAGACGGGCAGCACTTCTTCCAACTCCATGGCCTTCTTGATCGCGGCAAGATTGCGCGTGCGCTCATTGCCGCTCAGCCGGTCGATTTTGGTCGCAACGACGGCGAAGGCCCGACCAGCGTTGCGCAGCCAGTCCACGAGCTGACGGTCACTGGCCTGCGGAGGGATGTTGGAATCGACCAGGCAGATGCAGAGGCCGAGTGTGGCGCGCTCTGCCAGATAGGGCTCAATGAATGCAGGCCAGCCGGCGGAGATGGATTTCGAGATCTTGGCGTAGCCGTAGCCGGGCAGGTCAGCAAAGATCTTCTTTGGCCTTTGGTCAGGCCCAATGAGGGAAAAGAAATTGATTGCGCGGGTGCGGCCGGGCGTGGAAGAGACCTTGGCTGCTTTTTCGCCGACGAGCGCGTTCAGCAGACTCGACTTGCCGACGTTGGAGCGGCCGAGAAAGGCGATCTCGGGCACGCTTGGCGCAGGAAACTGTGCGGCGGCCATGGCCGAGAGCAGGAATTGGGTGGTGTAGCGCATGGTTGACTTGCCCTGACGCTCCCTACTGCCGCGCCACGGGGCCGGTGACGGACTCCGACGCAGGCACGGTGGCCATCACGTCCGCCTCTGTGGGGATGGGTGCGGGGAGCGGGCCTTCAAGAGCCAGCGCGAGCACCTCGTCCATGTTGTCGACAAAGTGGAGCTTCATGGAGTTCTTGATGTTGTCCGGCAGTTCACTGAGATCCTTCTCATTGCCTTTGGGCAGGATCGCCTCGAAGATGCCTGCGCGCAGAGCGGCAAGGAGTTTTTCCTTGAGTCCGCCGATGGGCAGGACCTTGCCGCGCAGCGTGATTTCGCCGGTCATGGCGATGTCGCGCCGGACTTGGATTTTGGTGAGCGCGCTGGCGAGCGCCGTGGCCATCGTGATGCCGGCGGAGGGGCCGTCCTTGGGAATGGCGCCTTCGGGTACGTGCAAGTGGATGTCGAGGTTGCGGTAGAACTCGCGACTGAGGCCGAGCGCGTGGGCCTTGCCGCGGATGTAGCTGAGCGCGGCCTGCGCGGACTCCTGCATGACGTCGCCAAGCTGGCCGGTGATGGTGAGCTTGCCCTTGCCGTCGAGGACCTGCACTTCCGTTGAGAGGATGCTGCCGCCGACTTCCGTCCAGGCGAGGCCGGTGACGAGCCCCACTTCGCTCTTCTCATGAACTTCAGACTCGCGGAAGCGCGGAACGCCGAGGAATTCTGAGATGTTGGCCGCGGTCAGCTCTTCCTTGTGCTTGGCGCCTTTTTTCACGACGCGGCGTGCAACTTTGCGGCAGACGTTGCCTATTTCGCGCTCGAGGTTGCGGACGCCGGCTTCGCGTGTGTAGTTGCGGATGATTTCGAGAATGGCCTCGTCCCGAAAAGAAATGTTCTTCTCGCTGAGGCCGGTTTGCTCGCGCTGCTTCTTGATGAGATATTGCTTCGCGATTTCGAGCTTTTCCTGCTCGGTGTAGCCCTGCAGGCGCAGGACTTCCATGCGGTCCTGGAGCGGGGCAGGGATGGTGTGCATCACGTTGGCCGTGGCGACGAAGAGCACCTGCGAGAGGTCGTAGTCGACGTCGAGGTAGTGATCCTGGAAGGTCGTGTTCTGCTCGGGGTCGAGCACCTCGAGCAGCGCCGAGGCTGGATCGCCGCGGAAGTCCGAGGCCATCTTGTCGACTTCGTCGAGCAGGAAGACGGGGTTCTTGGTGCCGGCGCGCTTCATGTGCTGGATGATCTGGCCAGGCAGCGCGCCGATGTAGGTGCGGCGATGGCCGCGGATCTCAGCCTCATCGCGGACGCCACCGAGTGAGAGCCGAACGAACTTGCGGCCCGTTGCCTTGGCGATGGACATGCCGAGCGAGGTCTTGCCGACGCCCGGGGGCCCGACGAAGCAGAGGATGGAACCCTTGGGGTTCTTGACGAGCTGACGCACGGCAAGGAACTCAAGGATGCGCTCCTTGATTTTTTCGAGGCCGTAGTGATCTTCGTTGAGAACCTTTTCCGCAAAGTCGATGGAGCGTGTTTCCTTGGACTTTTTCTTCCACGGCACGGCGAGCAGCCAGTCAATGTAGTTGCGGCTGACGGTGGACTCAGCGGACATGGGCGGCATGGCTTCGAGCTTTTTGAGCTCCTGGATTGCCTTTTCAAGGACCTCCTTGGGCATGCCGGCGGCTTCAATCTTCTTGCGGAGCTCGTCGAATTCGCTCTTCTCGCCGCGGCCCAACTCCTTCTGGATGGCCTTGATCTTTTCGTTAAGGTAGTACTCTTTTTGCGCGCGCTCCATCTGGCGCTTCACACGGGATTGAATGTTGCGGTCGATGTCGAGCTTTTCGATCTCGATGTCAAGCACGTCGGCGATGCGGGCCAGGCGCGAGGAGGGATCGAAGATCGCCAGAAGTTCCTGCTTCTCTTCAATGCCAATCTGGAGGTTCGCGGCAATCGTGTCAGAGAGCTTGGCGGGCTCGTCCATGCGGACAGAGGCGATGATCGTCTCGTAGTTGAGTGACTGCTGGAGCTTGACGTACTGCTCGAAAAGCGAGGTGACGCGCTGCATGAGCTGCTCGACGGCCGGCGTCATCTCGAAATCGGCTTTGCCGGTGCGCACGGTGGCAACGAAGAAACCGTCCCGGTCGCTGACTTCAACGGACTTAGCGCGTTCCACGCCTTCGACGAGAACTTTGATATTGCCGTCGGGCATCTTGACACTCTGCACAATGTTGCAGATGGAGCCGACCTGGTAGATATCTTTGGCGCGGGGCTCGTCAATGGAGGCGTCGTGCTGCGTGGCGAGGAAGATCTTGCGGTCGCCGTTCAGCGCCTCTTCGAGTGCGCGCACGCTAGACTGCCTGCCCACGACAAACGGGGTCATCATGTAAGGGAAGATCACCATGTCCCGGATGGGCATCATGGGGAGTTTGCGGGGTTCAGTCTTTTCGCGCGAAGCACTCATAAACGTTCCTAGCCAATTAGATGCGGAGAAGCCGCCGACGCTTCAAGGCGGAATCCGTGGGGTCTTGTTGGGATTGTACAGCGGAACCGGCCCCGGGGCGAGGCAGGCGCGTGACGCAAGGGATGCACTGTTCGCGGTCCGTCTTCTTTATCCGTGCAGCCCCGGAACTACTGTCTCGGTTTTTCGAGAACGATCACCCGCTCTCTGTGACTCACGATGAACTGATTAATCGACCAGCCTGCCGCTTCGCACTCGTCAAGCTCCTTGTTGAGGGTCGCAACCTGTGTTGTCCCAAGCACCTTGTAGTCCATCGGAGCGGCTCCGGGGCGCTTTTCCATGATTGCCGCGACCTCGTAGCCGGATGGACCCAGCATCCAGGAGTGACCTTTCTCGAGAGCGGAGAGAGTCTGAGGCAGCATGTGGTACCCCTGCCGGCTGGCTGCGGAGATTTCGCTCTCAAGAGTGCCGGTTCGATTTGTACTGATCAGGCGGTATTCAGGGATTGGATCGCCGGGCGCAAGTTTCTCAAGGACAACGACCATCTTGTACGTCACGCCTGCTGCTGCGACGACGCGATACCCGCGAGCTACGGTCTTGGCCACGTCCATTTCCATGTTGCCGGTTAAATACGTGGACAGGACGACGTAGCGGTCAGCGGAGCCTTGTGCTGACGATCCTGCGGTCCTCTCCATCAGGCCGCCGGGTGCGAGGGTCAAGAGATGAAATCCCTTGCCGCTCCAATCATTCAGGTGATTCTGAAACCCGTCTGAAAGGGGAGCCGCGATGAGGTGGTAGTCGAGTGCCACTTCCCCGTCCCGCAATCTCTCAAGAACGGCGGCCGGTCCGAGCACTCCCGAGCCAAAGCTCGAAGGCAGAACGCGGTAGCCCTCGGTCTTGCGATCCTTCAGTGCCTTGATGAGTGAATCGGTGAACCAGTATTGATGTTTCTCACCGGTCGGATCCTTTTTGAGGGCAAGGAGCTTGTAGCCCGCATCGCCTGCGACCACGCGAAAGCCCTTTGCTGCCGCGGAAGACAATTCCTTTTGAAGGGTTTCGGTGCGAGTGGTTTGGAGGATGAGGAATCGCCCCCCAGTCACCTCAACTGGTGTCTCTTCCTGGCAGTGGGACTGAAGGGACGCTGGAAGTGTGAGTCCAGCCGACCAAAGGGCAGCCGAGAATGCGAACATGTGGAGCTTTTTCATACGGACCTCGGATTGGAGCGCTTGGGCGCAAGTCCCGGAACCGGCGCGAAAATGCCACCCACGCATGACACGCGACGGCTCCTCGCCCCGAAAGGCGGCGGGGCGTTGGGGATGCCCGGCTGGGTTCCTGGCTCGACGGGTATGCAGATCGTCGTCGATCCAGCCGGGCACGACTCCATGCCGCATCCGCCGAGGCTGCCGCTCGAATCTCAGTGGTGGTTGCTCGCGCCTCTGCTCTGCGGCGCAGGTTAGCGACGGTGGAGGCGGATCCAGGCTAGGAGGCCACCTGCCAAGGCTCCAGCACCGAAGGCGACGCCGACAGACTCAAACGGCCTCTGTTTCACCGTATGTCTCACGTCGTCAATCAGGTCTTCGGCTGCATTACGACTACGCTTCATGGCCTGATTGGCTGAACGTACGCCGTCTTCCACCGCCTCGGAGACGATGGACCGGATTTTAGAGACTTCGCGAAGAGCATCTTCGACAGACGCAGATTTTTCGAACACAGTAGCCGGCATACATTTGTCCTCCCACGGTAAGGATGCTCTCGATGCAGATGCAACAACGGTGACATCTGCACTAGATGAATGTGATCCAGGCCACATGGATCTGAGGGCGGATTGGCGCACGCAATGGTGTAAAGTAGCACAGGCAGTGTCAGTTATCCTTCTTCAAGGAGAGTTTTCTCATGGCGGATCCCATTGTTGCGCAAAAGGGCCCCTACGCGGTGCAGGTGGAGGCAGGGAAGAGCTACCACTGGTGCGCATGCGGCCATAGTGCCAATCAACCGTTCTGCGATGGCAGTCACAAGGGAACGGGGATGACTCCCGTGAAGTTTGAGGCGGCGGAATCGAAGACCGTCTACCTATGCGGCTGCAAACACACGGGGAACCGGCCCTTCTGCGATGGCCAACACTCGAAGCTCTGAGAGGGAGCTTGAAAGCGAGGCCAATCGGGCCGCGGCATTTTGACGCAAAAGATCAAAGAGGGCATGCAGACGCGTGCCCTCTTCGCTTTGGTAGCAGAACGGTCGCGTTACCCGGCTTTTTCAAGCAGGCAGAGGGAGAGATCGCGGCGCTCGACCATGTCCTTTGTGATCTCGAGATCGCGCACTTTCTTGTTGCTCGGCAGGTGATACATGAGGTCGAGCATGAGCTCTTCCAGGATCATCCGCAGGCCGCGCGCGCCGACTTTGCGGGACAGGGCTTCTCGGGCGATTGCGTCGGTAGCCTCCTGCGTAAAGTGCAGTCGGACGTTCTCGTATTCCAGCAAGCGCTGATATTGCTTGAGGATAGCGTTGCGGGGTTTGGTGAGAATCTCGACCAGTGCGGCTTCATCGAGCTCGTCCAGGATGCCGACCACAGGCAGACGTCCGACAAACTCTGGGATGAGGCCGTACTTGATGAGGTCCTGCGGCTCGGTCTTGCGCAGTAGCTCCGTGTCGCGGTGTGAGCGGGCTGCGGCTGTTTCGGCCTCGGCCTCTGGCGACTTGAAGCCTAGTGCCTTCTTGCCGATACGGCGACCGACGACGCGCTCTAGGCCGACAAAGGCTCCCCCGCAGATGAAGAGGATGTTGGTGGTATCGACCGCGGTGAATTCCTGGTGAGGGTGCTTGCGGCCACCCTGCGGGGGCACGTTGGCGACGGTCCCCTCGAGAATCTTGAGCAAGGCCTGCTGCACGCCTTCGCCGGAGACGTCGCGGGTGATGGACGGATTTTCGTCCTTGCGGCCGATCTTGTCGATTTCGTCGATGTAGATGATGCCCTGCTGGGCGCGGGTGACGTCGCCGTCGGCTGCCTGGAGAAGCTTGAGAATGATGTTCTCGACATCCTCGCCGACGTAACCGGCCTCGGTCAGCGTGGTGGCGTCTACGATGGCAAAGGGAACATCGAGCATCTTGGCGAGGGTATGGGCGAGGAGGGTCTTGCCGGAACCAGTGGGCCCGATGAGCAGGATATTGGACTTGGCGAGCTCAACTTCGTTGTTGCGCATCCTGTTCATTTGCACGCGCTTATAGTGGTTGTAGACTGCCACGGCGAGCTTTTTCTTGGTCTGGTCCTGGCCAATGACGAAGTCGTCGAGAAAGCTCTTTACCTCCTGTGGCTTTGGCAGGTGGCCGGCGGCGGTGGTGGGGTGTGACTCACCGCGATCGTCCTCGAGGATGGAGTTGCAGACAGCGACGCACTCATCGCAGATGTAGGCGCGTGGGTAGTCGCTGGGCGACGAGATCAATTTGGCCACGGCGTCCTGCGACTTGTGGCAGAACGAACAGCGAAGCGCTTCTTCTGGTCCCGTGCGCGTTTTCATAGGTTGCAACTCCCTGTGGACTATCTTATTGCAGTTCTGCCTCAAGCGGGGCTTATCCGATACGTTACGAACGTGGACGGTCTATGATCTCGTCAATAATGCCGTATTCCTTGGCCTGCTGAGCGTTCATGATGAAGTCGCGCTCGACGTCCCGCTCGATTCGTTCCAGCGACTGGCCGGTATGCTTCGCCATGAGGTTGTTGGTGATTTCGCGGATGCGCAAGATTTCACGCGCATGAATATCGATGTCGGTCGCCTGACCGCTGAGTCCGCCCATGGAGGGCTGGTGGATGAGGATCCGCGAGTTCGGCAGGGCGAAGCGCTTGCCCTTGGTGCCGGCGAGTAGCAGGAAGGCGCCCATGCTGGCTGCCTGGCCGATGCAGTAGGTCACCACGTTGTTCTTGATGAACTGCATCGTGTCGTAGATGGCAAGGCCAGCCGTAATGGAGCCACCCGGGGAATTGATGTAGAGCTGGACATCCTTCTCCGGATCTTCGCCGGAGAGGAACAGCATTTGTGCAACCACGAGGTTTGCTACCTGGTCGTCAATCGGGGTGCCGAGGAAGATGATGTTGTCGCGCAGCAGACGGGAATAAATGTCGTAGGCGCGCTCGCCCCGGCTCGTCTGCTCAACCACCATGGGAACCAATGCCATAGAGTGCTTTTCTCGCTTCTCGTTCGGGAATCCATGTTCCCGCTGTTGTGTGTTGCGCTGCGCCGGACTCGACCGGAGAGCCAGCGCAACCGCTTAGCCCATGTCTTGGCCCTTAAGCGGGCAGCCTCTCGTAAAGCAAATCTGCAATCTTTTCGCGCTTGAGCTGTTCCCGGATTCTAGCGAGCCCGCCATCCTCCGTCAATCGCTTGTGGAGTGCCTCGACTGGTT
>JBAUTX010000148.1:0-9790 GCA_049582405.1 Occallatibacter sp. | reverse complement strand
GGCTTGAGGCTCTGCGCGAAGGACTCGAGGGAGGCGAGGCTGGATGCGCCGGCGGCGCCGGCGATGTATTTGAGGACCGTGCGGCGAGATTCCATGAGGCTCTCCGGGATGGGGTGCGCGGTGACGTGGGATGAGTGCGGACTTTGCGAGCGGATCGGGCTGGCTCGCGCAAGTCGATTCATTCTATTGGAGCGATCGAAGGCGGGGAAAGAGAAAGAACGGGCAAGAAAGGTTGCTGGTATGCTGCGGTGCATGAGACGGCAAGGGATGGTTGCGGCGGCGGCGGTGCTGATGCTGGCGGGGTGCAGACCGGAGAGTCAGGGCGCGGGCGGCGAGCGTGTGCAGACGCTCGACGGCGCGCGGATGGAGATGCGCAGCACGGCACAGGCGGGTGCGGGGTTCGACTTCTATCTGCTGAACCTGTCGTGGTCGCCGGAATTTTGCTACAGCCATCCGGATGCGGCGGAGTGCGCGGAACATGCGCGGTTTGTGCTGCACGGGCTGTGGCCGGAGCGGATGGACGGGACGTATCCGGAGAACTGCTCGACGGCGCCGGGGCCGGCGAATCCGGGGCAGTTTGCGGATGTGTATCCCGAGGCTGGATTGCTGGAGCATGAGTGGCGGGCGCATGGGACGTGCTCGGGGCTGAGCGCGGATGCGTTTTTCACGGCCGCGCGGACGGCGTACGAGTCGGTGAAGATTCCGGCGGCACTGACGACGCTGACGACGCCGTCGCGCATGACACCGGGTGACATTGCGAGCGCGTTTGAGGCCGCGAATCCGGGGTTTCCGCAGGGGAGCGTGCTGGTGAGCTGCGGGAACAACTATCTGACGGCGGTGGAGGTGTGCCTGGACAAGAATCTTCATGCGATGGCGTGTCCTTCGCTGCCCCATTGCCGGGCGAATGTGGTGAAGATTCCTGCACCGTGAAGGTGGGCAGCCAGCTAGACCTGAAACTGGCGCAGATGATGATCCATGTGCTGATACATCAAGGCGGACCATTCCGCTGGGGTCAGGGGGCCGAAGAAGAAGTGCGGATGGTTGGTGCATACGGCGGGTCCACCGGCGGCAAAGCTGCCGATCAATCCGCGCAGGCGTTGCCGCTCGACCACGAGGTCTCGTTCATCCTCCATGAGAAGGCTCTTGTCGGTCTTCACATTGCGGGGCATCGGCTTCTCGTTCACGATCATCGACTTTTTCGCGAGGCGCCCAAACAGCCGGCCCATGAGGATACGGCGGGGACGAATCTCTCCCATCGCCATCTGCATGCCGGCGGAGCAATGGGCCAGCGCTTGAGCGGGATTCATCTTGCCCCAAAGGGGCTGGCTATCCGGCTGTAAATTGGCCATCCGCTGCCGCAGCTCCTCGACTGCCGCCGGTTCGAATAGATTTTTCATGACGAGATTCCTCTCCCTCGGCAATGCCATTCTTCGTACCGTTGCTTCGAAGCGGCTGATCGACTGCCGCCCATCCGATTGTTCCACTCTGTTTCGATTTGAGTCCAACGTTTCTCGATCACGGCCATGGGCAGCCGGGGAAGCGTTGAGGTTTAGGGAATCCCACCTTTGCCGCTGCGAGGGAGGCGCGCGGTGACGAAGGTGGGGCACCCGGTGGTTGGTGGTGGGTTGCGCGGAGCAGAGACGCGGTGTAATGTCCGGGTCATGCACTGGACGAGTCCGGAGGAGCGGCGGCGGATGGGGCAGTCGCGGCGCAAGCAGGTGGGGCGGCAGGCGCACGATGCGCTGAACGTGAAGGCGCGCACGGCAACGGCGCTGGAGCTGGTGCGGCGGGCCGAGAAGGGCCGCGTTCCGCAATTGATCAAGCTGAAACATGAGCTGATGGCGCAGTCGCCGTTTGTGTATTTTCGCGGGGCGGCGCCGGTGATGGCGGCGGACCTGTCGGTGCTGCCGAACACGGGGCTGATGTGCCAGATCTGCGGCGATGCGCATGTGCGCAACGTGGGCGCGTATGCGGCGGCGGATGGGCGGCTGGTGTTTGACATCAACGATTTTGATGAGACGATTCGCGGACCATTTGAGTGGGACCTGAAGCGGATGGCGGCGTCGCTGGTGCTGGCGGGGCGCGAGTCTGGCCACAAGGAGAGCGCGGCGCGCGGGGCGGCGGAGAAGTGCGCAGAGCGCTACACGACGCTGATGCGGCAGTTTGCGAAGATGCCGAGCCTGGAGGTGACGCGGTACCAGGTGCATCGGATCGGCAACGTGCAGCCGGTGCACGATGCGCTGCTGAAGGCGGAGCGGGCGACTCCGCTGCATACGCTGGAGCAACTGACGGAGCCGGCGAGTGGGCAGAATGGCGTGGCGAGGCGCTTTAAAGAAAGCAAGCCGATGCGGACGCGGGTGACGGGCGCGCAGGCGGAGAAGGTGCTGGCGGCGCTGGAGCCGTACAAGGAGATGCTGGAGCCGCAGCGGCGGCATCTGCTGGGGCTGTATCGGCCGGTGGATGTGGCGTTCAAGGTGGTGGGTACGGGGTCGGTGGGGCTGCGGGACTACTGCATTTACTTCGAGGGCAATGGGGCGGGCGATCCGCTGTTTCTGCAGGTGAAGGAAGAGGCGTCGTCGGCGTATGCGCCGTATCTGCCGGAGGCGCACGGCGCGGCGCATGCTGGGCAGCGCGTGGTGGAGGGCCAGCGCGCGATGCAGGTGCAGAGTGACCCGTTTCTGGGATGGACGCATATGGGCGGACGGCAGTTCCTGGTGCGGCAGTTGAACGATCACAAGGGATCGATTGAGGTGGCGGACCTGGCGGGCGGCGGGCTGGAGGCGTTTGCCGAGCTGTGCGGCGAGCTGCTGGCGCGGGGTCATGCGCGGTCATCAGATCCCCTGGTGATTGCGGGATATCTGGGACAGGGCGATGGGTTTGCGGAGGCGCTGGGGCGGTTTGGGGCGCTGTATGCGGACCAGACGGAGCGGGACTGGCAGGCGCTGCGAAGGGCGGGGAGGTGAGGGTTGGTGGATGGGGCACTCGGTTTGGTGGTGGGGTTGGAAGTTGGTTTCCCACCTTAGCCGCTGCGCAAGAGGACGCGCAGCGCCGAAGGTGGGGCACCCGGTGGAGTCTCCCGGTTCGTTTCTATGCGAGGGTTGGTGGTTTCCCACCCATGTCGCCTGCTTGCGCAGACGTCATGGATGGGGCACTCAGGTTTGGCGGCAAGTTCAGAAGGTGCACCCTTTGAAGGAGAGCGATGAATCGCAGGGAGTTTGCGCAGACGATGGCGGCGGCGGCGCTGGGCGCGGCGGCGCCGCTGATGGCAGAAGGCGCGGGTGCGGCGGAGGCGAAGAAGGACGCACCGTTTCCGCTGTCGGTGATGCTGTGGACGATTTCGCCGAATCTGCCGTTTGAGGACCGGCTGGCGAAGGTGGCGGATGCAGGCTACCGGAATGTGGAGCTGGTGGGCGAGTACGCGCACTGGAACGATGCGGACTATGCGCGGGCGAAGATTGCGAAGCGGCAACTGGGGGTGGAGTTTGACGCGACGGCGGGGCTGGGACACGGGGTGGCCGACCCGGCGATGCGGGATGCGTTTCTGGCGGATTTGACGGCGGCGCTGACACCGATGGAGACGCTGGAGTGCCCGGCGATGATTGTCCTCTCTGGCAACGTGGTGCCGGGGCTGACGCGGGAGGCGCAACATGCGGCGGCGGTGGAGACGCTGAAGCGCGCGGCGGCGGTGGTGGAGAAGCGGGAGATTCGCGGCGAGAAGGTGCGGCTGCTGCTGGAATGCATTGACCCGGAGGAGAATCCGCGGTATTTTCTGACGCGGGCGACGGAGGCGATTGAGATGGTGCGGGCGGTGAATCATCCGCAGGTGCAGTTTCTCTACGACCTGTTCCATGAGCAGATCGCCGAGGGGAATCTGATGGAGAAGCTGAACGAGCACATCGATGCGATCGGGCTGATTCATGTGGCGGACGTGCCGGGGCGGCACCAGCCGGGGACGGGCGAAATCAATTATGGGAATATCTTTCGCAGGCTGGCGGAGCTGAAGTACCGGCGGATGGTGGCGATGGAGTTCCGGGCGATGGGGGATGAAGTGACGGCGCTGCGCGCGGCGCGGCAACTGGCGGAGACGGCAATCTGAAGGGAGCACGAGATGACGGAGATCGCACAGGATGAAGTGACGAAGCAGTTGCTGGCGCTGGAAGAGGCGCTGCTTGACCCCACGCTACGGAGGACTCCCGCACAGATGGATGCGCTGCTGGCTGCGGACTTTATGGAGATTGGCTCTTCGGGGAGGGTGTGGTCGCGCGCGGAGACTCTGGATCTGCTGGCCCATGAAGAGGGTTACACGGAACCTCCCCTGGTGCGTGATTTTGTCTGCCGGCCGCTGGCACTGGGCGTGGTGCTGGCGACGTATCGCGCGATACGGATGGACAAGAGCTCAGGGAAGCCGCGGGAGACGCTGCGAAGCTCGATCTGGTCCACGGTGGCACACGGATGGCAGATGCGCTTCCACCAGGGGACGAGCGCAACATAGGCCTGAATGGGTCGTGCGTAGCGCTTACACTTCGTGCCGATTGAAGATATCGTCCTTGTCACGGCACGGGCACTTGGTGCACTCGAGGCAGCAGACGAGCAGGACCGCAATGCCGAGTGTGACCAGGAACGCCAGCACGTTCGCATTCAACGCAAACAAGTGAGCAAGTACGCGCATAAGCTTAAAGACCATGCCATACACCCCGCGCACACCCCTCTCCGACGTCAAGCAGGAGGGGAAAACCCGTGCGCCGGAGTTCCGGCGAGACCAGTGTAGCACCATTGCTGAATCGCTGGCATCCAGCAAAAATGCTTGCGCGATGGGGAATATACGGCGAAAATAGGGCGCAATGGAACACGCATCCAAGTCGAATCCGCCCGAAGAGCTGGAGCAGGAAGGATTTCCGGATGACTGGGGTGAGGAGAGCGGAGCAGCAGCGGGAGCTGCCGTGCTTCCGGAGGGTGAACCGGGCGCGGTTTCGGGCGTGGGGCCGGGTGCCGGGCCGGGTGGCGATCCGCGCGTGAACTGGCTGTTTGTGGATCTGAACTCCTACTTTGCCTCGGTGGAGCAGCAGGTGCGGCCGGAGCTGCGCGGTCGGCCGGTGGCGGTGGTGCCGATGATGGCGGACACAACCTGCTGCATTGCGGCGAGTTATGAGGCCAAGGCGCTTGGGGTGAAGACGGGCACGCTGGTGGGCGAGGCGAAGCGGCTGTGTCCGGGGCTGGAGCTGGTGGAGGCGCGGCACGAGCTGTATGTGGAGTATCACCACCGGATTGTGGAGGCGGTGGAGAGCTGCGTGCCGGTGACGGCGGTGCTGTCGATTGACGAGATGGCGTGCCGGCTGATGGGGCGGGAGCGTCCGCTGCTGGCGGCGATGGAGCTGGGGCGGCGGGTGAAGACGCGGATTCGCGAGCAGGTGGGCGAGACGCTGCGCAGCTCGGTGGGGCTGGCGACGAACCGCTATCTGGCGAAGGTGGCAAGCGACATGGAGAAGCCGGACGGGCTGGTGGCGCTGCCGCTGGACCTGCTGCCGGAGGCGCTGCGGGGACTGACGCTGCGGGATCTGCCGGGGATTGGGGCGAAGACGGAGAAGCGGCTGCAGGCGAAGGGGATCGGCACGATGGAGAAGCTGCTTGCGCTGAGCTGCGAGCAGGCCGGCGAGGTGTGGGGGTCGGTGTGGGGCGAGCGGCTGTGGCACTGGCTGCGCGGCGAAGACTTTGACATGGCGGAGACGGAGCACATGAAGTCGCTGAGCCACCAGCACGTGCTGGGGCCGGAGCTGCGGACGCCGGAAAAGGCGTGGGCGGTGGCGCACAAGCTGCTGCACAAGGCGGCGATGCGGCTGCGGAAGGAAAAGCTGTGGGCGAGCGGAATCGGGCTGGCGGTGGGGTTTGCCGTGGGCCGCGCGGGCAGCGGTGAGGGGATGGCGCCGCTGAGCAATTTTGGCACGCCGACGAAGGGATGGAAGAGCGAGCTGCGGCTGAGCGAGTGCCAGGACAACCAGATGCTGATTGCGGCGCTGCGGCGGCTGTGGGAGCAGCGGCCGCAGGGGCCGGGGCATGAGCATCCGTGCTTTCTGGCGGTGCAGTTGACGGGGCTGGTGCCGGACCGGCTGCACTCGCTGAATTTATTTGACGCGGTGGATGATGCGCCGCAGCGCAAGCGTCTGCTGGAGGCGATGGACGCCTTGAACAACAAGTACGGGATGCAGACGCTGGCTCCGGCGACGATGCTTTCCGCGTATAAGGCAGCGCCGACACGGATTGCGTTTCACAGTATTCCGGATTTGTTCTGAGGGCGTCGTGGCCGAGGGAGAGGATCTGGCGAAGCAGTCCGGCAGTAGAATGAGGGCCACTGGGGGCGGCGATGGAGACGGGACTCTGGAAGAAGCCGAGCGCGCTGCTGGCGGTGGGTGTGCCGCTGGTGGCGCTGTGCGTGGTGCTGGGGCACGTGGCGCTGTACGGGCTGGCGCACGAGGCTGATGAAGGCGCGGCGGCGCACACGTGGCAACTGCTGATGGTGGCAGAGGCGGCGCTGGTGATCTATTTTGCGCGGCAGTGGGTGCCGCGGGCGCGCAAGCAGGCGCTGCGCGTGCTGGCGGCGGTGGGCGGCGTGATGCTGGTGAATCTGGCGGCGGTGTACTTCCTGACGTAGCGCGGCCGCTCTTTATTGGAGCGTGAAGCTGCCGAGGATTTTGCCGAAGGCGGAGCGGAGCGCGTTGAAGTTCCTTTCCGGCGCGATGAAGACGAGAAAGCTGAGAGAGCCGTCGGGGCGCTGGATGGTGACGAGCCAGTCGCGCTCGGGCATGGGCTTGCCGCTCGTGGCGAGGGGCGAGCTGCCGATGAATTCGACGCTGAGGGCAGGGCGGCGATTGACGGTGAGGGCGGTCGCGTCGGTGACGGCGGCCATGCCGGGATTGCCCTGCTGGATGCTCTGGACGAGCGCGTCGGTCTGCTGCTGCAGGCTGCCCTGGCCCTGATAGCGATCGATGAGGACGCCGTAGGCGGTGGCGGACTGGCCGTTGGCGTCTGTGCCCACGCCACCGGGCGGGGCGAGGGTGACGGAGGATTGCGCGTTGCCGTAGACGGACCAGTTCTGCGGATAGCGGACGGTGTAGAGCGTGTGGGTGAAGGTGCTGATGGCGGACGAGGGCTGCCAGCGGAGGTTGGGGTCGAGGGCGGCTGGCGGCTGCGCCGCGGGTGTGGATGGGGTGCTTCCTGAGGGCGCGGTTGTGGTGGTGGTGGCGGGCGGCTCCGGAGCTGCGGCAGCCTCGGCCGGGACCGGCGGCTGGGATTTCTTCCACGCGCCGGCTTTGATTTCCTCAGCGGTGGCAGGGTGGAGCTTGATGGCGCTGGCATGCATGGAGACGAAGGTCGGCGAGTTCGTCATGAGATTGGGTTTGGGCGGGAGGGTCGCGATCTCCTGCTTGACGTAGCCGACGCGGTTGCCGGGGTTGGGGTGGTCGCTGAGGAGCTGCGCGCCGCCGGCGCCGTACTTGGCCTGGATGGTCTCAAAGAACTGCGGGAGTGCGCGGGGGTCGTATCCGGCGTCGTAGAGGATGTCGGTGCCCATGAGGTCGGCCTGCTTTTCGTCGTCGCGCGACATGCGGAGAAAGCTGAGGCCGGCGACGGAACTGATGCCCTGCTGGGCGATGACGCCGGCCGTGCCGGGGAGAAAGACGCCGGCGAGCGCGCCGCCGAGTCCGGCGAGGATGCTGGGGATCTGCTGGCGGGCCTCGTTGCAGGTGGAGTGGCGCTGGACGACGTGGGAGATCTCGTGGGCCATGACGCCGGCGAGCTGGGCCTCATCGGTGGCGGCCTGGATGGTGCCGAGGTTGACGAAGATTTCGCCGCCGGGCAGGGCAAAGGCGTTGATGTCGGCGGCGTTGACGACGTGGAACTGAAAGGGCCAGCGATAGCCGGGGGCGTACGGCACGAGTTTGGCGCCGAGAGCGCGGACATACTGCGAGACGGGGCTTGAGTCGGGCAGGATGGGCTGCTGCTGATAGACCTGCTTGACGGCGGTGTAGCCCACCTGAATCTCCTGCTGCTGGGTGTAGGGGTTCTTGCAGGGGGTGGGCTGGAAGCGGGCTTGCGCGGCTGGTGTGAAGGCAAAGACTGCGCAGATGAGGAAAAGCAGCGTGCGAAGTGCAGGGAACCGGGTCATGGACGCCCTCCGTGCATGGTGCCGATGCCGAGGACTAGTGTACGCCTGTTTGGGATGGGCCGCGGAGGAGGGGCATCACGCGGCGGGCAGTGGACTTATTCCCTGGCGCGCTGATCTTCTTTTCGCCAATCTCATGGAGCGTCTGATCAGGGAGCGGCTGCGGTAGCTGCGCTGGCGCAAGAATGTACTTGACGGCATACACTGTTTGGCATACAGTATGTTTCGTACAGTACGAGGGACCGCATGACGCTGACTGAGAACCTTTTCGAGAACCTTCGTATGGAGCTGCGGCGGGGCTGCCTGACGCTGGCGGTGCTGCTGCAACTGCGCGAGGAGCACTACGGGTACACGCTGCGGAAGGCGCTGGCGGCGCGGGGCATGGAGATCGACGAGAACACGCTGTATCCGCTGCTGCGCAGGCTGGAGGCGCAGGGCTTGCTGACGAGTGAGTGGCGCGAAGAGGACAAGCGCAACAAGAGGTTCTACAAACTATCGGCGGAAGGCGCGCCGGTGCTGGAGCTGCTGCTGGCGGAGTGGCAGAGTCTGAACGCGGCGATCGAGACGATCCGCCAGCAAGGCAAGGGGGAATGATGGAAGCTCTGGAGCGGTATCTGGAAGCAGTGGGACGGTATTTGCGCGGTAGCCGGCGCGAGGACATTGTGGCGGAGTTGCGGGCGAATCTGGAGGCGCAGCTTGAAGACAAGGAGGCGGAGCTGGGCCGCACCCTGACGCAACAGGAGGCCGATGCCTGGCTGAAGCAACTGGGCGCCCCGGTGCAGATGGCGGCGCGCTACCAGCCGCAGCGGCATCTGATCGGGCCGGAGATGTTTCCCATCTACTGGCTCGTGATGGAGCGCGCGATTGGCTGGGCGGCGGCCATCTACGCGATTGTGAGCGCGGTGACGATCGCCACCGGCACACCGAACACCGGAGCCGTGGTGGAGGCACTGATGCGGTTGCCAGGCGTGCTGCTGTGGGTGGCGGCGTGGGTGACGCTGATCTTCGCGATGATCGAGTACGGCGCGGCACGCAATCCGCAGGAATGGCAGGGGCTGGCAGAGCGCACGGCGGACTGGGCGGCGGGCGGACTGCAGTCGCTCGACAAGACGGGCGGGCGCGGGAAGCGGCAACGTACGCTGGTTCATGCCACAGCGGAGACGATTCTGGGCTTTCTGTTTCTGGTGTGGCTGCTGCTGATTCCGCGCTATCCATGGCTGTTGATGGGACCAGGGGCGCTGCTCTGGAAAGCATCGCCCTACCAGCTCGGGCCGGTGTGGATCACTTTCTACTGGTGGGTCGTGGTGGTGCACACGCTGCAACTGGCCTGGCTATGCATCGAGCTGCTGCGGAAGACCTGGCAGAGGGACCAGCGTGTGCGGCACGCGCTCGTCCGGGTTCTGGAACTGATCCCCGTGGGCACACTGCTGACCGCGCCGGAGCATGTGCTGGTGATGCTGCGCAACCCGGCGGCGGATGCAGGGGTTCACGGCGCGAATGTGGCTGTGTGGAATGACGGCCTGCACACCGCTGTGACGCTGATCTTCATGCTGATGGCGCTGCAACTTGCGTGGTGGGTGACGCAGATGGGCCTGAACCGGCTCAGGGATGGGGCGCGATAGAGCGGTTCCGCCG
>JBAUTX010000147.1:0-5478 GCA_049582405.1 Occallatibacter sp. | reverse complement strand
CTGACCTGGTTCCTGAAACTACATTCCTCCAGGAGGCAAGGACATACGCAGAGCACCATCTGGCGAAATGCCACGCGGCTCTTGTGGCCAGAGGAGTCAAGTCGGCTTCAAGCGTCGAAGTTGGAATTGACGTAGCGGGAAACATCATGGAGGTGGTGGAGCGTGAGCATATCGACATGGTTGTGCTCTCCACGCATGGCATATCCGGTTGGCATCCGCTGGTCTTCAGCTCGATCGCCGAAAAGATCGCCACGCTCGGAAAGTGCCTCTTGTTGCTTCGCTTTTCAAGCCTGAATCCGGCGTGAAGAATGTATCGTACGTTCAATGGAATGGTGGTATCGAAATCCGCCGTACAGGTGGCCAATTTTGAGTACACGCAGTCCTGTCTCCCCCGCATCGTCAAGTCCGGCCTCAACGCCGGCTCAGGACATCGTCTCGAATGGCCTCACGAGCGATGAGGCGCTCGCCCGTCTTGAGAAAGACGGCCCCAATGCAATGCCGGATACTTCGGCGCATCCACTGCGCAATGCATTGGCCAAGTTCTGGGCGCCTGTCCCATGGTTGCTTGAAGTTTCGATCGTCCTTGAGATCGTGCTGCACAAGTATTACGAGGCGGCCGTGATTGCGGCGCTGCTGGTCTTCAATGCCGCACTTGCCTACTTCCAGGAGAGCCGCGCGCAAGCCACATTGACGGCCTTGAAGTCGCGCCTGGCCCTCAACGCCTCTGTGAAGCGAGATGGCGCTTGGAAGACTGTTCCGGCGGTTGAACTGGTGTGTGGCGATCTGGTGAAGCTGTCACTCGGCGGAGTGGTCGCCGCCGATGTGCATCTGACCGGCGGATCTGTCCAACTTGATCAGTCGATGCTCACCGGCGAATCCCTTCCCATCGAAGCCGGTCCTGGCGTAGACACCTTCGCAGGGGCTCTTGTCCGGCGTGGTGAAGCACCCGCTGTCGTAACGGCCACGGGCGTTCGCACAAAATTTGGCCGCACGGCGGAGCTTGTTCGCACCGCGCACGTGGTGAGCACACAGCAGAAGGCCGTGCTTAAGATCGTGCGCAACTTGGCGATCTTCAATGGTGCCGTGATACTTGCGATGGGCATCTACGCCTATTCCCATGCGATGCCGTGGAGCGAGATGGTTCCCCTGTTGCTCACCTCGATTCTTGCGGCCATCCCGGTGGCATTGCCCGCAACATTTACCCTCGCGGCGGCGGTTGGAGCTCGCTCTCTGGCAAAGCTCGGAGTGTTGCCAACACGGCTCTCCGCTGTAGATGAAGCTGCATCGATCGATGTTCTGTGTTCTGACAAGACCGGAACTCTGACCCTCAACGCGCTTTCAGTCACCAGCATTCGTCCCCTGCCCGGCTTCGACGAATCCCAAGTTCTCGGAATGGCGGCATTGGCAAGTTCCGAAGGCGGTCAGGACTCCGTCGATGGAGCAATTCGCTCTGCTGCTTCACGCAAGCCCGCTGCGGACTTGCCAAAGCTGGCGACGTTTGTGCCCTTCGACCCTGCAAAGAAAATATCGGAAGCAACCGCGAAAGATGCGAAGGGAGGCGAGGAGCGCATCGTCAAAGGAGCCTACAACGCCGTCGTGGCCCTCACAGCTCCATCGCCTGCCGCGGTCACGATAGCAGATGAACTCGAGAAGAAAGGTTTCAGGGTCCTGGCAGTTGCCGCTGGCCCTGCGACTTCTATGCAGATCATCGGTATGATCGCCCTCAGCGACCCGCCGCGGACTGACTCGATTTCTCTCATCTCGGAGTTGCAGAGCCTCGGTGTGCGCACCGTCATGGTGACGGGAGATGCTCCGGTTACAGCAGGCATTGTCGCTCATGCCGTTGGATTGGACGGTGCCGTTTGTCCTCCCGGAAAGCTGCCCGAAGACATCAAACCACAGGATTTTGCGGTCTTTGCGAGCATCCTTCCTGAAGGCAAGTACGATCTCGTCAAGGCCTTCCAAAAGAGCGGACATTCGGTCGGGATGTGCGGGGATGGCGCCAATGACGCGCCTGCGCTTCGCCAGGCACAGATAGGCATTGCGGTTTCGACCGCAACCGATGTGGCGAAATTGGCTGCCGGTGTCGTATTGACTGAGGCCGGCCTGGGCGGCATCGTGTCCGCCGTCAAAGAGGGCAGGATCACGTTTCAGCGCATTCTCACCTACACACTGAATTCGGTCATGAAGAAGATCCTGCAGGTGCTCCTGCTGGCCGTTGGCCTGGTCATGACCGGTCACGCGGTCCTGAATCCCATGCTGATGGTTATCGTAATGATCACCGGCGACTTCCTCGCGATGTCTCTGACTACGGATAGAGTGCAGCCGTCGAAGATGCCGAACTCGTGGGACATTGGGAAGATTACAGCAGCGGGCGTCATCCTGGGGGCCTGCTTCCTCGCATTCTCCACGGCGATCTTGGCAGTCGGCAAATTTGAGTTGCATTTGGGCATCGAGGCACTCCAAACTCTCTCCGCGGTCGGCATCGTGTTTGGCAGCCAGGCTACAACGTATGTCATTCGCGGCCGCCAGCATCTATGGGGATTGCGCCCCAGTCTTTGGCTCGTACTATCCTCCGTTGCCGATATCCTAATTATTTCTACGCTGGCGACCTTGGGAATCGCCATGGCTCCATTGCCGATTACGGTGATCGTTTGCGCGTTTGCCTCTGCGATCGCGTTCGGCGCAGTCCTTGATGTGGTTAAGATTCCCGTCTTTGCCCGTCTCCGCATCTCCTGAAGATCCAGATGCAATCTGAAAATGAGGCATTCTGAGCACACCGAGCACCGAAGGGACCAGATGACCATCGAATCGAGACATTACCGCGTACCGCAAGACAAGAAGGTCGATCTCAGCAAGTGGCCGACGATAGTTGACCCCTATTACAAGTCAAAGAAGCAGTACGAGGATCTTCTGCAAAAGCACATGGAGAAGCTGAGCTTACTGCAACAAATCCACTACGCATCTCACCGGTATGCATTGCTTTTAATTCTTCAGGGGATGGACGGCGCCGGCAAAGATGGCGCCATCCGGCACGTGATGTCCGGCATCAATCCAGAGGGATGCGAAGTCTTCAGCTTCAAGCAGCCCAGTGCCGAAGAACTGGATCATGATTTCCTTTGGCGCACCACGTGCAGGCTTCCGGAACGCGGCCGGATCGGCATCTTCAACCGCTCCTATTATGAGGAGGTCGCGGTTGTTCGAGTGCATCCGGAGGTTCTCCGCGGCCAGGGGCTTCCCGCGGAGCTGTGCGACGAAAAGAGCATCTGGCGGAACAGATACGACTCCATTGTGGATCTGGAGAAGCATCTTCATCGAAACGGCACGCGCACTGTCAAGATCTTTCTGCACATGTCTTACGAGGAGCAGCGCAAGCGCTTCCTTGCGCGTATTGATGAGCCAGAAAAGAACTGGAAGTTCAGTACCTCCGATATTCACGAGCGGAAATACTGGAAGTACTACATGAAGGCCTATGAAGATTGCTTCCGCGCCACAAGCTCTCATCATGCGCCTTGGTATGTTGTCCCCGCCGACGACAAGGAAAACGCACGGCTCATCGTCTCGCAGATCGTCCTGGATGCGATGGAGTCACTCAAGATGTCTTACCCCAAAACCACCGGAAAGCGACGCCTCGAACTTCAATCGATCAAAAAGCTGTTGGCGAAATGATTGCAGGGATAGCATTAAATGCTGACAATAGCGTGGGCAATCGGCCGCTGGCCACGAATCATGTCTTGTTCATCGTAGGATCCTCCTGGGAATTCATGAATGGGAGATGCCATTCCGCGACGGATCGCACCGGCTAAGTCGGCTGGGTTCGGCGCGGCCACTATAGCAGTTGCACATACGTCTCCGGATTGATTCGATGGCAAGAAGTGAAATAGTCTTGCGAAGAGTCGACGAATCGCCCCGACTCTTTTGGAAGAACCGTGTAACTGCGCCGGATAAAGGCTCAGGCAGGCGTCGATGAAGTTGAGAAGTGCAGGAACCCGACCAAGGCTCGCGTGCGCGCCAAAGTGGAGTGGCCATATGCTCCGTGCGAAGGTCCACGACATGCACAGACGATGCCTTGACTTCTGCCGTCGCGGCGGCGGCTGCGCATGCCGAAAGAAAGACTACGCCGACCAGACTCGTGAATACGATGCGTAACTTCTTCATTCCTTAACCCTCATTCCATCCGCGGCCCCAGTATGAGCACGGTGCATTTCAATTCTATTTCAATAGTGAATCAATTTCAGATTGAAATATTGCCCGCATAACCATCGGGCAGGCCCGCCAGTGACAGGCAATTAGAACAGAGACACGCCTGTCAATTTGGCGAGGGTCGTCAGAAGCTGCTCCTGGAAATGAGAATCCGACGCTTTCACGGCAGGGCGCTGCTGCCGGCGGTGATGCCAGTATTGGCCACTGACAGTGGCTGCAGGATCATCGCTGACCGCAAGCCAGGTTTGTGTCAGGTATCCCAGGTCAAGATCGTCGGACGCACCGGCGCCGCCCATTTTGGTTGGCACCCAGCCAGGATCGACGGCATTGATGAGAACATCAGGCCATAGCCTGGCAACTGCGAATGCGAGCACGGTGACGTAGAGCTTGCTTTCACAATATGCTTGCGACTCATTCCAGGGGCGCTCCACCCAATCGATGTCGCGGAGTAAGGGGCTGCCATCGCGGTGCATGCTGCTGCTGAGATAGACCAGACGAGCAGGACGTTCAATGAGCGCCGTGAGGATATAGGGTGCCAATGTGTTTACCGCAAGGGTCATCGCATGACCTTCGGGTGTGGTCTTCCGATCCGGTACGCGGTAAATGCCCGCGTTGTGGATCACTGCATCCATCCGACCAATAGCGTTGACCTGTTCGGCGAGTTTTCCTGTCTCCGCAAGACTGCTAAGATCTCCCACGACAACGCCAGCAGATTGTGGAACCAGATCTACAAAGGCGTTTGCGCGGTCGCGGGTGCGAGCATGCAAAACGACTTCATGGCCTTCTTCAATTAAGGCTCGTGCCGTTCGATAACCGAGCCCATCTGTGCTGCCCGTGATGAAGACTCGACTCATGACCTAAGCCCTCTAAGGTTCCTCCCAATCTGAATTTAAAAACCAGCGCGATGATCAAAGATTTTCGTGCCGTGCGCGTCAAATTTCGCCGCAAATGTCTTATTCATTGTCCCTCGCAATGCTTTCATCCGCATGGAAACGCAAAGGCTACTCGTACCTGCTTCAATGCCCAGATCATATACGACACATGGAACTGCTTCTTCACGAGTAAATCCTCCGCCTTTCAGGCTCGGTTCTGGTCGAAAACTAACATGGAAAATGGCTCAGGAATACAATGGCAGATCACCTGATGGGCCCCGGGGAAACTGGACCAGTTTAAGTGCTAGCTAAACACGGGAGGCCCCCCGCCTCTGGCGGGGTGGCAGTAGAAGTTTGACATTTGCGGGAGTCCATCCAAGAAACTCCAGATCGTGAGCCGCCA
>JBAUTX010000146.1:0-3673 GCA_049582405.1 Occallatibacter sp. | reverse complement strand
GATCCGGGCGTCGCAATCGACTTGTAGCCCACAATGCTGGCGTCGGGAATGATATTCCCTTTCGTGTCCTGATACATCGTCTCCGTCGCGGCCAGCGGCGCCTTCTCGCGGAAGTCAAGGAACGTGGCTTGCCCCGTGCGCGTGCGCAGCAGCATGAAGCCGCCGCCACCCAGGTTGCCGGCCACCGGGTACACCACCGCCAGCGCGAAACCAGTTGCCACGGCGGCATCCACTGCGTTGCCGCCTTCGCGCATCACTTCCAGCCCCGCGTCCGAGGCCAGGTGGTGCACGCTCACCACCATGCCGTGCCGTGCGCGCGCCGGCTGCTCGCCCTGGTAGGCGAGCACGTTCATCGTGCCTTCCTGCGCGGCCGCAGAGCTCCAGGAGAGAACCAGGACAGACAAAACAGATACAGGGAAGTTGGAAAATAGTCTTCGAATCATATTGGGTTAAGCCAGCATACCCCGGAATGTATAAAGACGGCCTGTTGGCCCCATGGGGTCGCCATGTATCCTTATCTTTCCGTGGCCTCTGCGCCAGTGGCAGAGCGCGGGCGCGCGACTGGGGCCAGCCGTTCTGCCCATCGTGCAGACAGCAAAATATGTTTGCCTGGGCGCTCGGTGCCTGGGCGCCGCACCGGGTCATCACTCCTCCGGCGGACTGGTGGATCAGCATCGACCCCAACCTCCGCCTTTGCGTCCAATGGCCTGAATGCGGACTTGAATTCAGGAACGATAACCTGCCGGGACTTCCCTGCAAGCTTTACAGGTAGACCGCTTGAATCGGATGACGGAGATCAGAATGCAAATGAAGTGGATGCGGGCTGCCGCAATCTTCCTTGGAGCCGCGGTGGTCCTCAGCGGCGCATCAGCCCATGCGCAGTTTGATGTTGCAGCAAGCTATTTCTATCCAATTAATACTTCCACCTCGGGCAACGGCACAAACCAGCACCCGAAGAACTCGACTGGAGTTTTGGCGGAGTTCCGGTATATTCGCACGCCGCTGATGGGGTTTGAGATCAGCTACTCCTTTAACCCGGCAGACATGTCCTACACCGTCAATTCGGGCAGCTGCGGCCTTCGCTGCGGCAACCCACCCATCACAGTGACCTCCGACAATCACATGATTGGGATGAACTGGATCTTCACGACCAAGAAGAAGTACGCAGGGTTCAGCCCCTTCGGACTTGCCGGTCTCGGTTTCGTCATCTCGGAACCCAACACCAACGACTACGCCCTGAACTCGAAGGTCCGGCTCTCGGCTAACTACGGGGGCGGCGTCGATTTCGCTTTCACACCCCGCCTCGGTATTCGTGGACAGGTGCGTGGTGCCGCATATTCGGCTCCGGATCTGTCTATCCTCTACTCGCCGACCCATGGCACCATGCAGACGATCCAGCCCTCCATCGGCATTTACTTCCGACCCTAAGGGCTCGCATGTCCGCGACCCCCAGCCCTCCGGCGGCTCCCGCTGCCCCGGAGGGCTTTTCATTACCTGTGTAATCGTCCCGTCAGGCCACCCGTTACGTTTTCCGTGCGTCTAACGTCACCTGCCGCGAATTTCCTCGCGGTGCACGAGGGTGTCTGTTCCTTCATCAGCTCAACGCGCTCCGGCGCCTGCAGGGAGGTTCGCCATGCTCACCCAACGGATGCGATTGGTTCTTCTGCTTCTCATCCTTGCCGCCTGCTTCAGCCTTGCGGCTCCCGCGCAAACGGACGTCGCCGCCAGCCTCTACGGCGCTTTCACCGGAACCACAAACGGAAACGGCACATTGCAGAGCCCGTCCAATGCCGCCGGCGTGCTCTTCGAGTTGCGCCACATCTCCAACCCCCTCGTCGGCTACGAGGCCACATATTCCTACAACCGCGCCAACCAGAATTACTCTGCCGCCTCGTTTGCCTGCCCCGTGGGCACGCTGCCGCCCTGTAATATTCCCGCGCCGGTTTCCGTGCCTGCCGACGCGCACGAAATCACCGGTGACTGGATCGTCTCCTTCGGTCTCGCCAACATCAAACCCTTCGTCCTCGGCGGCGGCGGCGTTCTCTTCAACGTGCCCAGTTACTCCAGCAGCACCACCTCCACCTCCACGCGCGGCGTCTTTGTCTACGGGGCCGGCCTCGACTTCGGGCTGCTGCCCCACATCGGCCTGCGCCTGCAGTATCGCGGCAACCTCTACCAGGCGCCGGACCTGACCAAGCTCTACACCTCGACCAGCGCCTTCACCCACACTGCCGAACCGATGATCGGGGCGTACCTTCGCTTCTGAGCCGCGTTGGCCTCGTGGAACTCGCTCGTCACACTCCGCCGTGCTCGAGGTCACGGTCGAGGGCATCTTCTGCGCACACAATGCGCATCCGACTGCAAAGAGTCGCTTTGCCAGACGCCTTCATTGAAACCGTCGCCTTGACTCCACGAGTGAGGGAACCCGAGTGCGCATCCGATACTTGCATCGCGTTGTTGTGTGGACAGGCCTTTTCGCAGCCATCGCTGCCTCAGCCCCGGCCCAAACCGACGTTGCGCTGAGCCTCTACGGAGCCTTCACTGGAACGACGCAAGGCAACGGCGTCACGCAGAGTCCTGCGAACCAGGCGGGCGGCATGGTCGAGCTGCGCCACATCGTGAACCCGCTCGTCGGCTACGAGGCGACCTATTCCTACAATCGCGCGAATCAGCAATATGTCTACCAGGTGCCCGTGCCCTGTAACCCTCAGGGAGTCAACTGCCTGATTCCCGCCGAGAGCACGGTCGCAAACAACGCCCACGAGATCACCGGAGACTGGGTTTTTTCTCTCAAAGTTGCCAACCTGCGGCCTTTCGCGCTTGCAGGTGGTGGGCTTCTGGTGAATGTGCCCAGTAGCGCGAACGTGTCCGGCTGCTATGTGATGAATCCGCTCTGCTTAACCTCTCCCGCACCCACGCAGACCTCGACGACCGGCGTCTTCGTCTATGGCGCCGGCCTCGACTGGGGCCTGCTGCCGCACCTAGGTCTCCGCCTGCAATATCGCGGCAACGTCTACAAAGCCCCGGACCTGATCAACGCGTTCCAGTCCACCAACAGCTTTCTCCACACCGCCGAGCCGATGATCGGCGCCTACTTCCGCTTCTGAGTCCCAAACCCGACACGTGACCAACGTGCCCCGCAAGGCCTCACACCCCGCGAATCCATCGTTGGAGCGATGCGCCCTGGGACGCTATCATGCATCATGCGCCTTTTCGTGACCGGAGCTCTCGGGCTCCTGGTCCTTCCGCTCACTTTAACCTCCGCCGCACGCCCCGACCCCGCTGATTCCGTGCCGCCCGCCACCCTCACCGCCACGCAGATTGTGGCCGAGATTGCGCGCCACAACAGCGCCCGCACCAAGGCCCTGAAGAACTACCAGTCGCTGCGTCACTATGAGGTCCGCTACCGCGGTTTCGCCGCCAACCTCGACGCCAAAATGGACGTCGCGGTGGACTACGATGCCGCCACCGGCAAGAGCTTCCGCATTGTCTCTCAGAGCGGGTCCCGCCTGCTCTGCGACAAAGTGCTCAAACGCGCCGTGGACAGTGAAGAAGAGGCCCAGAAAAACCCCGCCTCCACCGCGCTCACCCCGGCCAACTACCACTTCACCCTCGAAGGCCGCGACACGCTGGGCGGCCGCCCCGCCTACATCCTCGACGTGGATCCCATCGC
>JBAUTX010000145.1:0-13933 GCA_049582405.1 Occallatibacter sp. | reverse complement strand
CCTTGTTGAACGAATTCTCCAGCGCGATGCACCCCTGAATCTCATGCGCCTTGATCATCGCCTTCAGCACATCGCGCATCCTCAGCGGAGCCTTGCCTTCCGCCACGCGCACCTGGCTCAGCCAGTCCGCCACCGCCAGAATCCCGCCCAGGTTGTCCGAAGGATGGCCCCACTCCGCAGCCAGCCACGTATCGTTGAAGTCCAGCCAGCGAATCATCGCGCCAATATTGAACGCGGCCTGAACCGGGTCCAGCACGTAGCTCGTCCCCGGCACCCGCGCTCCATGCGGCACCACCGTGCCCGGCGCCACCGGCCCCATCAGCTTCGTGCATGCCGGATACTCCAGCGCCTCCAGCCCGCACCCCAGCGTATCCATCAGGCAATACCGCGCCGTCTCATACGCCAGCTCGCTCGTCACCTCATACCCCAGCGCATACCGGGCGATATCCACCATCACCTGGTCCGGCGCCGGCCTTGCTCCCCCACGTTCAAGCGACACATTCCCTCCCACTCATCTCCGGGTACTCCACGTCTCGATTCTGGGACGAGGCAACGTACCACTCCAGGTCAGCCACAATCAATGGGTGCCCCAGGTTTCGCTTCTGAAACCTGGGAAAGCACAATGCAAACGTGCTAACTCGCTACCCCCGCTCCGCGATCGCCACAAACGCCCGGTTCTCCGGCCCCGTATAGTTCGCACTCGGCCGGATAATCTTTCCATCCGCCCGCTGTTCCATCACGTGCGCGCACCAGCCCGCCGTCCGCGCCATCACAAACAGCGGCGTAAACAGGTCCACCGGAATCCTCATCAGGTGATACGCCACCGCCGAGTACCAGTCCAGGTTCGGAAACATCCGCTTGGCGTCCATCATCACCTGCTCAATCCGCTCCGCCACGGCAAACAGATGCTTGCCCTCGGCGTCCACCGCCAGCCCGCGCGCCAGCTCGCGCACCACCTCGTTGCGCGGGTCGCTGATCGTGTACACCGGGTGCCCGAAGCCGATAATCACTTCCTTCGCCGCCACCCGCCGCCGGATATCCGCCTCCGCCTCGTCCGCGTTCCCATACCGCTGCTGGATCGCCAGCGCCACTTCATTCGCGCCGCCGTGCTTCGGCCCCTTCAGCGCGCCAATCGCCCCCGTCACGCACGAATGAAGGTCCGAACCCGTCCCCGCAATCACCCGCGCCGTAAACGTCGAAGCATTGAACTCGTGCTCCGCATACAGAATCAGCGAGGCCTCCATCGCCGCCACCCACTGCGCGCTCGCCTTTCGCCCATGCAGCAGATGCAGAAAGTGCGCGGCAATCGAATCATCGTCCGTCTCCACCTCGATCCGGCTGTCTCCCCGCGCATACTGCTCCCAGTACGCCAGCATCGAGGGCAAAATCGCCAGCAGGCGGTCCGTCACCGCGCGCGCCCCGGCCTCATCGTGCGCCGAGCCCTCCGGCTCCACGCAGCCCAGCACGCTCACGCCCGTCCGCAGCGCGTCCATCGGATGCGCCGTCCCCGGCACCAGCTCCAGCGCCGCCCGCACCGCGCCCGGCAGCCCGCGCAGCCCCTTCAGCCGCGCCTTGTAGGCGGCCAGTTCCTGCTCTGTCGGCAACGCGCCATACACCAGCAGATGCGCCACTTCCTCATAGCAGCAATGCGCCGCCAGGTCGTGAATGTCATACCCGCGATAGTGCAGGTCATTGCCGCTCTGCCCCACCGTACACAGCGCCGTATTCCCCGCCGGCGTCCCGCTCAGCGCCACCGACTTCTTTGGCTTGAATCCCCCAGCCTCATTCCCGCTCATCGCCCACCTCAGCGAGTCCTACGCTAGAAGATAGGGCTTCCGCGTGGCAAGCGCACCCAGCCCGCCACCGTGGCCACAACCTCCACACTGGCACCTGTCATCTTGAGCGAGGCGAAGCGGAGTCGAAAGATCCGCGGTTGCTTCTAAGCGCATTCCTCAATCGCTCAATGGCCAGATAGCCTGTAGGAACAACGCCGCACGCGCCTGTAACCCATTCGATTGATCTGAACTCCGTTTCTGAGGACTTGAGCTGATCTGTCGGGATCAAATGTGGTCGCAATCCCGAAAGCCATGCTGGAGGCACGGATCAGATGCGTCGTGCTGACGCCAGACGAGATGCAGTCAACAATCGTACGGCAGCAGCAACAAGAAGTAGCCCTGCCATCCATGGGAACCACGTGCCATATCGAACGAAGACCGTCTGGTCGTGACGCATCGGCACATCCACCAGCAGCGAGGCGAACGATCCGCTGTTGGTTCTTACCTCGCCGAGGATGCGGCCCCGATCGTCCGTCACCGTGAGGAAGCCATCCTTCGCGGCGTGCGCGATCGCATATCCGCCCTCAACGCCGCGCATAATGGCGATGTGCCCGTGCCAAGTGCGATCTACGTTGAAGTCCCAAGCAGGATCGAGCAGCAGGTCAATCCCGCTGCGTCCATAGTCGAGCGCTGGGTGAATGAAGTCCATGTCTTTACAGATCGCAACACCGATCGGGAGTGCTGGTTTCGACAGCAGCGCGAGCGAGGTCCCCGGTGTCAGCTTCGATTCAAACGGCGGCAGCATATGCTGCTTGTCGTACGTAGCGATGGGCCGATCCGGCGTATAGATGCGGGCCTCGTTGAAAGAATCTCGTGCGACCACATGCAACACGCCGATGACGAGAGTCGCGCCTGTGCGGTCGGCCACAGACTGCAGAACGGGGTCCATGATCTTCGTGTTGCTGTCGAGCAGCAGGCCTGTCTTCTCGGGCATTAGAACGATCTTCGCCCCTTGACGTGCAAGCTTCTCAGCCTGCTCGGCATAACCTTTGATAAGCTCCTGCATTTCGGGGGCTTCGTCGGCGAACACCACCGTGTCCGTATCCAGCAGTCCCACCTTGACGTCCTGCTGCGAGTTCGGTGCCGCCAGCCGGATTGCACCGAACAGGACGGCCCCGGCGAGAACAGCTAGCGCCAATCCAACGACGTGCGCTGCCTGCGGGAGCCTCCTTCGCCGGAGATACAGTCCGCTGACAACTGCCGATGGAAACAGCAACAGCAGGAAGGTGATGCCCCACGGGCCAGTGAGAGAAGCGACTTGCAGGACAGGCAGAAAACGCTCTTGCGTATAGGCAAGGCTGCCGGCTGTGCCGTTCGCTGGCGCAAAGCTGGCCAGATATTCGCAGACTGACCAGAACGCGGGTAGCGCGATCATAGCGCTGAAGGCTGCCCCACGATGGAGGAGACCACGGAACAGAAGGACACCCACAGCGAAGAGCAGCGATGCGATCGAAAACGGGATCAGCCATGCCGTCACAGGGAGATGCAGTGCGAAATGCAGGTAGTACAGCATCGGGAGACTGCCCAATAGCATGGAGAGTGCCGCAGCTCCGGCCGCGACGCGCCACGAGGTCGTCTCTGCAGCCAGCAGCAGAACGGGGATCGGCGCGATCCACATAACGGGCCAAATTGGGTTCATGCCGTTCCCAACAAGAAACAACGCGGCCGTGGAAAGAACAGCGAGGGTCGCAAAGAGTGTAGGACGTTTATCGACGAAGGCCATCGAGGTATCTCCTGAACGAACGCTGGTGAAGCGCACGGAACTGTTTTTCACTCTGGGCCACACGGCCACCCAGGTAGAGCACGATCAATCCATGCGAAAGCGCGCTGAGCTCGAAGGCAATCTCAGTTGGATCGTCAGGCCGCAATTCGCCGGTGCGCATCGCCTCCTCAAGAATGTTTACGGTCGGATTGAACGTAGGTGAGCGACCCGCTTTGAAGTCCTTGGGATAGACCCGCGCACCTTTACGGGGCACGAGAAACATAAGCTCGTAGAGGTTCGGGAACTGCAGCGCGGCGTCAAGAAATACGTCACCCACCTGCATCAGGCGGTGCTCCACGCCGCCCTTCAGCCGAAGTGTCTGCACCCGCGTCGCGAGCTCATGGAAGCCCTCGTCGGCAACCGCATTCAGCAGGCTGGCCCGGTCCACATAGTGGCGATAGATGGCCATGGGGGTGATGCCAACCCGTTCCGCGACAGGGCGCATCGCGACTGCCGCAAGGCCCTCTTTGTCAAGAAGTGCTCGCGCGGCCACGAGGATAGAAGCGGCCGTGCTTGTCTTTGGTGGCGCGGGCTTGGCAGGTCGGTTCATCGGTCTACGGCGTATACATGATTATGTATACACTGTAGACGAGATGCTTGCAAGCGAGATCTATCGGCCCGAAACTGAGTAAGCTACGTTTCGCCGTATCGTCTGCACAGCGCTTCTCAGCCATGAGTCCTGATAGGTCGGCGAGTGCCCAGCGGTTTGTGAACGGACTTCGTAAAGATGGGTTAGACACCCATCAGCCGCGGCGCAGTCTGCGCGTCGCCTATCCTCCAACATCCTCGATTTTCCTCCCCCCACCAACCCCTGTGACGAAAGTCGCTGCGGCGGCCTTCACCTGCCTCCTATCCTCAGATCATCGGAAGCGCCCGCAGCATCAAGCCCTGCGCCTCCGGTCCTGAGAGGCAGGCATGAACACCCTCGCGCAGGCCATCCCGGCCACCGCACCGCCGCGCACCAAACTCTATCTACCCCGCGAGCATGGCGCCACCGCCATGCTGCTCACCCCCATCGTCGCCATCGCCATCCTGGCCCGCACCTGGCGCTGGAGCGAGTTCGCCGTCCTCGCCGCCGCCTTCGCCGCCATCTCCGCCAAAGACCCCGCCGTCCTGCTCATGCGGCAGTGGTTTGTCTGGAAGAAGTCCAGCCCTGAAGCCCCCGGCGCCGCTCTCTGGCTCATCGGCTGGTGCGCCGTTCTGCTCGCCAGTGTCGCCGTCCTCTTCGCCACCTGGCCGCTCCGGGCCTTCCTGGCCGTCGGCGCGGGCGTCGCCGCCTTCGGCTGCCTCGCCATCCTCGTCAATCTCAAGAACCGCCAGCGCTCCACGCTCTTCCAGATCGCCAGCGCCGCCGCGCTCACCTCAACCTCCGTCGCCACCTGCCTCGCCGCCACGGGCTCCGTCGCGCGCTGGTGCGGGTGGTTCTGGGCCTTGAGCGCTTTGCAGGCCACCGCTGGAATCCTCGTCGTCCATGCCCGGCTCGACGCCCGCATCGCCCTGCGCAAGGCCACCGCCGCCGGCCCGCACTTCCGCCGCACGGCTCAGGTCGCAGTGGCAGTGCTCCTTTGCGCGGCCATCGCCGCCGCCGCCCTGGGCCACATCGCCATCGCGCTCGCTCTCGCGCTCGCCGCCGCGGGCTACGCCTGGGACCTCACGCGGCAGAAGAATCCCGCCTCGCTCCAGATGCCGCTCAAGTCCGTCGGCCAGCAGGCGCTCCTGCTCTCGAGCGTCTACGCCGCCCTGCTCATCGCCGGCCTCTGGTAGGGCAGGAGCCCCGCACGCCGTCGGTCTACTACTTCTTCATGCGCGCCGCAGTCGAGGGAGGCACAATCCCCTTCAGCCGCAGATAGACAGACATGGTTCCGTACAGCTCGTTGTCATGCGCGGCATTCTTCTCCATCAGCCCCACGCGCGTGCCATGGAAAAAGCCCTTCCCCACCACATCCAGCGCATTCGCCGCCGTCACCGTCGCATTCGCTGCATCGCACGTGTCAAACGACGCCTTCAACTCAGCAACAATGGCCGCCTTCGTCGCCGGCCCTGCCGCAGGCGGCGCTGGCGTCTTGCCCGCAATCATGGCGCATACCATCTGCTGCGCCTGCGCAACGTGCTGGAAAAGCTCGCCGTACGAGCGAATCTCCGGGGTCGGCTTGAAGCTGTAGTCCGCCTCCGGCATCGCGTCCGCGGCCCCCAGGATGAACGTCTTCTGCATCCCGTACGCCGCCTTCGCTTCCTGAATCAGCGTGTCAATCGAACCGTGCTCCGGCTCCTGCGCCACGGCGACGCTGCCCGCCAGCGCCATCACCGCCAATGCCATCGCTGCAATCCGCATGCAATCCCTCCTTCTGTTGTGATCGTTCCTGAAGTGCCCAATCGGACGTCGGGCCGCGTGGATTCACCCCAACCAGCAAACCCCGTCAGGTGGTTCGCTCGCACACCCGCTGCCTGCATCGCGAGGCTCGATCCTTGTTTTCGCGTGCGTGGGGACCTCGCCCACCTTGGAGAGCACCACCCTAAAGGACCCACCCACTGCATGGCAAGCCCACTCGGCTGCAGCGTCCACTCGCAATAGCCCTCAAACGCGCAGTGCACTAACGGCGAACGATCTGCGGTTGCTTCTCGGACGTTCCCCGTCATCCAACGACACCAGTTCCAATGCCCCGGCGTTTGCATCCGCAGCACGCTCCTCTCACTCTGCCGCCTGCCGTCCCGAGCCACCCAGGCCCACCGCAGGGCGCCGAGGGGTCAGTGGTTACCTTCCGCCCTCTCCAGCCAAACCAACACATACGTTTCCACCATTTTGGGGTTATCCTCTCTGTGGTTAGGAGGATGCAATGGATCGGCGTTTCAGATTGCTCTGCTCCTTTGTCGTGGCCATGCTCGTTGCCATGCCCGTTGTCTCCGCTGCACAGGCGGCAACCGGTGCTACCAACGGCACCGTAAAAGTGATGACGTACAACGTGAACGAGGGCTCCGATTACGTCGAAGTCCTGTCTGCACAGACCTTCCCGGAGTTTCTCCAGGCGGTCCAGATCACCCTGAACCAGGTCACCACCAGCAACCCTCCCCTGCGCATGCAAGGCGTTGCGCACCAGATTGGCATCCAGCAGCCCGACCTCGTCGGATTGCAGGAGGTCTCCACCTGGCTCGTCGGTGACCCCTCAAGCCCGGCTGTCCGCTTCGACATGCTCCAGGAACTGATGGACGCTCTCCAGGCACAGGGTCTCCACTATCGCGTGGTCGTCGTCGTGCCTGAATTCCAGCTCGCTGGGCCTCTGCCGGACATGACCAACTGGGTCTTTGTCCAGAACACCGACGTGATGCTCGCCCGCAGCGATAAGGGCGATCTCCAGATCGCAAACGTGCAGATGGCCCACTACAACACGTTGTTGACGCTGCCCACCGTCGCTGGCCCGGTCACCATTACGCGGGGATGGGGTTCAGCCGATGTGTCTCTACACGGCCAGAACTTCCGTTTCATCGTCACCCATCTGGAGAACTACATCGCTCAGGCGCCCGGAACCCTGCTCATCCAGGAGGCCCAGGCCAAGGAGCTCAGCGACGGTCCCGCCTATGTGATGAACATGCCGGTCATGATCGCGGGGGACTTCAACGCGGACGCACTCGGAAACGATGCGAGCATTGCCACCTACAACGAAATGCGCAGCTTCGGATTCACCGATGCCTGGGGCGCGCGCTATCCCAACAACCCGGGTCCCACCTGGCCACTCCTTGATTCCAGCCCGGTCGACGCTGCGTTCCAGCGCATTGACTATATCTGGACCCTCGGCCACGTGTGCCCTCTGAACCTCAGCTTGGCCGGAGCCGCTCCGCAAGACAAAATCGGCAGCCTCTGGCCCTCCGATCACGCGGGCGTCCGCGCGCACCTGCAGTTCGGCTGCGTGGATCCCCATACCCCATAACCGCAAGAACTCAGGCTTCCTGCAGACGGCCCCTCGATTGCGAAGCCACCCGGTGGCCAAAAGATAGACGACTCAAGTGGGATGCAGCGTCGTTGAGGCGCTGCATTCATGCTCTGCCTGAGCGGTAATCTTCCAGCGTCAGGGACAGGTGATGCAGGTCGTGCAGTTCGCCAAAGCCACAGCGAAATGCCATGCGGTGCAGTCCCTCATCCCGGAATCCAAGTTTTGTCGCCAGCGCGAGGCTTGCAGGGTTCGAAGGCAAAATCCGAACAAAGAGTCGCCGGAATCCCAGGTCTTCCAGCATCAACGCCACAACGCGCCGGATGCTCTCGCTCGCCAGCCCCTGCCGATGCAACGACCCGTCAATAAAGTACCCAAGCTCTGCCGCAGGAATCTTCCAGTCAATGTTCTTCACTTGAATCTGCCCGATCTGTCTCTTGCCCTGCCTGAGCCAGATTCCATAGCAGAATGCCTTGCCGGTCTCCCACTGCTCCTGCTTCGTTGCGAGGAACCGCTGCGCCTCATCGATGCCGTCCAAACCCGCCTGCTGCTCAAACTCCCGCCGCAGCACCATGCGATTCCTCTCCACCAGCGCAAGCATGCCAGAGGCATCGAGCATGGAATAGCGGCGCAGAATCAGCCGCTCCAACTCGATCATGTCCGGAAAGTCCTGCCCATGCATCCTGCTCTTCTCCATGCACGTTGGACGCAATGATTGCGAAGACGGGCATTCTTTTCCTCAATGGGGTTCGACTGCGCCGGCTCATCCTGCCCGCATCGCAAACGCCCGCGCGGCAACAGCCGCCCTACCCCTTGCCCCGCTCAAACAGCGCGTCCAGCTTCTTCTCGTATGCCTCGTAATCCAGAAAGCGATACAGCTCCGCACGCGTCTGCATCAGCGGCACCACATTCCGCTGCGTCCCCTCCGCGCGAATTGCCTCATACACCTTCAGCGCCGCCGCATTCATCGCCCGGTACGCGCCGCAGCAATACAGAATCATGTCCACGCCCGCCGCCGCCAGCTCCTCGCGCGTCCACAGCGGCGTCTGGCCAAACTCCGTGATGTTCGCCAGCACCGGCACGCCGGCCGCCTTGCGGAACGCCGCATACTGCCCCAGCTCCGTCACCGCCTCGGCAAAGATCATGTCTGCGCCCGCCGCCACATACGCCTGCGCGCGCTCCACCGCCGGCTTGAGCCCCTCGCTCGCCAGCGCATCCGTCCGCGCCATGATCACAAAACTCTCATCCGCCCGCGCGTCCACTGCCGCCTTCACGCGGTCCACCATCTCCTCCGGCGGCACCAGTTCCTTGCCCGGCCGGTGACCGCAGCGTTTGGCGCTCACCTGGTCCTCCATGTGCAGCGCCGCCGCGCCCGCTCTGATCATCGAGCGAATGGTCCGCGCAATGTTGAACGCCCCGCCCCAGCCTGTGTCGATATCCACCAGCAGTGGCAGGCTCGTCGCATCCGTAATGCGCCGCACGTCCGTCAGCACATCTTCCATCGTGCTGATGCCCAGATCCGGCAGTCCCAGCGAATTCGCCGCCACCCCGCCGCCCGAGAGATACAGCGCGCGGAAGCCCACCGCCTCCGCCATCCGCGCCGTATACGCGTTGATCGCGCCCGCAATCTGCAGCGGCCGCTCCGCTTCCACCGCCGCGCGGAACCGCGCTCCCGGCCTCATTTCTTCGCTCGCTCTCGTCATCCCGCGTCCTGCCTCGCCCTTGCAACTTCCGCCGCATCATAACAGGAATCGCCCTGCCGCTTTGCCCTCTGCGCCTTGCAGTGCGACAATCATCGCGTCGCAGCTTTCCATTGTGGACCCGGGCCCCGCCCGCCAGCACGTAAAGGAGAACTCCTCATGAAGCGTCTTTTCTTTGCGGCCGCCGCACTCATCGCAGCCGTCTCGCTCTCCGCACAGCCCAGGCAGCCCGCCAGCCCGCCAGCCACCGCCTCGGCCACCATCACCGGCCACACCATCACCATCAAGTACGGCTCGCCGCGCGTCAGCGGACGCGAAGGCAAAATCTTCGGCAAAGACGGCCTCATCAGCCATGATCCCCACTACCCCGTCTGGCGCGCCGGAGCCAACGCCGCCACCACCCTCACCACCGACGCAGACCTCAAAATCGGCGACCTGAACGTCCCAAAGGGCACCTACACCCTCTTCGTCGATATCGCCGACCCCGATCAGTGGGAGCTGATCGTCAACAAGAAGACCGGCGAGTGGGGCCTCGGCTATGAAGCTTCGCAAGACCTTGGCCGCGTCAAGATGAAGATGACCAAACCCACCTCCCTGGTGGAGAACCTCACCTATACCGTCTCCGCGCTCAGCGGCCCTACCGGCAAAATCACCCTCGAGTGGGAAAACCACTCCGCCTCCGTCCTCTTCGCAGTCCACTAGCACACCGCCGGCAGTGCGGGTCCCTTCACCCGAACCCGCACTGCCGCTACAATAGAGGTGAGACTGATCCCAATCGGGAGGCCATCCAGCCTTGCCTTTATACGAGTACCGCTGCACCCAGTGCAGCCATCGCTTCGAGAAAATCCAGAGCTTCAGCGCCGAGCCGGAGACTGCCTGTCCCAAATGCAGCGGCTCGCTCCAGCGTCCCCTCACCGCGCCTGCCTTCCAATTCAAAGGCGCCGGCTGGTACGTGAACGACTACGCGCCCAAAGCCGCATCCGGCAGCACAAGCAGCACCTCCGAATCCGCCACCCCTGCGGCAGACTCCAAGCCCGCAACCACAGAAGCCCCCGCGGCTAAGCCCGCCGAGCCGTCCAAGCCGGCTTCCTCCACCTAGCGCGCAGCTCCCGCGCCCACCCCGCATGTCTCTCCTCGATCCCATTCCGTCGCCCGTCCCGCACGCTGACCTCGCGGCCCTCGAATGGGAACCGCTCCTCGCCCTCGTCGCCAGCTTCGCCGCGTCCCCCGTCGGCCACGACGCCGTCCTCGCCCTGCGCCCCTCCGCCGACGAGGCCTGGATCACCCGCCAGCATCAGCTCACCGGCGAACTCCGCACCCTGCTCGACGAGCAAGTCTCCATCCCTCTCGGCGGCCTCTTCGATCCCACGCAGCTCGCCGCTAAAGCCCACATTCCCGGCGCCGCCCTTGAAGCCGCTGAGCTGCAATCCGTCGCCCGCCTCGCCCACGACGTCGCCGCCTGGCAGGCCCTGCTTCAGTCGCCGCCCGCGCGCCTCGCCGGCAAGCTCCCAGGCCTCTCGGAGCTCTCCGCGCCTCTCGCCGGCACCTCGCTCAAGCCGCTCGCCGAATCCATCGAGCGCAAAATCCTCCCCGACGGCACCCTCGCCGACGACGCCTCCCCCGAGCTCGCCCGCATCCGCCGCGAGCAGGAGCGCCAGCAGCGCGTCATCGCCGAATCCCTCCGCGCCGCCCTCCGCAAGCTCTCCACCGACGGCGCCACGCAGGACGACCTCATCACCATCCGCGGCGACCGCTTCGTCATCCCCGTCCGTAGCGAGCTCAAACGCCGCGTCTCGGGGGTGGTCCACGGAGCCAGCTCCTCCGGCCAGACCGTCTACGTCGAGCCCCTCGAAACCATCGAGCAGAACAACGAGCTCGTCCGCCTCATGGAAGAGGAGCAGGCCGAGATCCATCGCATCTTCGTCGCCCTCACCCGCCAGGTCGCGGCCGTCGCCTTCCCGCTCACCCAGGGCGCGCGCATCCTCGCCCTCGTTGATTCGCTCCTCGCCCGCGCCCGCTTCGCCCGCAGCTACGACTGCGTCGCGCCGCTCCTCGCGCCTGAAACCCTGAGCCTCAAGGCCGCCCGCCACCCGCTCCTCGAAAAGCACCTCCGCACCACCGGCGGTCATGTTGTCCCGCTCACCCTCGAGCTCACCGCCGCCACCCGCCAGCTCATGATCAGCGGCCCCAACACCGGCGGCAAAACCGTCACCCTCAAAACCACCGCGCTGCTCGCCATGATGGCGCAGGCTGGAATCCCCGTCCCCGCGCAGGCCGCCAGTTTCCCCGTCTTCACCGCATTCCTCGCCGACATCGGCGACGCCCAATCCATCGAGGCTGAGCTCTCCACCTTCTCGGCCCACATCGTCAACCTCAACCGCCTCGCCCAGCTCGCCGACGCGCACTCCCTCGTCGTCCTCGACGAACTCGGTTCCGCCACCGACCCCGAAGAAGGCTCCGCGCTCGCCGTCGCCGTCGCCGGCTTCTTCCTCGAGGCCGAAGCCTGGGCCCTCATCTCCACCCACCACACCGCGCTCAAGGTCTACGCCGCCAACACCCCCGGCGTCCTCAACGCCGCCGCCGGCGTCGATGAACGCACCCTCGCGCCCAACTACCAGCTCCGTCTCGGCGTCCCCGGCGCCTCCGCCGGCATTCAAACAGCCGCGCGCCTCGGCCTCAACCCCACCATCATCGCCGCCGCGCGCCAGCGCCTCACCTCCCAGCAGGTCGACATCGCCCGCTTCCTCGACAAGCTCCACAACGATCTCGCCACCCTCGAAGTCGAAAGGAAGAAATCCCGCGAAGAGCAGTACGCATTCAATCAGGAGCGCAAGAAACTCGAGCGCGAAGGCGACGTCGAACTCCGCAACCGCATCCGCGATCTCGAAGCCAAGCTCGCCTCGCTCCTCAAAGACTTCGAGTTCCAGATGCGCGAGAACGTCCGCGCCATTGAGGACCGCGCCGCGCAGCAGAAGCTCAGCAAAGAGGCCGAGCGCCGCATCACGCGCCTGCGCCGCGAGTTTCAGGAG
This sequence comes from Occallatibacter sp., assembly GCA_049582405.1. GTDB lineage: Bacteria > Acidobacteriota > Terriglobia > Terriglobales > Acidobacteriaceae > Telmatobacter. The sequence continues at coordinate 1,684 of JBAUTX010000145.1, read as the reverse complement.
AGCTTCAACCAGACCGTCGTTGCCCACCGCACCGGCGCCGACCAGGGCGACCAGCACGCGCAGCCGCACCTGTTGCGCCACGTCTCTCCCGGCGACCGCGTCCTGCTCAAGTCCATGAACAAGATCGCCGTCGTGCAGCGCGAAGTCGAGAAAGACATCTTTGAAGTCGCCCTCGGCCCCATCAAGATGCGCGTGAAGAAGGATGATCTCGCCGAGCCCGCGCGCCCCGAATCAGCCACCGGCCAGAAAGCCGACCCCCTCGCCGCCGCGCGCCGTCAAAAAGGCGTCCACATCACCGTTGCACCCGCCGACACCGGCGACCTGCGCATGGAGATCAACCTCATCGGTCGCACCGTCGACGAGGCCACCGACGAGCTCGAGAAATACCTCGACCGCGCCTTCCTCGCCGGCCTGCCCCGCGTCCGCGTCATCCACGGCCACGGCGCCGGCATCCTCCGCCGCGGCGTCCGCGACTTCCTCAAGTCCCACCCCCACGTCGCCCACATCGAGGAAGCCCCGCAAAACGAAGGCGGCCAGGGCGCAACCCTCGTCGACCTCCGCCAGTAGTTGCAAAGTGGATATTGTGTAGCTACAATTGGTTTGTGTTCTGATTCACCTTGTCGCTGAAATGGGTTCAGGTTTTCTGAAACAAGAGACCGCCTGATCACAAGAGGGAGAATGAATTAGCGGCGGCAAGTCTGTGCGTGGAGCCCCACGCACCCGCTTCGCCCCTCCCTTGGGCGCTTCTAGGTCCCGTGGACTTACTTCAGGACTGGAGCGCACAGATGATCGAATTTGATTGGGACGATGCAAACATCGGCCACATCGCCGAGCACGATGTGAGGCCACGGGAAGCCGAAGAGGTAATCCTGAACCGCCCTGTCGATCTCGGTTCGGAATTGCGGAATGGCGAGAAGAGAACGGCGCAAATTGGCGAGACAAATTCTGGCCGAATTCTGGTTGTGATCTCCACGCTGTCAGACGAGAAGGTACGTGTAGTGACAGCGTGGCCGGCGAACAAGGACTACAGGCGTTACTTCGCTACGCTGAAGAGGAATGGCAATGTTGGAAGAATTGAAGAACAAGACCTTCGCGAATGAATCGGAGGAAGCTGCTTGGTGGAAGGCGAATGAAGATGCCCTTCTTGAGGATTTCAAGAAAGCAACAGCCGAAGGCCGCATTGGCATTGGGACCGTCGCCAGGCGCGCTGCTCTTCCCACCACCACCATCCGCCTCGACCCCGACGACATCGCCAAGGCCCGCGTGCAAGCAGCCCAACGCGGCCTCCGCTACCAAACCTATTTGAAGATGATCATCCACGAAACGCTGCAAAACGTGGAGAAAAGCACAAAGGCTGCCACGCCGAAATCGCCTGCGCGCCGCGCAGGGCGCTAAGCCCGGTGTAACCTCCGGGCGGGTCACCCACCCATGACCTTCTCCCGTCCCTGCCACCAAACTGGGGTGCCATCCATGGCGCGTGCGCAAGCAGGCGACATGGGTGGGAAGCCACAAACCTCGACCCCGCCTTCAGATCAACACCGGATGGATCCGGGAGATTCATGCCGCAAAGCGCGCTCCCAGCAAAAGCGCCTTCTGCCCGGCCCCATCGTTCCCGGCGAGACGATCCTGGAAGCATCCAGGATTTGAGGGCGAAACCTGCTCACTGAGCGTGCATGACCATCCG
>JBAUTX010000144.1:0-4074 GCA_049582405.1 Occallatibacter sp. | reverse complement strand
GGTCAAGTCCATCCGCGAGGGCAAAGCCAACCTCAAAGACTCCTATGGTCTCATCAAAGACGATGAGGCATTTCTCCTCAATCTGCATATTGGCCCCTACTCCCATGGCAACATTGCCAATCACGACGAAACCCGCACACGCAAATTGCTGCTGCGCAAGGACGAAATCCGACGGCTACAAACCAAGACGCAGATCAAAGGCCACACGCTCATCCCCACCCGCCTTTACTTCCGTAACGGCAGGGTGAAATGCGAAGTTGCCGTTGCCAAAGGCAAGCAGGATTGGGATAAGCGCGAAACCGAGCGGCGCCGCGAGGCTGATCGCGAGGCCCGGGCGGCCGTCAACGCAAGCAAACACCGCATGGGCAGGTAGGGGCATCCATCAATCACAGGATCCGAAAGAGGAGAAGATGCAGACCCAATTATCTTTTCAACAACTTGCAGACACTGAAACCGAACTTCTAGCGGTGCTGGCCGCGGATGCTCAAACCGATAAAGGCCCAGACGCAAAGCCACTGCCTGTCCTTCTCACCTACGACCAGGCCGTACAGGCTGCCACTGCCTCCGTGCTCTCCAGCGGCGAATTCAAGGCGGGGGCCAACGAGACGCTCCTGCTGCACGCACCCACCGGCCTCAAAGCCCGCCGTCTGCTCCTGGTGGGACTGGGCAAGCAGGCCAAAGCCAGCCTCCACAGCGTGCGCAATGCCGCTGGAACTGCCGTCCGCTTTGCCAAACCTCGCAACATCCGCGAATTGACCTTCGCCATACCCGAGTCCGTCATCCAGCCGTTCAACGCCTGCGCACGAGCCGCCGTGGAAGGCGCCTTCGTCGGCGACTTTGACCCGGACACCTACCGGAGTGACCGGCAGGATTACAGCATCCGCTCCTTCAAGCTGGCCGCGCCCGCTGCAGTCGACCAGGATGCGGTGAGAACCCAGTTCAACGAGGGCGTCATCATCGGCGAAAGCCAGAACTTCGCCCGTTCCCTGGTCAACGAGCCCGGCAACAAGCTCACGCCCACGATTCTCGGCCAGCGCGCCGGCCAGATGGCCGAACAGGTCGGCCTCAAGTGCGCAGTCTTCTCCACAGACAAGCTCCGCGACCTGAAGATGGGCGCATTTCTCAGCGTGGCGCAGGGTTCCGCCGAGGCCCCCGCCCTCATTGTTCTGCGCTACGATCCCCCAGGCGTCACAGAAGGGCCTGTCCTCGGCCTCATCGGCAAAGGCATCACGTTCGATACCGGCGGCATCTCCATCAAGCCCTCTGAAAATATGGAGAAGATGAAGTACGACATGGCTGGCGGAGCCGCCATGATCGGCGTCATGCGCGCCATTGCCCTGCTCAAGCCCAAAGTGCGCGTCATCGGCATCGTCTGCGCCGCAGAGAACATGCCCGATGGCAAGGCCCAGAAACCTGGCGACATCCAGACTGCAATGCCGCCCGCACCTGGCAAGCCCGGCAAAACCATTGAGATTATCAATACGGATGCAGAGGGTCGCCTCGTCCTCGCCGACGGCATCACCTACGCTCGTCAACTCGGCGCCACCCATATCATCGATGCCGCCACCCTCACCGGTGCCTGCGTCGTTGCCCTCGGCATGATCAACGCCGGCGTCTTCTCCAACAACGACGAAGCATACGAGAAGTTCAATGCCGCTCTCGCCACATCCGGCGAAAAGTTCTGGCGCATGCCCGTCGGTGATGAGTACGCCGAGATGATCAAGTCCGACATCGGCGACATCAAGAACACCGGTGGACGCTGGGGCGGCGCAATTACGGCGGCTGAATTCCTGCGCGTCTTCGTCGAAGATACGCCATGGATTCACCTCGACATTGCCGGCGTCGCCTGGGTGGAAGAAGCAAAGCCCTACATCGCCAAGGGCCCCAGCGGCATCGCCGTGCGCTCGGTCCTTGAGTGGGCGCGCAGCTATGAACCCTTGGGCGGGAGCTCCCGCCTTGCCGATGCAGGAGTGAATATCTGAAGCTTTGCCGCGCTGCGGGAGCCTGCTACATCGCCTCCGGGCTTTCAATGCCCAGCCATGCCAGCACCGTCACCAGCTCCCGCAGCGCGACAGCCGCCGTTGCCAGCAGCAGAAGCTTCCTCGTCGCGTCTTCCTCCGTGAGGATGTGGTGCTTGTGATAGAAGTTGTTGAACTCCTGCGCCAGTTGGAACGCGTGCTTCGCCAGGTACGCCGGCTCTGACGTCGCCAGGCACTGCTCCAGCACCAGCGTCCTGCGCCCCGCCCGCAGCCACAGCGCCCAGATGTCCTTCGCATCCGGAGCCTGAAGGAATGCGCCGAGCGCTGATCCGTTCCCGCCCGTCAGCTTGTGGAACTCCTCCAGCACCGCCTTTTCCGTGGTCCCCGCCTTGCGAAAGATGTTTCGCGCGCGCACCACGGCGTACTGGATATACGGCCCCGTCTCGCCCTCAAAACTCAGCGCATCCTTGAAGTCGAACGCAATCACCGAATTCCGCGTGTACTTCAGCATGAAGTAACGCAGCGCGCCAATCGCAATCTGCCCGGCAATCGTCCGCCGCTCCGCTTCGTCGCGCCCCGTCTGCCGCTTGTTCACCTCTTCGAGCGTTGCCGCAATGAGCTTGTCGATCAGGTCATCGGCCTTCACGCCAAAGCCCTTGCGCCCGCTCACCTCGATGTACGGCCGCCCGCGGTCTTCCTCGGCGACTTCGTAGCCCAGCTCCTCCGCACAGCGCGGCGTCAGCGCCACCATCTCATAGCTGAAGTGCGTATAGTGATCCGCCTGTGCCGTGTGGCCCATCCCGCGCAGCGCCTGAATCACATTCGCCTGCGGATCGCTTTGCCGCGAGTCAATCACGTTGTAAATCGCGCTCGCCCCGCCAAAATGCGGGTGCTCCGCCTCGCCCTCCATGCATGAAATCCAGCACGTGTGGCCCGGATACTGGAAGAACGGCTTGTACCCGAAGTCACGTCCCAGCAGCCCGAACTTCCATAGGTGATACGCAATGTCCTTGCCCACGTAGGTCACCGTGCCATTCGAGCGGACAATCACCTTCGCGTCTTCGTCCGTCTCGCCGTCCTTTGTCTCTGCGCCCGGCCGCGTCATCACCCAGCAGCCCTTGTTCTTCCCTTCGTTCTCGAAGTACAGCACGCCCGTCCGCTTCAGCAGTTCAAACGCCGACTCCCAGAACTTCAGGTGCAGAATCTCGCTCTCGCGCGGCAGAAAGTCGTACTCGATACCCAGCCGTAGCATCGTCTCCAGATGCCGCCGCAGCACCGCCGTCGAAATCATCTCGGCCACCTCAGCCGTCTCGTTCCCACCGTGCTCAATCGCGTGCAGCGTCTCATAGCGCAGCTTCTTGCGCGCCTCGTTCTCCGCATCCGTGCCGCTCGCGTACCACTGCGACGTCCGCGCATACAGGTCCCAGCAGTAGTAGTCGATCGCATCCTCAAACCGCCCGCCCGCCGCAAACACGCGTGCGCGTTCCTGCACCAGCGCCCGCACCTCGGCCAGCGATTTGCCTTCCACATGCTGAAAGCCGACCACCACATCCGCAACCTGCACGCCCGTGTTGTCGATGTAGTTCTGCACATCGACCTTCTGCCCTGCCGCGCGCAGCAGCCTTACAAACGTGTCGCCCAGGATCGCGTTCCTCAGATGCCCGATGTGCGCCGCCTTGTTGGGATTGATGCTCGTGTGCTCCACCAGCGCATGGTTGCGCACGTCCTCCGGCGGATCGTCTTCGTCCACCATGGGTGCCCCAGGTCCCGCTTCTGGGACCTGGGAAAGCGACGACTCTACCACCGCTCTCATTGTCGCTGCGCGCTCCAGCCGCGCATTGATGTAGCCCGCACCGGCCACTTCAAATCCCGCAAAGCCCTCCACCGTGCCCAATGCCGCCACAATCTCCTGCGCAATCAGCTTTGGCGCCTTGCGCAGCTTGCGCGCCAGCTCAAACGCTACCGGCGTCGCCAGTTCGCCGAAATCCAGCTCTGGCGGAATCTCAACCGGAATCGTCTCCAGCTCCAGTCCGTAGCTCGCCTTCAGCACCTCGCGCAGGCGTGCTTCCAGCCTCTTCTTCAGTTCCAGATACAC
>JBAUTX010000143.1:0-6134 GCA_049582405.1 Occallatibacter sp. | reverse complement strand
AGAATATCCGAGGCATGATCGCCGGTCATTGTGGCGGCAATACCTAAACCCTTCCAGAAAGTCACTGCCACGTCCACCCCGCCGCCCTTGAACCAGAAGCAACAAAGACTTGGATCCGGTGCTGACCGCTCACCCGCGAAAGTTACAGCCATATCTATCGAAACCTTTGTCGGCCGAACCCGCGTATGAGTTTGCTGTGCATAACATGTAACTCCAGCCAATATGCATGTACTAGCCAAGAACAGTCCTCTGCAAATCAAGGTGCGCAAATCGGGCTCCTATCTCTTACTCAATCGTGAAAATGAAGTTGAGGGATTGCGACAACAAACATGCTCTTGTCACGTACCCATTGGATATGGACGGTGCCGGGTGCTCGAGGTGAGCGTGTCGGGGGCGGGTGGCCGACCCTTCCCCCGAACAATGCTAACTTACCTCCGACGTGGGTGCCCCATCCTTGCGCGGACTTATCGCGCAAGGGTGGGTACCACAATCCTTCGCCCATCCGGGTCTCGCCTTTGTTCCCGCTCCCAGGCCGTCCAAAACGACTCGATCTCCACCGTGCCGCGCAGCCCGGCCGAGTAATGACGACAACTCGACCACGGCCAGTCCTCAGGCTTCACCACCAGCCCGCGCGCAACCGAATTGCGATGCATATACCCGAGCTTCTCCGCACGCTTTTCTTCACTCCACACGTTGAAGTCGTAATACCGGCGCTGCCAGAATTGCGCCTGGTCCGCGCTCTTCAACTTTCTCGAAGTCTGCTGCTTCAACACCTGCAACGCCACAGCCAGCGACGCGATGCGCGTTTCACTCAACAGCAGGTGAACGTGTTCGGGCATCAAAACGTACCCCAGAACCACGAACTCCTACCGTCGACGCACAATTTCGAGCTCGTGCTCAAAGCACCTATAGGCGGCTGTTGCATTCAGCAGCGGCAGCCTGCGAAAGCAACTGAAGGGGATGAAGTGAAATGCACCGGCTTTCTGGTAACGGACGAGTTTGCCCTTCATGGCGAAGAACGAGTGTACGGGGTGCCCACCCTTTCGGCCAACCGCAGGCCGAAAGGATGGGGCACCCTCCTCTGCGGTGAGTCAGCATCGCGAAGGGTGTGCCACCCGCCCAGAGGTCGTCATACGTCTGCCGGAGCGAATCGTAACGCTATCCCAGGTCTCAGAATCGAGACCTGGGGCACCCTCGTGTTGTGTTCGAATCATCATGTTCAAGACCTGAGCCACCCGCGGATGGGTTGAGGTTTGTGGATTCCCACCCATGTCGCCCGCTGAAGCGGACGCCATGGATGGGGCACCCACAGTCGTTCCGATACTGAATGCCCAGAGCTTCTGGATGGAGCACCGGCTTGCGCTACTTCGGCTCGGCGATGCGGACGAGCAGGATGTCGTGGCTGGGCAGGGTGATGGGCATGTTCTGCGTGAGCTCGACGGAGTGGCCGGTCCAGAGGTCTTTGCCCTGCTGCGCGCCGTGGAGGCCGAGCCTGGCAAGGTCGAGGTGGAAGGGATGGGTGGAGACGCGGTCGCTGCCGGCGTTGAGGATGGCGACGGCCATGGCTCCGCCGGAGAGAGGACGCGTCCAGACCTCGACTTCGCCGTCGGCATAGGTGCGGCTGGCCTGGTGGCCGAGCGCGTCCTGATCGATGGCGATGACGTCGCGGTTGGTGAGGATGGCCTTGATCTCTGGCTTCATGTTGGGCAGGTCGTTGCCGGCGAGCAGGGGCGAGGCGAGCATGGCCCACATGGAGAAGTGGGCGCGGTTTTCGGCGAGGGTGAGCTTGCCGTTGCCCACTTCGAGCATGTCGGGGTCGTTCCAGTGGCCGGGGCCGGCGTATTTTTCAAGGCCCGCCTGCTGCTCGAGGATGGTGTAGATGCGGTCCCAGTGGGCGTTGATGTCGCCGGTGGTGCGCCAGGAGTTGCCGCCGAGCGCGGGGGCCCATTCCCAGGGCGAATCCCATCCGTACTGGCAGAGGGAGAAGACGATGGGGCGGCCGGTGGACTGGAGGGCCTTGCCCATCTTGGTATATGCGGCGACCATGAGACGCATCTGCTGGGCTTCGTCATGCGGGGCCTGCTTCTGCATGACGTCGGGGATGAAGCTGCAGAGGTCGTACTTGAGATAGTCGATGCCCCAGGCCGCGTACATTTTGGCGTCCTGCTCCTCGTGGCCGAGCGATGCCGCGTAGCCGCCGCAGGTTTTGGTGCCGGGGCCGGAGTAGATGCCGATCTTGAGGCCCTTGGAGTGGACGTAGTCGGCGAGGGCCTTCATGTCTGGAAATTTCGAATTGGTGTGCAGGAGGCCGGTGGCGTCGCGCTCGGCCTCCCATGTGTCGTCGATGTTGATGTAGATGTAGCCGGCATCTTTCATGCCGCTGGCGACGATTTCGTCCGCGGCGGCGCGGATGTCCTTGTCAGTGACTTTGTCGGCGAAGTAGTTCCAGCTGTTCCAGCCCATGGGCGGGGTGGCGGCGACCACCTGCTGTGCGGCGGCGCGCGGCGCGGCGGGAGCGAGGGCGGCGAAGGCGAGAGTGAGAGCGGCAAGCGAGGCAGGGAGACGCATGGTGTTGGGGATCCTCCTGAAAACGATTTCAGATGCGCGAGAATGGTAAGCCCGCGAGGGTGAGTTGGGCAATGGAAAGCTGCGAACGGGACGGCGGGCGCGGTGCGGCGGCTTAGTCCAGCACGGGCGCGGGGGTGTAGCGCGGGGCGGTGGCCATGAGGGACTCGATCTCCGCGACGGCGCCGATGTGGCCGCGTGCGCCCTGGGCGGTGCAGTTGAGTGCGGCGGCGGCGCAGGCGAAGTCGAGCTGGCGCGTGAGGGGCCAGCCCTGCAGCAGGCCGTAGATAAAGCCGGCGTGGAAGATGTCGCCGGCGCCGGTGGTGTCTGCGACGTGGACCTGGTAGGCGGGGCGGTGGTGGAAGCTGGAGCCGTCCCAGGCGAGGACGCCCTCGTGGCCGAGGGTGGCGGCGGTGAGCGAGCAGCCGTAGCGGTGCATGAGGGTGCGCAGGGCGTGCTCGAGGTTGTGCTCGCCGGTGAGCGCGGCGGGAAAGTTGCGGCTGACGATGAGGTAGTCGATGTTGGCGATGAGGTCTTCGACGCCGGGGTAGAGTTCGTCGAGATCGGCGATGGTGGGGATGCCGGCCTGGCGCGCCCACGAGGCGGCGAGCGTGGCGGCGGCGGTTTCAAGGCCGTCGACGTGGAGAGCGCGGGCGTTGATGATCCAGTCGCGCTCGAGGTCGGCGGGGGTGAGCTGCACGCGGGGGTTGCGCTGGTTGAGGACGGTGCGCTCGCCGCCCTCGTCGACGAGGATGACGGACTGGGCGCTGGCGGTGTGGGGGACGGTGATGAGGCGGGCATCGACGCCGGCGCGGTCGAAGGCGCGGCGGTGGAGCGCGGCGGCGTGGTCGTCGCCGAGCTTGCCGACGTAGCGGGTGGCAAGGCCCCAGAGCTGGCAGGCGAAGACGGTGGAGGCCGTCTGGCCGCCGGGCTGGATGGAGGCCTGGGTGAACTGGACCTTGGAGCCGCGGTCGGGATAGGCGGCGAGAGGGATGAGCGTGTCCGTGGCGTTGAGGCCCACGCCGACAAGGTCCACCAGCGACGGCTTGGTCATGCGGGTATTGTAATGGGCGGGTGGATTGTTCGGCCGGATGAAAGGTTAGCGAGAACTTGCGGGTCGAGGTTTGTGCGATCCCAGGTCTCAGAAGCGAGACCTGGGGCACCCGGCGGACGTGGTCCAGGCCCTGATACAGTCAGTCTCCCGTTGGCCCGTTGTGACAGTCGTAGCAGCTCACCTGGTGCCCCGCGGCAAAGGTCTTTGTGCCGCTGTCTTCCACGGTGAAGGTGCGCGCAGTGGCGACCGCAGAAAGCGGCGAGCCCGTGTACGTGGCGCCGTGGCAATAGGCGCACCTTGTGTATCCGCCGTTGCTCGCGTATTGGGGGTGCTGGCTGATCCACCCCTGTCCAATCGTGTGCAGGCCGTGCGGACCGCCGGTTGCCGTGGACGGCATGCTCACGTGGCATACCGTGCACTCGACGATCTTGCCGGCGTATCCCTGCATTCCGGTGCTGTACACATTGTCATTCGCCTGCAGGGTCGGATACTCCGCATGCTGCGAGCCGTGGCAGCCGGAGCAGTAGACTCCTCCGTGGCCGGTGCTGAAGCGATAGAGGCTCTTGCCTGCGGAGGGCTTGTTGGGATTGGTGGCGAAGGTTGTGTCCGTTGTGGTGCGCCATACGCCGGGCGAGGCAAATGTGGTGGGGTAGCGCGTGCTGCTGTTGTGGCACATCTGGCAGGAAGGCAGATCGAGCCAGCCCTCGCGGTTTGCTGCGCCGACCGCGGTGAGATTTCCATGGCAGTCATAGCAGGCCGTCTTGCTCATCGCGCCACGCTGGCATTTTGTCTGCGGCCCGGGATGGCAGAGATAGCAGGAGGCATAGGGCGTGGTGGCGTTATCCAGGCTGGCGCCGGTGGACGGATTGATGACCGGGGCGTGCAGGGTGTGCATGTCCTGCGTGAGAGGCTTGATGCCGGAAATGCCGGCTGCACCCAGCGCATTGCTCGCATGGCAGGCCGCGCATAGAATCGGCGTGCCCGATTTCGCGGTCTGATAGAGACTGGCCTGGTAGGTGTAGCCCGCACTCTGGAGCGCCGACAGATAGGGCGAAACATCCCAGCGATCGTCGTGCTTCTTCAGGATGTTCAGCTTCACGTCCTTTGCGGGATCGGGGTTGTTCTCCCAGCCGGAGGCTGGCTCTGCTGCGGTGTTCTTGCTGCCGGACGCGTGGCAGGTGGAGCAGGTCATCTCGTCGCTCACGGCCAGCACGGTCGTGGTGCTGGCGAGGACGTTGCCCGAGGCGTCCTTGGCCACTACTTTGACCATGGGATAGGGGTTCCACTTCCCCGCGTCGTCATAGGGAATCGTCGGAATGGCGGTGGCATCCCACTGACCGAGCGCGCTGTCGTAGGTCATGGGGTGCGGCGTGTTGCTCTGCACGGGATTGCCGGTCAGGCCCACATCCGGGCTTGCGTTGGTGAGGAAGAGCGTGTGGACGTAGGTCCAGAAGTTCGTCTTGCCCGCGCTGGAGGTGTTCGTCGCCCCGGTCGTATCCGGGATCGCCTGATAGGTGACCGTCACGCCGGTGACCAGTGCCGGCGGATCGCCGCGCTGCATGATCTGCGCATGGAGCGTGTTGTACGGGGGAAGCACGGAAAAGATGGAGTAGTCCTTGCCGTCGATGCAGTGCATGCCCAGCTCGCTCCAGGCGGTCACGATGTAGTTGCCTGATTGTGCGGGCGTGGGGTTGGTCGGGGAGGGTGTGGAAGGCGTCGTTCCGGTGCTGTCTCCATTCTCGTGCACGGCATTGCACGACAAGAGACCCAGCAGGGTGCACAGCATCAGGAGCGAAGCCAGTCGCTTCATTGTCGACATCCTCCTCTCGAGGTTCCAGTCAAGGCAGGCGAGGACAACAAGAACAGGCTCACTGTGGCATGAGCTAAGTTGTGGGGCCGACGATCGATTTTTGTCTGCCCATCATTAGAGCCAGAGCGAATTGCCGTGGTCTGTGATGGGTGTCACGTCGAGGGGGCGGATGGCTGCCTATCGATGGTGAAGCTCATGTGCTCCAGAACACGCGCGGACCATTCCTGGGTGGTGGCGCGGGGCGGGGTTGGTGCTGTCTCAGGCCTCAGGAGCGGGGCCTGGACGCCCGGCTTTTCTGTGGCGGGATGAGGCTCGTGGTCTCCCACCCATGTCGTCCGCTGCGCGAACGTCATGGGGCACCCAGGCGGGTGGATTGTTCGGCCGGATGAAAGGTTCGCGAGAACTTGCGGGTCGAGGTTTGTGCGATCCCAGGTCTCAGAAGCGAGACCTGGGGCACCCGGCACCCGGCTGCAGCCTTCATTCCAGTGCTCGTGGAACGGATTAGGTAGTTCTGATAGGTAAAAATGCCGGGCGGAAAGATTGATTTCTGCCCGGCGTAAAATCGAGCGAAATACGACTAGCTAAACACGGGAGGCCCCCCGCCTCTGGCGGGGTGGCAGTAGAAGTTTGACATTTGCGGGAGTCCATCCAAGAAACTCCAGATCGTGAGCCGCCAAACACACGAGGAGGAGATCCCGGATGGAC
>JBAUTX010000142.1:0-3824 GCA_049582405.1 Occallatibacter sp. | reverse complement strand
CCGATGGGGACCTGGCAGCCGCCGCCTAATGCGGCAAGGGCGGCGCGTTCCGCGGTGACGGCGAAGCGGGTGGCGGGGTCATTGAGAAATGCAACGGCGGCGAGGGTGGCTGCGTCGTCGTGGCGGGTTTCAATGCCGAGCGAGCCCTGACCGGCGGCGGGCGTGAAGTCGGCGGGGTCGAGGCGCTCGCGAATCCACTCGGTCTTTTCCAGGCGGTCGAGGCCGGCGGCGGCGAGCAGGATGGCGTCCACCTGGCCCTCGGCGAGTTTGCGAAGACGGGTGTCGACGTTGCCGCGGAACTCTTGCGGCTCAATGTCGGGGCGGAGTGCTTTCAACTGGGCGCGGCGGCGCTGGCTGCTGGTGCCGACGCGGGCGCCCTGCGGCAATGCGGCGAGGTTGGGGTAGTTCACAGAAACGAAGACATCGCGGGGGTCGACGCGCGGCGGCGTTGCGGCGAGGGCGAAGGGCGCGGGCAGCTCGGTCGGCAGATCTTTGAGCGAGTGCACGGCGAGATGGACGCGGCCCTCGGCGAGCGCTTCTTCAATCTCTTTGGTGAACATGCCTTTTGTCGTTCCCGATTGCGTCGCGACCTGTGCGAAGGTGACCTCCTGCAGACGGTCGCCCGTGGTCTTGATGATCTCGATCTCGACGTTGTGACCCTGCGCGCGGAGAAGCGCGGCGATGTGGTTGCTTTGCCAGAGAGCAAGCTGCGAGCCCCGGCTGCCGATGCGAAGGTTCATTTGCCCCCCACGACGCTGGCTTCTTTGGACGCGTGCCCCTGTGGCTTTTCGTGCCTGGCTTCGGGCGCTGCGGCGGGTTGGGGTTCGGCAGTGGGTTCAGGCGCGGCGGGCAGCGACCATGTCTCGCAGAGCGCTTCAAGGCGGGTGGCGTCGTTTTCGCGAGCGGCCTGTTTGAGGGCCTGCATGGGCGGATGGAGGAACTTGTTGACGAGGCCGCGCGTGAGGGCCTCGATGGCGGCGAGCTGTTCTGGAGTGAGCGTGCCGATACGGGCGTGGATACGGCGGAGTTCGGCCTGGCGGATTTCTTCGAACTGACGCTGGAGCGAGACGATGGCGGGGGCGACGTTGACGGTGCGCTGACGCTGATGGAAGCGCTCGACCTCGGCGGCGACGAGGGCTTCGGCGTCGGTGGCCTGGCTCTTGCGCTCGGCAATGTGGGCCGCGGCAACCTGCTGGAGGTCATCGATGTCGTAGACGAAGAGGCCGTCGAGCTTGTTGACCTCGGGATCGACGTCGCGGGGCACGGCGATGTCGATGAAGAACATGGGGCGGTTGCGGCGGCGCTGCAGGAAGGCGTGGCCGTGCTCGCGGCGGAAGATGGGGTGCGGAGCGCCGGTGGAGGTGATGACGATGTCGGCCTCGCTGGCGGCCTCGTGGAGCTGCTCGAACGGAATGACGCGGCCGTTGAAGGGCTCGGCGAGGGTACGTGCGCGCTCCAGGGTGCGGTTGGTGACGAGGATGGTGCCGGCCCCCTGCTGCACGAGGTGACGCGCGGCGAGTTCGCTCATTTTGCCTGCGCCGACGAGGAAGACGGTGCGGCCGTTGAGCGAACCGAAGATCTTGCGGGCGAGCTCGACGGCGACGGACGCGATGGAGACGGAGTTGGAGCCGATCTCGGTTTCGGTGCGGACTTTTTTGGCCGCGGCAAAGGCGCTCTGGAGCAGATGCTCAAGCTGGCCGCCGACGGTGCCGGCGGAACGCGCGATGGCGAAGGCTTCCTTGACCTGGCCAAGAATCTGCGGCTCGCCCACGACCATGGAGTCGAGGCTGGAGGCGACGCGGAAGAGATGGCGTACGGCGTGCTGGTCGCGGTGCTGATAGATGTGCGGCGCGAGCAGGCCGGGGTCGAGGTTGAAGTGGCGAAGCAGGAATGTGGTGAGGTCGGTGTCGGGCGATTCGAGTGCCGCAACGATCTCGACGCGGTTGCAGGTGGAGACGATCATGCACTCGATGACGCCGGGGGTAGCGGCGAGCGCGCGGGTGGTTTCGGGCAGATCGTCGCGGCTGATGGCGATGCGCTCGCGGAGCTCGATGGGCGCGGTCTTGTGGTTGATGCCGATGAGGGTAATCGTCATTGGGCACCGAACCTGTGGACGTGGCTGAAGGCGTTGGCGGCAAAGACGGCGAGCATGACGATGAATACGGCACCGGAGACGTAGGCAGCGCGACGTCCGCGGAGGCCTGCGGCCTGGCGGATGAAGATCAGCAGGACGTAAACGAACCACATCAGAAACGACGCGATGACTTTGGGGTCCTGAAAGTACGCGGCGCCGAGGGATGTTTCCTGCACGAGGACCGAGCCGATGACGAGGCCGACGGTCATGCAGGGAAAGCCAAAAAGCAAGGTGGCGTGGGCGATGCGCTCCAACGTGTCGAGGGGCAGAAGCCAGTCAAATGTCGTGGAGCCGGAGGCGAGTTGGGCCTTGAGCTTGGACTTGAGACGGCGCTCCTGAACGAGATAAAGGATGGAGGCAAGCAGGCTGAAGCCGAGTGCCGCATAGGCTGCGAGCAACGCTGCGATGTGCGCGACGAGCCAACTGGCGCGTACGCCCTGCGACGGAAAGGTGTAATGGACCACGCCGAGCGAGGGGACAAAGACCAGGAAAAAGGTGATGGGAAGGGCGAAGATGCCGAGGGAGATGGCGTCATAGAGCCACCAGACGAGCAGAAAGAGCGAAGCAACGACGAAACCGAGGAGCGATTCCGCTTCGCGGACTCCGACGGGCACCAGGCTGTGGCCTTGCACGAGCATTTCTACCACGGAGACGAAGTGGAAGAAGTACGCCATACCGGCGAGGTGGACGCAACTCTTGCGCCAACGTTCAAGTTTGTAGAGCACGGCGGGGAACACGGCAATGCTTGCCGTTGCGTAAAGCACTGCCGCGACTCTTAACCAGAGAAGGTGCATCTCGACTTCAATCTTAAGGCCTTAGGCGGTTGCGGAATGTGACGCAAATCACTAATTGAACGGTTTTGTTTCAGAATTTTTGGGACCTGGCGGGACCGGAAGTTGGCGTACTCGGCGCAGGCGGGATGGAAATGGCGGCGCGTGCGCAAAGAATGTGCTGGCTGCAAGTTGGGCAGGCTCGACTATGCTGGTACGGGCCGGGAAGGCCAGGCCCGAATGCTTCCCAAGGAGGAAAACGAAACGATGTTCGATCGCTGCCGTAGTGGTGTGTCTTTGCTGGCTTTTCTGCTGAGCGTGAGTGGAGTGGGTGTGGCGCAGGCTGCTGCGCATTCGGAGTGGGTGGGCACGTGGGCGACGTCGCCAATGCTGGCGGAGAACACGTTTCGGATCTACGACTTCAGCGGAAAGACGCTGCGCGAGATTGTGCATGTTTCGGCAGGCGGCGAGCAGGTGCGTATCCGGTTTACGAATGAGTTCGGCAAAGACCCGCTGGTGCTGAGCGATGTGCACGTGGCCATGAGCGCAGGGGCCGACGCGATCAAGGACGGCACGGACCATGCGCTGACGTTTGGCGGGGAGAAGACGGTGCGGGTGGCCGCCGGTGCGGTGGCGTACTCCGACCCGGTGACGATGACGGTGGCTCCGATGAGCGATCTGACGGTGAGCTTCTTTGTACCGTCGCAGGTGATGCGCCAGGAGACGTTCCATGATTTTGCTGATCAGGACAACTACCTGGTAAGCGGCGATGTGGCGGGCGCGGCTTCACTGACGGATGCGAAGAAGATTGAGTCGTGGTACTTCCTGGATGGCGTGGACGTGGCGGGGACGAAGGGTGCGCGCGCGATTGTGACGCTGGGCGACTCGATTACAGATGGAGCGCTCTCGACACGCAACGC
>JBAUTX010000141.1:0-8940 GCA_049582405.1 Occallatibacter sp. | reverse complement strand
GTGGTACCCATTCCGGCGCCAACCGTGGCCATCACTGCCATCCCTGCTTCTATTACTGCGGGCAGTTCGTCCATTCTGACAATTACTGCATTAGGCGCCACGCAGGTAAAGGTAGTTGGATCCGACGGCAGCGCGTACACTCTCCAGCCAAGTGGCGGAACGCAAGCTGTGAGCCCTGCAGCAACAACAATTTACACGGCAGTCGCTTCCGGTATCGGCGGAAATGCTTCAGCGGCGGCGACGGTGACGGTAACTCCGAATCCCGCGCCAACAGTGACGATCAACGCCAACCCCGCTTCGATTACCTTGGACAGTTCGTCCACTCTGAATGTGACTGCGGTTAATGCATCGCAAGTGACGATAGCCGGAACCGATGGCAGCACCTATACCTTGCAATCGAGCGGTGGAACGCAGTTGGTGAGCCCGACCGCGACCACGACTTACACGGCAGTCGCAATCGGCAATGGAGGAAAGTCCTCCGCGAGTGCAACCGTGACGGTGACACCGAATCCCGCGCCGACCGTGAGCATCACCGCTAACCCCACTTCAATCATTTCGGGGAATTCATCCACTTTGACCGTAACTGCGATTAACGCCGCTCAGGTGACCGTGACCGGATCCGATGGCAGCACGTATGCCTTGCAATCGAGCGGCGGAACCCAGGCAGTCAGCCCAACCGCGACCACAACGTATACGGCCACCGCCACCGGTTCCGGTGGAAACTCCTCGGCGATTGCAACCGTAGCGGTGACAGCAGGAGGCAGCATTCACTCCATCGACCATGTCATCTTCATGCTGCAAGAGAACCACACTTTCGACAATTATTTCGGCATGCTGAATCCCGACCGAAGATCGAACGGTTGGAACATCGGCGATGATGGCAAGGACTATGAAGTGGATGGCATCGACGACAAGCTAGCCACAATCAGCAACCTTGACGACGAGGGCACTGCGTACTCGCTCTTTAAACTTAAAAGTACCTGTGTGGATGACGAGACTTCGGCTTGGCTGGCAAGCTATGGAGAGGTCAATCGTTACGACTTTCTCACCACGCGCCCGATCTTGATGGATGGCTTCGTTCACAACGCCGAGGGCTACGCGAAGAGCTGCGCGATCCCCAGTGCAGGTGGCAGTTGCTCCGGTGCCTTCACCGACCTGACGGGGCAGCGGTCTATGGGGTATTACGATCAGGGCTTTCTCAATTACTACTACTTCATGGCATCGCAGTTCGCGGTGTCCGATCGCTGGTTCTCGCCGGTATCGACCAAGAGCATTGGCAATCGCATCGCCACCTTCACGGGAGGTACGACCCAAGGCCTGGTTAAAGATCCCGGCGGTGATGACCATCTGTCTCAGCTCGACATTCCGAACATCTTTCAGGAACTTGACCAGGCAAAGGTATCGTGGAAGATCTACTACACGGTCACCGAGGGCCTCTGCCTGAGTGATGCTGCTTGCACCGGTGGGTCGAACGCGGCGTATCCCGCGACGACCTTCTCTAACCTGACCTATTCGTATCAATACATGTATGAGAATCCAACTGGCGTAGCCTGCACTCCTCCCACCCAGGCATCAAATGTAGTTGGAGATTCGACGAACTCCTTCTGCATCGATCCAGACCACATTGCTCCGCTTTCCGCCTACTTCACCGATCTCACCAACGGCACGCTTCCAAGCTTTGCCTTCATTGAGGCCGGTTACGGCAACAATGACGAGCATCCAGGATCGGGCCAATCGATACTGATGGGGCAGGTGCAAGTGGCAAATGTAGTCAATTCGTTCATGGCGAGTCCAGATTGGATGGATTCCGTATTCTTCCTCAGCTACGACGAGGGTGGAGGGCCGTACGACCATGTTCCACCGGTGCCCGGCCACTCCAACGACAACACCGATGCCTCTCTGGGAACGATCCCGGATATCTCGCAGATCGCTGTGAGTCCCGATGCGTATGGCCCCTGCGTGCCAGTAGGCGCGGCGCCCACGCTGCATTGCGACCTGGCGACGAACGACCCTGGGGCGAATGCTGGAGATGCTGCGGCCGTCCAGGGATTTGCTGCACAGCTTGGCTTCCGTCTGCCGAATATCATCATCTCGCCTTTCACCCGCCGGCATTATGTCTCGCACACCCCGATGGATCACACTGCTGTGATCAGGTTTGTCGAGAATCGGTTTATTGGGAGCGCCGCGCACTTGACGGCTCGCGATGCCACGCAGCCCAACCTGCTGGAGTTCTTCGACTTCAACAACATCCCTTGGATCACACCACCCTCGCCTCCAAGTCCGGTGACAGCCACGTCGCTCGGGTACGATCCTTGCACTCCTACGAATATGGGGCCATGAACTCGCGATCAACTGGTGCCGTGATCACCGTCATTTCGGCTACGGGATGGATTTCACGTTAAGGACTACCACGGCCGGTAGGCCGATGGGCGCACATGAGCACAGTATCCTCTTGGTCATCTTCCACCAGCGATCGGGGAAGGCGCTAGGGCCTTCAACTTGCTTAGATCCTCAAGGACGGCTTGCCAGCGAGCTGGGTCGTACTTGGTCTCGATCGGTAGCGAGGGATCGGAATAGAACCGCGAGGATATTTTCCTGCAGTTGAGGCGAAGTCCTGTCGAACTTCTGCGCAGTTAGGGTCAACAGCAGTCTTGCGTAGGTCTCAGCTGCGAGCGTGTATTCCGCCGCAGTGGTCGTCTTGCCGTCATCAAGATCGCAGTTGGACAGGACCAGAGTACCTGCGCGTACTTCTTCGAGTAACTCGAGGTAACGATCAACCGTAGTATTAATGCTCTTAATGTACGAATCTTCCGTGTGGGGCGTCGGATTATCGAATCCCATTCCTTTGAAGGCCCCGACTTTGGGCATGTATCGAAAGAGCGCCGACAGCAGCCGCGTACCGAAGCCAGGCTTCGTATAGGTCTCCCCACTCCCGCTCGCAATCTGAGCACGATAGGCGGTATAGGAACTTCTTCTTCGCAAAGTCCGGCGTCTCTCGCATCAGATCCTTCTTGTGCGTCTGGAGAGCAACCTTCGTCATTTGAGGGATCAGCCTGCTGACTGAATAGCGATAGGAACCGATCGCCAGGTCCTCATGTGTGAGTACGTCTTTCAGTTGCAGCCCGTATACGATTGCAAAGGTTCGCTCCAGCAACGGCTGCGCGACCTTGAATCCTATGAAATCGTGGTACTGGTCGGATGCGTATCGATTTTTCGCCACCTGCAACGTGTCGAAGCCAAACTCGGTTTTCAAATGCGCAGTCCTGTCCTGCGCATAGCGAATGGATCTTCCGAATCTCGCGCGTCGTTGTGGAAAGCGAATCGCGACAGCCTCATTCACCGCCAGGTGACCGCTGATGTCAGCCGCATAGCGCGAAAGCTCGCCCAATGCGAGGGCGTTTTCATTAGCATCCTGGCTTTCATGAAGCAGATCAAGAGCAAAACCTCCCCTGCGAAAGTAATGCACCAGATTGCTGAAATCTTTGCTGCCCAAAGGATTGTAGCCCAGATCCTGGATGACCGAGCCGCCATAGGAGTAGGCATGTGCCTCCGTGATCTGATCGTGGATCAGGCCAGGGAAGGGTTGCAACAGGAGAGGCTGTATCTCGGATGTCCATGCCAGGTCGACAATCTCCTCATGTGTGAGGACGGAGTAGGCACCCCCCCCGCTAGACATCAGCACGATCATCATCAGTGCCACCGTCCGCGCAAGAAGTTGAAACTGCTTACTGGTCATAAAGGAGAGGTTGGCTTAATAGCGAATGGTTGAGATTCCATTCGCAGAGATCGTCGCGCCCGCCTCTCGGCGAATAGGTTGTACTGGCATACGATCTGAAGGCTCGACGACTGCGTACTGAATTGAATTGTCGCAATGGTTGCAATCCACTTCGAGCATGAGGCTGCCAAAGCCATCCAGAGCCTGTGGAAAGGCTGTCAGACACCCCGGACAAGCAATCGTCACCTGCCCCTTCCCGGAAGGATCGCTTGCGTCCCTCTGAATCAAGATTGGCGCCACGGTGCGGCAAAGTTGGGGAACGGGGCGCTTCATTTGAGGCGGCGCTCTCAATATGTGCAGGAGCGCGTTCGTGCTGCTGCCCTTTTGATAGAAGGCGTCCGCGGGAATGCCGGAGGGTACCTCATTGCCAGAGAATCTGTCACTCATGGCGATTACCAGGATTGCCGGGAACCGGCAACGGATCACCGACAGCAACGCCAGTCCGGACATGCCCGGCATGTTGAGATCGGCAAGAAGAATTTCAGGAATCTCCCGGCGGATTTCGTACACTGCAGAGAGGCCGTCTTTGACAGTACGCACTCGATAGCCAATCTCAGCGAGCACGAACGACATCCTCGTGCGAGTGCAAGCCCGATCATCCACGATGAGAATTCTTGTTCTTGTTTCGGGCATCTCTCAACTCACCAGTCGAATCGATAGAGGAACTGGAGCAAGAGTCCCATGCGACGGCTTTTAAGACTGTCCCATTTTGCACAAGTCTGTCGGTTCGCTGTTGACCGGCGTGGAGATACTCTCTACGAATGGCGAAGAATCCTCGGCCATTGAGGGCTTTCGTCCGGAAGTTGATCCTGCAAGATGACATTCAATGCCGAATTGTGTCTGGAATCAGTCAATATCCACCGGCATCCAGAAATTTTGCCCGCTGGAATAGGAAGGCCTCAATCCCTCCCTTTAGAGCCTTATAGCTCAGACCGTGACATGCGATCACTCTAGCCTAGGAATTGCCTCGTGCGCCTTAGAGCGCGAAAAGTAAGTGACGCCGCGCATCGGTAGAAAAGGGTGAAAGCATGAAGAAACTTGTGATGTTAGTGGCATTGTTAAGCCTGGGTGCGGCTACCGCTGTCCGAGCAGAGACTCGCGAAGATGCGCAGAACCGTCTGGACAATGCGGCGCTGGTGCTGCATCAGATCATGGCCACGCCCGATAGAGGTATTCCGGAAGAGGTGCTGGAGCACGCCAAGTGCGTTGCCGTCGTACCTCACATGATCAAGGGAGGCTTAGTGTTTGGCGCGGAGAACGGAAAGGGCGTAGCCACATGCCGGACCGCA
Organism: Occallatibacter sp.; assembly: GCA_049582405.1. GTDB lineage: Bacteria > Acidobacteriota > Terriglobia > Terriglobales > Acidobacteriaceae > Telmatobacter. The sequence continues at coordinate 3,876 of JBAUTX010000141.1, read as the reverse complement.
AAGGGATGGAGCGCACCAGACTTCTTTGCCATTACTGGAGGGAGCTGGGGACTGCAAATCGGCGTCGAAGGTGTCGATGTGGTCATGATTTTCCAGGGGGACGAGGGAATGCAACGCCTGGAAGCCGCCAAGTTCAAGGTTGGTGCGGATGCCTCCGCGGCAGCTGGACCAGTTGGCCGCAACGCCTCTGCCAGTACCGATTGGAATCTGAATACCCAGATCCTTACCTACTCACGAGCCAAGGGCGCCTTTGCCGGACTCACTCTGAGCGGAGCTGATGTTCGCCGCGACGATGATTCCATGCGTGCCTTCTACGGGCATCAGGTCTCCACGCAGGACGTTCTGCGCGGCGAAGTTGCGACGCCTGCATCGGCGCAGCCGTTCCTCGACGCAGTAAGGAACGCGAAGGCGCAATCGGTCGCTTCGAAATAACAGATGTTTCTGAATGCATCGCGGGCGCCATGGACAGATTGCCGGTCTCAGGCGCCAACAATGCGGGAAAGGGCATATATGCTTTGGACAATTTTTGTAGCCGTTCTGATTCTGTGGCTCCTGGGCTTCAGCTTTCACGTAGCCGGTGGCCTGATTCATCTTCTGCTGGTGCTCGCGGTGATCATCCTGATCTTCAACCTGGTGAGCGGACGCAGGAGCGCTCTCTGAAGCAAGCAGATCCCTGGGACTGTTGGAAGACATCAATGGATCGCTCCAACAGACTCGCTCGGCATTGGGTCGGAGCACAAACGAATTGATGCAGATTTCCACGCGGGTTGCCAGCCGTCCAATCCGGGCAGGACCAAAGAGAGGTAGAAGAGACTCCGTCCAATATCTGCAGCAATCCGTAGCATTGAAGTGCAAATCCCCTGCATAGTGGTTCATTTTGTCCATTTTTCCAGAGAAAAGTAGGACAATCTATTTCGGAGGAGTGCGCCCTATCGAGCACGGCCGCTTGGGCTTAAGATGCGCTGGAACCAGCTGCCGAACCCAGTGTGAAGAATCGTGCTCGCTAGTCGCCATTCTTCCCGGAGAGGTGGCCAATGAACGCATTGTTGATCTACCCGGAGTTTCCTGAGACATATTGGAGCTTCAAGCATGCCCTCAAGTTCCTTGGGAAGCGGGCCGCACAGCCTCCGCTAGGACTGATGACTGTGGCGGCGCTGCTACCGGCGGCCTGGAGCAAGCGGCTCGTGGACACCAACGTAGAGGGACTGCGCGATCACGACCTTGCTTGGGCCGACGTGGTACTGCTGAGCGGCATGCATATCCAGCGCGAGTCCCTGGTGGCCATTGTGGACCGTTGCCGGGTGCGTGGCCTGCGCACTGTTGTGGGCGGGCCTATCGCGAGCAGCATACCGGCAGAGCAGCTGAAGGCGGACCACGTCGTGATCGGCGAGGCCGAAAGTCTGATTGCCGATCTCGCGCGGGATCTGGAGCAGGGCACGGCCAGGCCTGCCTATCAGGCCGCCGAGCGGCCCCCGATGGAAACCAGTCCATTGCCCGACCTGAGCCTCATCAAAATGCACCGCTACTCGACCATGGCCGTGCAGTACTCGCGCGGATGCCCATTCAACTGCGAGTTCTGCGACATCATCGAGATCTACGGCCGGCGTCCGCGCACCAAGGCAGTCGCGCAGGTGCTGGCGGAACTGGATCAGTTGCGCGCGGCAGGCTGGCGCGAATCAGTCTTTATCGTCGATGACAACTTCATCGGTAATAAAGCGCGCGCCAAGGAGTTATGCATAGCCTTGGCCCAATGGCGCAGCCAATACAAGACCAGCTTCGACTTCAATACAGAAGCTTCCCTGAATCTGGCAGACGATCCGGAGTTGATGCAACTCATGAAAGATGCTGGCTTCGTCTCGGTCTTTCTGGGCATTGAGACCCCGGATGAGTCGGGCCTGATCGCCAGCAACAAACTCCAGAACACGCGCCGCAGTCTTCTGGACAGCGTGGCGATCATCCAGAGTTATGGCATGCAGGTCATGGGCGGGTTCATCCTGGGTTTCGACACCGACCGCGAAGATATCTTCGACCGCATGGTCGATTTCATTCAGGACAGCGGGATTCCCATTGCCATGGTCGGTCTGCTGCAGGCCATGCCGGGGACGCAGCTCTTCCGGCGTCTGTGGCGAGAGGGCAGGATTCTGGATGCGGGCCTCGGGGACAACACCGGCGACAAACTCAACTTTCTTCCTCACATGGACGCAGAGCGGCTAGTGGAAGGCTATCGCTCGGTGCTCAGGCGGATCTACTCCTGCGAGGCCTATTATGGGCGCGTAAAGATCTATTTAAGTCGCACGCAGCCACGACCTGGAGAACGAGTGTCCAGGCAGCGATGGCTGACCCGTGCCAATGTGCGCGCCTTTGTTACCTCCATCGTCCGCCAGGGAGTCATTGGGCCGCAGCGCAGGAGCTATTGGAAGTTTCTCCTGGACGCCGCAACTCGCTATCGCCGTTGCTTTGGCTCTGCCATGACACTGGTGGTAATGGGTTACCACTTCCAGGTCATGACGCGGAGGCTGTCCAGGGATTTTGCTGAGCATTCGCTCCAGCGCAACGAAATGTCGACGGGTTCATAGCATCGAGCCGCGATTCCTAAATTCCCTTTCTGGGTGAGAGCCACGATGTGAGAGCAAGGTCTGGATTCCTCGTTCGGCGACCGGTAACTGCGCTGCACCTGCATAGTCGCGGAAAGAACCGCCATGCTAGGATACGTTGACGGTGTTGTGCCCGAACCCGCCCCCCTGAATCGCAGGAGTCGTACTATGCCACGCGCCAAGTCAACTCCCAAAGTTGTTCGCCATCAGCTCGCCAAGGCCCCGACAGGAATCCAGGGACTGGATGAAGTCACAGGTGGAGGTCTGCCCAAAGGCCGTGTGTCGCTGGTGTGCGGCAAAGCGGGATGCGGCAAGAGCTTACTCGCGATGCAATTTCTCGTGAACGGTGCAGTTCAATACGGCGAGCCCGGCGTATGTATGAATTTCGAGGAAACCGAGGAAAAGCTGGCGGCTAATGTCACATCCCTGGGTTTTGATTTGCGTGACCTTGCCAAACGCAAGAAGCTGTTCATCGATTACGTTTTCATTGAGCGGAGCCAGATTACCGAGACTGGCGAATACAACCTCGATGGCCTGTTTATCCGTTTGGCCCATGCCGTAAAGACGATCAAAGCAAAGCGCGTTGTTCTGGACAGCGTGCAGGCGCTTTTTGCCGGCGTAGCAGATTTAGCGATGCTGCGGTCAGAACTCCAGAGGCTCTTCCGTTGGCTGGAAGACCACAATCTAACCGCGATTGTCACCGCGGAAGCCGGAATCAACGCATTGACGCGCCATGGACTCGAGGAATACATCGCCGACTGCGTCATTGCGCTGGATCACCGAGTAACCGAACAGATTTCCACCCGGCGGCTGCGAATCGTCAAGTACCGGGGCACTTCCCATGGCACCGATGAATATCCGTTTCTCATTGATGAAGACGGCATCTCGGTGGTGCCCATTACCTCTCTCGCACTCACGCATGAAGCTCTCTCTGATCGCGTTTCAACAGGAATTCCGACGATGGATGAGATGATGGAAGGCAAAGGATTTTTCCGTGGCAGCAGTGTGCTGGTGACCGGCACGGCGGGAACCGGAAAATCCAGTGTGGCGGCGAACTTCGCCTTCAACGCCTGTGCCCGCGGCGAGATTTGCCTGTATTTCACTTTTGAAGAGTCTCCCAGCCAAATTCTCCGCAACATGCGCTCGGTTGGCCTTGATTTGGAGCGGTGGGTGAAGAAAGGATTATTGCACTTCAACGCGATGCGGCCAACCAGTACTGGCTTGGAAGGGCATCTGGCTGTGATTCACAAACTGATCTCTCAGCTTCGCCCAAAGGTAGTGG
>JBAUTX010000140.1:0-19442 GCA_049582405.1 Occallatibacter sp. | reverse complement strand
ATCCTGCGTGGAGTGCGGGTTCTCGACGGGGGGCTTGCCACAGAGCTTGAATATCTCGGTGCTGACATCAGCGGACCGCTCTGGTCAGCACACGTTCTCGAATCCGCGCCGGAGAAAATTGTCGCGGTGCACCGCGCTTACGTCGAGGCCGGCGCAGACTGCATTGAAACCGCGAGCTACCAGGTCTCACGGATGGGCTATGCCGAGATCGGTCTGCCGCCTGAGCGCGCAGACGCAGCGATTCGGCGCGCTCTTGAGCTGGCCCGCAGCGCCGCCGCCGAGTTTCCCCAGCGCCGCATCCGCGTGGTGGCATCGCTGGGCCCGTACGGTGCGGCATTGCACAACGGCGCCGAGTACCACGGGGACTATGCGTGCAGCTTTGAGGACCTGGTCACGTTTCACAGCGACCGCATCAAGGTCCTTGCTCAGGCGACAGGGGCGCAGGCACCTGACCTGCTGGCGTTTGAAACGCTGCCATCCCTTGAAGAGGCTCATGCGATCGGCAAAGCGCTGGAACCGTGGCCTGCGCTGGCCACCTGGTTCAGCTTTACCTGCAGGGACGCCCGCCACGTCGCACACGGTGAAACCCTGCACGATTGCGCTGCCCTTGTCGCAGGCTTTCCGCAGACGGTCGCCGTCGGCGTCAACTGCGTCCCTCCCGCACTGCTTCCTCAATCGATCGCGGAGCTCAAGGGCGCATCGAGCAAGCCCGTTGTCGTCTATCCAAATTCCGGAGAAGGATGGGATGCGGAGGCGCGCTGTTGGACTGGCTCCAATAACCAGAACAGCTTTGGCGATTTGGCGGCTGCGTGGTATGCCGCCGGCGCCCAGATCGTGGGCGGCTGCTGCCGCACGCGCCCGGCGCACATCGCCCAGGTGGCGCGGGCTGCGGGCCGCGCATAAGCTACGGACCGCAACCCTGCTGGCTTATCCGTTCAGTTGATCCTGCAGCTTGTCGAGCGTGCGATGCAGGTCCTTGTCGGTGCGGCGCTGCTCGTCAATCTTGGCAATCGAGTGCATCACTGTGGTGTGGTGCTTGTTGCCAAACTGGCGCCCAATTTCCGGCAGGCTCGCCTCGGTCATCTGCTTCGCCAGGTACATGGCAATCTGTCGCGGCACCACCACGTTGCGCGAGTTGTTCTTCTGCTTCAGGTCGCTGACCTTCATCCCGAACTGCTCGGCCACCGCGCGCTGAATGCCCTCGATCGTCACCTTCCGCACCTGCATGTCGATGAACTGCTTCAGACACTGCTGCGTGGATGCCAGCGTGATCTCCATGTGGTTCAGTCCGCACCAGGCAATCAACCGCACCAGCGCACCCTCCAGCTCACGCACGTTGGTCCGCACGTTCGACGCAATGAAGAGCGCCACATCCGTCGGCAGAACCACCTGCTCGCTCTCTGCCTTCTTCTGCAGAATGGCAACCTTCGTCTCAAGATCGGGCGGCTGAATGTCCGCGATAAGCCCCCACTCGAAACGCGACCGGAGCCGGTCTTCAATCTCGGCGAGTTCCTTGGGCGGACGGTCGGAGGCAATCACGATCTGGCGCATGCTCTCGTGCAGCGCGTTGAAGGTGTGAAAGAACTCCTCCTGCGTACGTTCCTTCTGCGCAATAAATTGAATGTCGTCGATCAGCAGCACATCGACCGAGCGGAAACGATCGCGAAAGCTCGTCATGCGGTCGTTCCGCAAGGACGTAATCATTTCGTTCGTGAACTTTTCAGCCGAAACATAGCAGATGTTTGCGGATGGCTGCCGCCGCTTCACTTCATGCCCGATGGCGTGCATCAGGTGCGTCTTGCCCATGCCCACGCCGCCATACAGGAAGAGCGGATTATAAGCGCGGGAAGGCCGCTCTGCCACCGCAAGCGCCGCTGCACGCGCAAACTGGTTCCCATTCCCAATGACAAACGCGTCGAATGTATAGCGCGGATTGAGTTGCGCCGCGGTCGACCAGTCAAACTGGGCCTGACGCGGTACGCGCTGTCCCGTCGATGGCTCGGGCGCGCTCGGCGCATGCGCAGGCAAGGGGCCAAAGCCGCCGTCCTTCCGCTGGGGCGGCACCGCAGGGTCATTTTCGGCGGTCACAAAACAGACATCGTCGTACTCCAGCCCGTTCAGGTCGATGGCCTCCTGAATCAGATCGGCATACTTGTCGCCGATATGCTGAAACTCCGGCGACGGGACGCGCACATACAGGGTGCGGCCCAGAGCGTGGCTGAATCGTGTGGGCTTGAGCCAGGTGTCGAACGACTGGCGTATGACCTTCTTCTCGAGTGCTGCGAGAATCTGGAGCCAGGGATTAGGAGCCGAAGCCGGCGAAATTGCGAATGCCATCGAAACAAATCCTTGCCTGCGTCGCCTTTCTTACGCGGAACAGTTCATTCCCTTTTTGAGGCGACAAATCTCTCGCCCGGCGGAGCAACTCGCTCCCCGTTCTACGCAGATCTTAGACCTTCATGGTCGCCGTGATTTTGCCCCTGATGCGACGTCGGGACACGGGTGAAAACTCTCTCCGTGGGACGCTTGGAAACTTTCTAGAACGGTCCCGATAGTAGCACATTTGGGTTGCGTTGCAATCCCTCATTCACACAACTTTGGGGAATCCACCTGCGTGTGCACCACCCATGGTGAAACTCACTTCTCACCCCAATGTCAATCCCCTTTGGCAGCCATTGACGATGCGCGCGCTGTTGCATTCTCAAGCCGTACCGCGGCATGGAACACAGCGCACATCATCGTTCGCGGACTGGATTCCTGACGCAACCTGCGATACACTTAAGACTTGCCGCCAAGGCACAGAATTTCAAGAGGTACAGGAGCGCATTTCCATGCCCAAGCGCACATTTCAACCCAACCGCCGCAGCCGCGTAAAGACGCACGGCTTCCGTTCGCGCATGAAGACCAAGAGCGGTGCCGCGGTGCTCAGCCGCCGTCGCGCCATCGGCCGCAAGCGCGTTGCAGTCAGCGCCGGATATCGCGATTAGCTGCGTTCCGGCTCATGGCTTGAGCCGGAGCATTCGCAGTCCCTTCTTGCTCCGGCACAACATCCCTCCGGCACTTCGATGGAAGCCCCTCAACACACCAAGCTGCGCCCGGCTGCAATGGCTCCCGTTTCGGAACGCCAGTCGCTGGCCGGGGTGCGCCTCCGCAAGCATGCCGACTTTCAGCGCGCCTATGCCGCCAGCCGCAAACGCCAGTCCGCTTCGATGAGCTGGTTCCTGGCGCCGCAAGCCGAAGACAATGCATCCCCTCGTGTGGGACTCACGGCCGGCAAGGTGCTCGGCAAAGCGCACGAGCGCAATCGAATCAAGCGCCGGCTTCGGGAAGCATTGCGCCGCCACGTCGACCTGCTGCCGCCGGGTTGCGATCTGATTCTTCACCCGAGGCGCTCCGTGCTCACCCTCGATTTCGCGCAACTTGAGGCCGAGATCGTGCGTATTCTGTCTCAAGCAAACGCTGACGCCGCGCGCGTTCGTTCCGCGGCGCAGAAGCACACACAGTCATGACGCGCCTGCTGCTGGCCCTGTTGGCCTTTTACAAGCGATGGCTCTCGCCGCTGGTGCATTCGCTCAGCCCGGGCGGCTGCCGCTTTCTGCCTACCTGCTCGGAATATGCAGCCGTCGCCATCGCGACGCACGGCCCTCTCCGCGGCGTCGGACTGGCCGTATGGCGTCTATTGCGTTGCAACCCATTCAGCCGCGGAGGGCTCGACCCGGTTCCGCCTGCACGCTCCGCACCCCATCTGCACCATAAACCGTTACCATAGAAGAAGCGGCGCCACTGGCCCGCGCCTTCACCCAACGACAGGAAGTTTCCTTTGCCCGAAATTCGCAATCCTAATCTTGAGCCGCAGGGTTCCGGCGGCGGTGGCCACAGCGGCGGCGATTTCCGCAGCCTCACGACGTTCACCTTTATCGTTCTGATTGCCGTGCTGGGCTTCCAGTACTTCCGTCCGAAAGAGAACCCGCCCGCTCCCGCTCCACAGACGCAGCAGGCCACGCAGCCCGCTCCGCAAGAGGCGGCATCTGCTGCTGCCGTGAGCGCACAGGCCGGGCAGCCCTCGGCCACACCCGCCATCAGCTCCTCCAGCGAGACCGAAACCGTTGTCGAGAATGAGCTCTACCGCATCGTCTTCACCAATCGCGGTGCGCAGGTCAAGCACTGGTTCCTCAAGCAATACGAAGACACGGCCGGCAAGCCGCTCGACCTCGTACAGCCCCAGCTTGCAGAGCGCTTCGGGAACCCACTCTCGTTCTACACCTACGATTCGGCGCTCACCTCTCAGTTGAACCAGGCGCTCTATCAGGCATCTGCAACCGGCTCCATCGTGGCTCCGGGAACACTCACCTTTCATTTTGCGCAGAATGGCCTGGATGTCGTGAAGACCTTCCACTTTGACTCCAGCTTTGTGGTCTCTGTGGATGCCGATGTCAAACGCAACGGCGTGCCGGTCCGTGCGCTCATCGCATGGCCCGCGGGCCTGGGCGACATGGAAGAGTTCCTGCCCGCCTCTGCAACGCGCAGCCCCATCCGGTCCATCTCCCAGCTCGACTGGTCCATCGACGGGAAACACGAGACGATGAAGTCGGCCAAGGTGGGCGGCAACGCCACGTTTGACCAGCCCTACGAGTACGCGGCTCTTTCGGACCTTTACTTTGCCGCCGCATTCCTGCCGGACTCACCTGCACAGGCCACGCTGGTCACTCTGCACAACACGGTCGATCTGCCCAGTGACCTCACGAATCCCGCCAGCCAGAAGAAGCCCGACGACGTGCTTGGTCTTGCGATGGGCGACGTGACCGGCTCCACGAGGCTTCGGCTCTACGCGGGCCCCAAACAGATGGATGTCCTCAGGACCATCCACGCCATGAGCGCAGACGGCAAGCCCAACGGGCCGACGCTCGTGCCGCTTATTCAGTTCGGCGACTGGCTCGGCCTCATCGCCAAGCCGCTGTATCTGGCGCTGCGCTGGTTGCGCGACCTGCTCGGACCCGGCGCATACAACTGGGGCTGGGCCATCATTATCCTCACGATCATCTTCAACCTGCTCATGCTGCCCACCCGCTTCATGGCCATGAAGTCATCGCTGAAGATGATGCGCATCCAGCCCAAAGTGGATGCGATCAGGCGGCGCTACGCAAACCTGAAGGCGACCGACCCCAAGCGCACCGAGATGAACTCGGAGATGATGCAGCTCTACAAGGATGAGGGCGTCAACATGTATGGCGGCTGCCTGCCCATGTTGCCTCAGATTCCGCTGTTCTTCGCTTACTTCCGCGTGCTGCAAAATGCCGTAGAGCTGCGCCAGGCCCACTGGTTCTGGCTCACAGATCTCTCCGCGCCGGACCCGCTGCACATCCTTCCCGCGCTCATCATCGTCAGCATGTTCCTCGTCACTTACATGACGCCCTCGCCGGGCATGGATGCCTCGCAGCGCCGCATGATGGCCATTGTGAGCCCGGTCTTTATGGGTTTCCTTCTCTGGCACTATGCCTCCGGTCTCGCGCTCTACTGGGGGACCAGCAACCTGATTAACATCGCTCTGCAGCTCGGCATCAACCAGTCCAGCATGGGCAAGGAAATGCATGAAATCGCCGCGCGCCGCGCCCAGAAGAAGGTCGGCAGCGGTCCGCGCGTCGTCCAGGGCAAGCGATAGCGGGGACTCCGCGCGGCAGGGCAAAAGCAACCCTGCTGCTGCCACGCGGAAGCCTCTACTGCAACGCCGCGGCCAACGCGTCTTTCAGCGCCGCATGACGAAACTGGAACCCCGCCGCCGTCAGCTTGCCCGGGAAGACCCGGGCGCTGGCCAGCAGCGTTTCTTCCGCCATCTGCCCCAAAGCCAGCCTCAGTGCAAACGCAGGCACCGGCAGCATCGCAGGCCGCCGCAATTGCATGCCGAGAACGCGGGTGAATTCAGCGTTCGTCACCGGACTGGGAGCCGTCATGTTCACTGGCCCGCTCAGACCGGGTGTCTCCAGCGCAAACAGCATGGCTTCAACTGCGTCATCCAGGCTGATCCAGCTCATCCACTGCCGCCCGTTGCCGAGCCGTCCGCCCAGCCCCGCACGGAATAGAGGCAGCATCCTTTCCAGCGCGCCTCCGCCCGGCCCCAGCACCACACCCAGCCGCAAATGCACCACGCGAATCCCGGCTTCTTCGGCCACCCTGGTTGCGGCCTCCCACTGCTGGCACAGTTCCGCCAGGAAGCCCTTGCCTGCCGGAGCCTGCTCGTCCAGATATTCCTCGCCGCGATCCCCGTAAAATCCGATTGCTGAAGCCACCAGCCACGCCTTTGGGGGGCATTGGAGCCCGGCCAGCACCCGCGCAAGCGCGGCGGTTGTGCCCACCCGGCTTTTTGTCATCTCGCGCCGGTACTCTGCCGTCCACCGACGCGCGGCGACATTTGCCCCGGAAAAGTGAACCGCGGCGGACAGACCCTCCAGCGGCGCGCTGTCTCCCAGGACGGGCGTTGCTTCGGGATTCCACCGCACCTCCTCCGGCCCGGCCGGTTCCCGCCGGACCAATTGTAGGATCGGAAGTTCGAGGGCCCGGACACGACGCATCAGCGCGCTCCCCAACACCCCGGAGGCGCCGCTGAATGCAACCCGACCCCGCCCTTCCGTCATCTGCATATTCACAGGATGGATTCTTCTTTCCTTTCGGTGAATCTTTACCTCATAACCCGATTGAGCTTGATTTTGCAACATCAGAATCCTTTTTGACGCGAGCAACATCGAAAAGGATGCGACCTGCAGGGAGGACGCATATGGCAGAACTCGCAAGCGTTCGAAATGAAGAAACGCAGAAGTCTCAGGTCGATTCCGAGACCACCGAGCGTTTTATCGCTGAGAAGCATATCGGCGAGCGCATCAAGCGCCTTCGCTTGAAGAAATCCATGGGCCTTGTGGAACTTGGGAAGCACACGGGGCTTTCAGCCAGCTTTCTCTCGCAGCTTGAAACCGGGCGTGTCGTGCCGACCCTCCGCAATCTGGCCCGAATTGCCATGGTGTTCTCCAAGGACCTGTCGTACTTCTTTGAGAGCGAGCCGCAGTCGATGTTCCGCGTCCATCGCAAAAAGGACCGCGTCCGGCTGCCGCAGACCGGCGTTGAACAGCCGACGTATTTCTTTGAAAGCCTTGGCTACATGGTGCCGGACCGGCACATGGATCCCTATTTCGCGCAGTTTGTGCCATTGGAAAAGGGACAGGAGCCGCGCGCGCATCTGCATCCCGGCTACGAATTCCTCTATGTTCTTGAAGGTGGGCTGGACTTGCGTCACGGGGAGCAGCACTGCACGCTCGAAGCCGGAGATGCCGTCTACTTCGACGCCAGCACGCCGCACTCCTATGCTTGCGCCGGCAAAAGGCCCGCCGATGCCCTGATTGTCACCATGCACCAGGCGCCGCCCGCCCCGCACGTCCCGCTCGTGCGCCAGCCTGTGCCGCGCACTCTGACGCCTGCTTCGCCCAGTCCAGTGCCAAGTCGTTGAAGGGGCCGACGAAGCGTCCCGGCAATTGGACTACCCGTTCTCGGTGCGGGTGAAAAACTGGCCGACTTCAAGCCAGCTGTTCACACGTGTAAAGCCTGTCGCCAATAGGTTATGAGGGGCTGTATACAGCAGCCCCTGCCCTGCGAATCGCTCCAGGTTCCGGGGCAGATCGTCGATGAGAAAGTCGGCCCGCAGGATGCTCTTGTGCCCGCAGAAGACGTAGTGCGTGGCCGGAATGAACGGGAAGTGCCGCTGCAGCCATCGATATTTCGGTCCCAGTGAATTGGGCACCATCATTGCCTGCGATGCGACGAAGACTTCAAAGCGCTTGCTCAATTCTCTCAGCACCTGCTGCGCGTCCGGCATCAGCGGCAAGTCCTCAAAGAAGTCCTCCGCATCCAGAATGGCTCGCAGGTGGGCTTGCCGGTCCACCGGCGCCACTTCCCAAAGCCCCTTGCCGGCCAGGTCATCCAGTGTCACTTCTTCATCAAAGGCAGCGTTGTATCGACGCAGATGCTCCGAGAGCGTATCCGCGAGCACTTCATCCATGTCGACGCAGATCCGCTTCATGACCGCTATGCCCCGGCTTGCTTCGGCTTCCTCACCGCTCGCCCGTCGCTTGTTGCGGCCTCGGGCTGCGGAGCCTTGGGCGCTACAAGAATCGTCGGGTCCCAGTAAAGCAGGCGCCCGCAGCTGTCACAGGTCAGCAGTTCGCCCTCGCGCAACTGGTTCCACACCTGAGGCCGCACACCCATGCGGCAGCCCATGCACTGCTGGTTATCAGCCCGAGCAATCGCCGTGCCGCGGCTCGCCGCCAACCGGTCAAAGCGGGTCAGCCATTCGGGCTCAATCGCCGCGCGCAGCGCAGCCCGCTTCTCTTCCAACTCGGCCTGCTGTTGGGCAAACTCTTTCTGCCGCGCGGCCACGCGCTCCCGCGTGCGCTCCAGCGCCAGGGCACACTCTTCCACCTGAGCGCGCGCCGCCGCCAGCGCAGCCTCGTGCGCCTCTGTCCGTTCCAGGCTGGCAAACTCCTCATCTTCCAGCCGCTGGATCTCGGCCTCGGCAAAACGAACCTCGTGCTCAATCGCTTCCGCCTGAGCCGAGGTTGTCACCGAATCCTGCTGTGCGCGGTAGCGTGCCGCCTTCTGCCGATGGCCCTGCACCTCACGCTCCAGCCGGTTGCGCAGTGACTCTTCGCGCGCCAGCGCATCCGATGCCTGGGCAACCTGCCCATGGCTGGCCGTCAGCGCTGCCTCGGCCTGAGCGATCTCTGCAGGGAGCGCGCGCAGGGCTTGTGCAAGCTGTCCCCGCTCCAGATCCACTTCCTGCAGCCCTACGAGATGTTCAATGTGCGCCTGCATCCGTCGGACCAAGTCTACGGCATCGCCCGTCCATCTGTGCAAACGCAGCCGCCACATCTGCGAGAATGAAGGGGATGCGGGAGGCTCCATTGCCGCAAGCAGGTACATCTTTCTGGCGGAGGCACCCCTGGATTCGGTGGCTGGCAGCTGTCGCCCTGATCGCCATGGCGGCGCTTGCCGCAAGCCTCGCCATCCTGGCCCGCCGCGCGGAACCCTACCTGCACGCGCGCATCGTCGAAGCTCTCGAGCAGCACTTTCACTCACGCGTCGAACTGGACGTCTTCCAGGTGAGCCTGCGCACCGGGGAGCATGGCGAATGGGGCGTGTGGGCGCACGGCGCCGGGCTGCGCATCTGGCCTCCGGCGCAATTCGCCGACCTCGCTGTCCCTGCGTCATCGCAACCGCTCATCCGTCTTGACTCCTTCAGCTTTCAGGCGCCGCTGCGCTATGCCAGCGGCGCACCCATTCGGCTCAACCAGGTCAGGCTCCATGGCCTGCTGATTCATATCCCCGCGCGCTCGCGCACAAGACCGGCAAACACCATCCCTGACGCTTCGACCACGGGCCGCTCCGGCCAGCCAGGCATCCGCTTCAGCATGAAAAGCGTCGACTGCGCCGGCGCGCGGCTCGAGATCGAAACCACCAAGCTGCCGCTGATCTTCGACATCGCCCACCTGGTGGTGGACGGCTTTGGACCGGGCGGCAGTGTGCACTTTGCCGCCGATCTCACGAATCCTCGCCCTCGCGGAGCGATTCACACCACAGGCTCCTTTGGCCCCTGGCAGGTCAACGACCCCGGTGAGACGCCGCTCCAGGGCGACTACACCTTCACCCACGCCGATCTCAGCAACTTCAAAGGCATTGCCGGATTGCTGTCCTCAACGGGCCATTTCCAGGGCGCGCTGCGCCATGTTGAGGTGCAGGGTTCCACTGACACGCCCGACTTTCACCTCGAGCACTTCGGCACAGACGTCCCACTGCGCACCACGTTTCGTGCGCGCGTGGATGGCACAACAGGCGACACCTGGCTGGACAATGTCGATACCACGCTGGGCAGCTCCCATCTCATCGCCAAGGGACAGATCGTCCGAGTGCTCGCAACCAACCCGAACGGCCCACCCCACAGCATTGGACATGACATCGCGCTCGACATCAATGTGGACCGCGGCCACATCGAAGATTTCCTGCGCCTGCTCAGCCACTCTGGAGCGCCGCTGCTCACCGGCGATTTACAACTTCAGACCGCTCTGCATGTGGCTCCCGGTCCCGTCCCCGTCCATCAGCGCATGGGGTTGCAGGGCCAGTTCCTGCTCGACCAGGCCGAGTTCGCCAGCACCGCCGTGCAGCAACGCATCCGCGAGCTGAGCCTGCGCGGTCAGGGGCATCCTCAGGAGGCCCGAGCAGGAAACGCCCCGGACGTGCGCTCGCAGATGCGGAGTCACTTCACGCTCGCTAACGGGAAGATGACTCTGCCCGATCTCACGTACAACGTGCCCGGCGCAGAGATCCGCCTTCACGGCACCTACACGCTTGATGACGGCGCGCTGGACTTTATCGGTGTGGCCCACACGCAAGCCACCCTCTCGCAATTGGTCGGCGGATGGAAAGGCTTGCTGCTCAAGCCAGCCGATCGATTCTTCAAGCACGACGGCAAAGGCGCTGTGATTCCCATCCACATCAGCGGTACACGACAGAATCCGGATTTCGGCATCGACCTCAAGCGCCTGAAGACCACCTCGCCCGAGCGGCCCGGCGATGCCACACCACAACCACCGCCTGCTCCGTAGCCTCCGTGCCCGCAATCACTCGGTTTGTCACTCCGGGCAAACTCCCCTCCGCTACAATGCGCTGGTCACTCCATTTCAGTTTGCAGGGGACTTCTATGGACATGCTCTTCCTGATTCTGCTGGCCATCATTGGCTTGATTGCCATTTCGCTGATCTTCGGCAGCTTCTTCACGGTCAACACCGCGCAGGTCGCCATCATCACCCGCTTCGGCAAGTTCCTGCGCGTGGCGGACGCGGGTCTCAACTGGAAAATGCCCTACTTTGACTCCGTCGCCGGCCTCGTGAGCCTGCGCGTCAACCAGATCGCGCTTACCATGGAGACCAAGACGAAGGACAATGTCTTCGTCACCATCCCCATCTCTGTGCAGAACCGCGTGCGGCCCGAAAAGGTCTTCGACGCGTTCTATCGCCTCTCCGATCCCGTCGCGCAGATCAAGTCCTACGTCGAGCAGGTCATCCTTGGCCACGTCCCGAGCATGACGCTCGATGAAGTCTTTGCCTCACAGTCCAGCATTGCGGCCGCTGTGAAACAGGAACTCGACTCCGACATGGCGGCTTTCGGTTACGAAATCGTCAACGTCCTCGTCACCGACATCGTTCCCGATGCCAAGGTCAAGTCGGCCATGAACGACATCAACGCCGCCCAGCGCGAACAGGTGGCGGCCACCGCGCGCGGCGAGGCCGACAAGATTCTCGTCGTCAAAAAGGCCGAGGCCGAAGCCGAAAGCAAGGCGCTCCAGGGTCAGGGCATCGCGAATCAGCGCAAAGCGATTGTCGAAGGCCTGCAGGCCTCCATCGAGCAGTTCCAGAAGGCCGTCGAGGGCGCATCCGCAAAAGACGTCATGCAATTGGTCCTGATCACGCAGTACTTTGACACGCTCAAGTCCATCGGCGAAAGCGACAAGACCAACACCCTCTTTCTTGCCCACTCGCCGGGTTCGGTCAAGGAGGTCTCCGACCAGATTCTTGAGTCGATGCTCATTGCACAAAAAGCCAACAACTGACGCGGTTCATCAGGCCCGCCAACCCATCGCTTTGCACGGTCCAATGTGATAGCTTGACTTGCGTCACACCGTTGCCACTCTCACGAGCAGCGGAAACGACACAAGGAGACGCAATGCATTGGACCCGGACCATCCAACGCTGCGCTCTTCCCCTGACCTTAGGGGTCGCAGCGCTCATCGGCGGGAACGCAGCCGCCCTCGCACAGGCAGCACATGCCTCCTCAAACCCTGCAGCGACAAGCCACAACACGGGCAACGAGTGGTGGCGCCACGCCGTCATCTACGAAATCTATCCGCGCAGCTTTCAGGACTCGAACGGCGACGGCATCGGCGACCTGAAAGGCATCACCGCGCGCCTCGATTACCTCCACGATCTCGGTATCGACGCCATCTGGCTCACGCCCATCTATCCCTCGCCCGGCGTCGACTATGGCTACGACATCTCCAACTACACGGCCATCGATCCCACGTACGGCACCATGCAGGACTTCGACCGCCTTGTCGCGGAAGCAAAGAAGCGGAATATCCGCGTCATTATGGACTACGTCATCAACCACACCTCCGACCAGAGCCCGTGGTTCATCGAGTCCCGCTCCTCACGCACCAATCCCAAGCGCGACTGGTACATCTGGCGCGATGGCAAAGGCGAGACCGCGACCAACAAGGGCCAGCCACCGAACAACTGGCAATCCTGGTTCGGCGGCTCTGCGTGGCAATGGGATGAGAAGACGCGCCAGTACTACTACCACTACTTCTATGTGCAGCAGCCCGACCTGAACTGGCATAACCCTGAGGTCCGCAAGGCGATGTACGGCGTGCTCGACTTCTGGATGCAGCATGGCGCCGCGGGCTTCCGCATTGATGCGGTCTCGCGCCTTTTTGAAGACCCCGAGCTGCGCAACGATCCCTATCTGCCCGGCCACAACGCCTATGGCGATCGCAACATCCAGCACAAGTACACCGACGACCTGCCCGAGGTGCACGACGTGCTGAAGGAAGTGCGCGCGGTGGTTGACCGCTATCCCGGCGACCCCGTGCTGGTGACGGAGGCCGACGAGCCAAATGTCGGGGCGCTGACCAAGATGTATGGCAACGGCGATGAAGTCCAACTTCCTATGGACTTCCAGATTGCCGATGTCAATGAGCTTTCCGCGTCGCGCTTCCGGGAGCTCTTCAATCAAATCGAAAACAACACCGCGCACGGCCAGCCGGAATTCTTCTTCTCGAACCACGACCAGCGTCGCCAGTGGGATCGCTACGGCGATGGCAAGCACAACGACGAGATCGCCAAGCTGATGGCCGTGCTGGAGCTGACCACGCGCGCCACTCCGCAGATGTACTACGGCGAAGAACTCGGCATGAGAACCACCGACCCTGCACGCATCGAGGACGTGCACGACCCGATTGGCAAGCGCGGCTGGCCCAAGGAGAAAGGCCGCGATGGCGAGCGCACCCCGATGCAGTGGACAGCAGGCCCCAACGCAGGGTTCGCCAATCCCGGCGTCAAGCCGTGGCTTCCCGTTCCGCCCAGCGCAAAGGAGTACAACGTCGCCACGGAAAGCCAGGATCCCAACTCGATCTACAACGCCTATAAACAGCTCCTCGCACTGCGCAGAAGCAACCCGGCACTGCGGGACGGCACGCAGACCACCATCAACAACGACGATCCGGATGTCTTTGCCTTCCTGCGCCGCGATGGCGACGCCGCCGTCGTTGTCGCGCTGAACATGAGCGCAAAGCAGCGAACAGTCGCGTTTCATCTTGGCACGTACGGCGTCCGCGGAGCACGGCTGTCGCCGCTCTACAGTTCCCCAGCGCAATCCGGTGCGCTCAATGCCGATCATGTTGAGCTTGCTCCCTTCGCGGCGCTGGTCGCTCAGGTGGAGTAAGCGCGCGGACCTGAATCCTGTCTCCGCGCCCATGCGCATGCAACGAGCAGAAGCCGATCGGCACGAGGTCGGCATACAATGGTGAAGTTTCACAAGCACCCCACCGCAGACGATCGAATGATCTGCGGGCAGAAAAAGAATAAGGAGACCGCAATGCACTGGACCAAACGCATTCTCAGTTCGTCACTCCTGCTTGCAATGGCGATCGCTGTGCCAGCCGCACGCGCACAAAGCACCGCCTCGCCATCGAACTCGTCCGAACAGAACTGGTGGAAGAACGCCGTGATCTACGAGGTGTACCCGCGCAGCTTTCAGGACTCGAACGGCGACGGCATCGGCGACCTGAACGGCATCACCGATCGCCTCGACTACCTGAAAGAACTCGGCATCGACGCCATCTGGCTCACGCCCATCTATCCCTCGCCGCAAGTCGACTTCGGCTACGACATCTCCGATTACGAGAACATCGACCCTCCGTACGGCACTCTTGCTGACTTCAATCGCCTTGTGGCCGAGGCCGACAAGCGCCACATCCGGGTCATCATGGACATGGTGATGAACCACAGCTCCGACAAGCATGCGTGGTTCCTCCAGTCGCGCACGTCAAAGGACAATCCGTATCGGGACTGGTACGTGTGGCACGATGGCAAGGGCGAGACCGCCACGAGCCCCGGTGTGCCGCCGAACAACTGGGAATCGGACTTCGGCGGTTCAGCCTGGGAGTGGGACCCTGCGACACGCCAGTACTACTACCACAAGTTCTATATCCAGCAGCCCGACCTGAACTGGAACAACCCCAAGGTCCACGAGGCCTTCCGCAACATCATCAAGTTCTGGCTTGAGCGCGGCGTCGGCGGCTTCCGCTTTGACGCGATTACTACGCTCTTTGAAGACCCCCAGATGCGCGATGAAGACCCTGTCCTGGACGAGAACGGCAAGCCTGTGATGCGCAGGGGCAAAGTTGAGCTAAGGGAAGACCGTACGAACAACCTGCCGCAGGTCCACGACGTGATGCAGGAGATGCGCGCCACGGCCGACAAATTCGACTCCGACAAATTTCCCGGCGCGCGCGTCTTCATCGGCGAAACCTACCTGCCCAACATCGGCGAACTGGCCAAGCAGTACGGCACTCCGGATAAACCGGAATTCCAGTTGCCGATGGACACGCAGATCGGATTCATCAACAAACTTGACGTCGCCGCGTTCCGCACCCGCATCAACGATGCAGAAACCAAGCTCAACGGCAATATCCCGTTGCTGGTCTTTGACAACCACGACAACCCGCGCCTCGACGCCCGGTATGGAGACGGCATCCACAACACGGATATCGAACGCGTGATCTCGACCATCCTGTTTGCAAGCCGCGGCACTTCGCTCTTCTACTACGGGGACGAGATCGGCATGAAGACCACGCCGCCCACGCGCAAAGAAGACGTGAAGGATCCGGTCGGCATCACCGGCTGGCCCGTGTTCAAGGGCCGTGACGGCGAGCGCACCCCCATGCAGTGGGACGACAAAGCCAACGCCGGATTCACCACCGCCAACGCCACTCCCTGGCTGCCGGTGCCGCCCACCTACTCCACGGTCAACGTGAAAGCGCAGGAGGCCGATCCGAACTCCATGCTGAGCTGGTACAAGTCCCTGATCCAGCTCAAGAAGTCCAACCCCGCATTCGCCCATGGCGACAACGTCATGCTCGACACAACCAATACCAAGGTCCTCAGCTGGATGCGTCAGTCCGCGGGGTCCCCGTCCGTGGTGGTCTCGGTCAACTTCACGGCGGACCCGCAGACCGTGAACCTCACAGCTCCCGGGGTGAGCGGCGCCGTCAAGACCCTGCTCAAGACACCCGGAGCCACGGATCCGGCGTCCCTGAAAGCGATCCAGCTCGGTCCTTTTGGGGTGTACATCGGCGAGGTCCAATAGCGGCCAAGGTTGGCTCCTCAGGCAGCAAAAGCCAACGGCGGTTCCAGTGGATGGCTGGAGCCGCCGTTTTTCCTCGTCCGCGGATGCGCCCTTGCTCGAACAGCACCCCGGATTCCGTCTCAAAGGTCGTCGCTGTCGTCCGCCTCCGGAGGGTGCTCTGCCTCCAGGGTTGCACTGGAATCCGCCGCCTCCCGGAGGCGTGTGAGCGTTTTTCGGTAGAACCACGCGGCGGCAAGCCCGCCTGCAGCCGCCGAAGCTGCGGCGAGCGCAGCCATCTTCAGCCAATCCGCGGGGCGCTGCCCGCTGCCATCCCCCTGCGAGGAAGCTTTAGATTCTAAATCGCTTTCCATGTCACCACACCCGCTCTGGCACCGCTCCTGCCGTTGCCGCCGCACCTCAGACCCGCTTTAGCTTCGATGTTCGCAGTCAACGATTTAGCCTAAATACCATATTGCGGTAAAATCTTGATTTTTGTATTTACTTTCGTCCGAATCTATATTAACGTGTAGATATTCCGGTGAGGGAGCAGGACAAGCTTCCTACTCCATCCCGGAAGTAGTTTGCGTCACTGGCCTCCCGGCACGAACAGAACGACCGTTCGTGCCGTCTTTTTTTGTGCCCAATTTGCCACACCTGCAAACACGCTCCTTCGCGCTGCCCACCCAGTGGGCGAATCGCTGCCGGGTTCCATCCAATTCCAAAACAAAGACTTAAGGTCTACGATCCCCCTTCAAGCCGGGCGACGACCTGTTCGACGATGCGGTCGAGTTCCACCGAGGATGCCGGAGAGGGATCAGGCACCTCCGGCAGATGGGCCAGCCGGGGATCCGGAAAGCCCATCCTGCGCTTGAGTTCCAGCAGCTCGCGCAGTTTGTCCTCGGCGATGGCATGAAGCGGGAGGCCGGTCTGCCGGGCAAGCAGGTACGTCTTGCAGTAGGTGTCCATAATCTCGACCAGCCACTCGGCATGGGTGGGCGTGTCGGACCAGCAGACGATGCCGTGGTTCGTCAACAGGATGGTGTTGTGGTCATGCACGAAGGGGCGGATGGATTCGGCAAAGGCTCGCGTCCCTGGCGTCTCATAGCCGACGACGGCGACGGGGCCAATGAAGACCTCGTACTCCGAGCTGTAGCCGACGGGGGGAGCTGAGCCGGTAAAGGCAAAGGCCGTGGCATACGGAGGATGACAATGCACCACGGAGCGTGCTTTCGGGTTCGCCTTGTAGATTTCGAGGTGAAGAAGCAGCTCGCTCGTGCGTGGGCGGTCCCCGGCCAAAATATTGCCATCGAGATCCGAAAGACAGATGTCAGCGGGCTCCAGGTCCCCTTTGCTCAGCATGGTCGGGGTGCAGAGGACGTATTTCGTGCCCAGCCGCACGCTGATGTTGCCGCCGTTGCCATCCACATACTGCCGCTCCCACAGTTTGCGACCCACGCGGATGATCTCCGTGCGGAGGGCGTTCGCCTCAAAGGAGTTTGCGGCGGCCGAGGGTGAAAGGTCTTCGGCTGGAGGCACACGGATGGCTTCGAGAGCGGCTTGCACCACCTCCCTCACCTGCTCCGAGATTGGAATGGTCGAATCGGCCATATGCCCCCACCATGGACCCCGGCAGCGCAGTGAATGCCGTACCAGATCACTCCATCAGTGTCCCACAACTCCTGGGCAGGGTGGAATACCACGATGGCCGCATCATTCCGCGGGAACCAGCCGGCGCTGGAGCTCTTCGAGGGTTTGGCCTTTGGTCTCCGGGTAGAAGAACAGCACCGTCAGGAACTGAACGGCGGTCATGACGGCGAAGAAGACAAAGGGTGCGCTACGGCCCAGGCTGACGACCAGCACCGGGAATTCGAGCGCGATGAGCGTGTTCATGATCCAGTGGCTGGCGTTGCCGATGCCCTGGCCCTTGGATCGCACGTGATTGGGGAAGACCTCGCCAATGTAGACCCAGATGACGGCGCCCTGCGAGAGCGCAAAGAAGGCGATGTAGGTGACAAAGAGCCAGACCAGCGCGCCGGGGTGTGAGTTGGTGGCGAAGAGCCACGCAACCCCGCCGAGGCAGCTTGCCGTGCCGGCGGCGCCGATGAGCAGCAGGGTCTTACGGCCCAGCCGGTCAATCACGCTCATGCCCACCATGGTGAAGATGAGATTGGTGAGGCCGATGGCGATGGCCTGCTGGTCGCCGGAGATCTGGCTGAAGCCGGCCGAGGCGAAGATGCTGGGCAGGTAGTAGAGGATCGCGTTGATTCCGGCAAGCTGATTGAAGGCGCCGATGGTAATGGCGAGGAAGAGCGGGTAGCGGTACTTCCAGCGGAAGACGGCCTCGTGGGCTGTGGCGTGCTCCTGCTGCAGGGCGGCGCGGATATCGGCGAGTTCGGCTTCGGGGTCCGGCTCACCCATGAGCTTGAGCACGGCGAGAGCCTCGTCGATGCGGTTCTTCGAGGCCGACCACCGGGGGCTGCGCGGGATGCCGAAGAGCAACACGAGAAAACCAAACGCCGGGACGGCGGCGACGCCGACCTGCCAGCGCCACTCTGTCGCGCCCAGATGGGCGAGACGGATGAGGTAATTCGAGGTGTACGCGACGAGAATGCCGAAGACCACGTTGAACTGGAAAGCTCCGACAAGCCGGCCGCGCCACTTGGCCGGGGAAAGCTCTGCGATGTAGACCGGGCCCAGCACGGAGGAAGCGCCGATTCCGAGGCCGCCGATCAAGCGGAAGACCATCAGCGAGGTCCAGCTCCACGCAAGCGCGCTGCCCAGGGCGGAGATCACATAGAGGACGGCGGTGATGCGAAGCGTCTCTCGCCCGCCCACCTTCTGGCCAATCTCCCCTGCGCCAAAGGAGCCGATGACGGTGCCGATGAGGGCGATGGCAACCGTCCAGCCCTTGTCCTGCGGACTGAGATGGTAGAGCCTGACCAGCGCATCAATCGCGCCGGAGATCACCACGGTGTCAAAGCCGAAGAGCAGACCGCCAAGCGCACCGGTCAAAGTTGCCTTCATGAGGTTTACGTTGGGTCGCATCGGTCTCCTGCCCTGCAAATTTCACCTCATCCTACAGATGAACCCGGAGAGTCGCCAAGAAATCCCTGGGTCGACGCAGAGATTGCAAGAAAATTTTGCCCTGCGTGACCAAAGTCGCAGCTTCGCGGAGCAGGGTGGCCTAGGCTGAGTGCATCTGAGGAGGTCCACCATGATTGCTGCCGAATCCACACTGCGTACCATCGCTCTTGCAGAGCCCGCCACCATTCGCGTCTTTGAAAACCTGCACCTGGACTACTGCTGCGGAGGCAACCGTCCCTTGGGCACAGCCTGCGCTGAGAAGGGTCTGGATGTACGGACTGTAGTCGACAGCCTGCAAGCCGCCGCAGGTACCCAATGGCTGGACCGCGACTGGGCCAAGGCCACGCCGACAGACCTGATTGAGTACATTGTCCTGACGCACCACGCCTTCGTCCGCGCAGAGCTGCCGCGCCTCTTGCCGATGGCGGAAAAGGCCGCAACCAAGCATGGCCCCACGCATCCCGAACTGTCGCAAGTCCAACGCCAGCTCGAAGCTCTGGCAGATGAGCTGCTGATGCACCTCTACAAAGAGGAGCGGATCCTCTTCCCCTACATCCAGAGCATGGAGCACCAGAGCAAGGGCCAGGCGCCCGCTGCCGAGGCCTGCTTTGGCAGTGTGCAAAGCCCGATTCAGATGATGATCCACGAGCATGAGGCAGCGGGGACACTGCTGGACGAGATGCGCACGGCGACGGGCGGCTTTGCGCCTTGGGAAGGCGCCTGCCCGACACTGACCGGTCTCTACTATGGCCTGGACATGTTTGAGAAGGACCTGCACCGGCACGTGCACCTCGAAAACAATCTGCTTTTCCCCAAGGCGATTGAGATGGAAGAGCAGCTCATGGCGGCCCAGTAAGGTATAAGGCCAGCGCTGAACAGGAATGCGGGCTGCACTGCATGGGTGATGCCCGCGAGCGTGC
>JBAUTX010000139.1:0-4995 GCA_049582405.1 Occallatibacter sp. | reverse complement strand
GCCTGGTGGAAGCTGGCCGCTCTGCCGGCGATCCTCAAGCTGGGATTTTGGGGCGCAGGCGCCGTGGCGCTGCTGGATTCATCCAGCATTCCGGTGCCGATGGACGCCATCATGGGCGTCTTTGTATGGCAGAACAAGGGCCACTTCTGGCTCTACTGCGTTCTGGCGGCTGCGGGCTCCGCGGTGGGCGGCCTGCTGCCCTATGGGCTGGGGCGCGCCGGCGGGGAGCTGTTCCTGCTGAAGCGGGTGAACCGCAAGCGGTTTGAAGAGCTGCGCGACCGGTTTGAGCGGCAGGAGTTTCTGGCGGTGATGATCCCCTCGATGCTGCCGCCGCCCACGCCGTGGAAGGTCTTTGTCTTTGCGGCGGGCGTGTTTGAGATGCGGGTCGTGCCCTACATGCTTGCTGTCTTTGCCGGGCGGCTGGTGCGCTGGATGCTGCTGGCCATGCTGGTGCTGAAGCTGGGACCGGGCGCGGTGAATCTGGTGGCGCATCATGCGGCAACGGCCCTGGCGCTCGTTGCGGTCCTGGTGGCGCTGGCCCTTTCAGGCTGGTGGCTGAAAAAGCGGTCAGAAAGGCAGGAAGCGCGCCCGGAGTAGGACGCGCTTCCTGAGTTTCCTTCCCGATGCGAAGCTGCGTGGAGCCACCCGTTCAGGCGCGGCGTTATGCGCCGGCCTGCGCCGTGCGTACGGCGGAGAAGCGGCGCACCAGCACCGGCAGGCCAAAGGCAAGCGCGGCGATGATGGCGGTGGAAGCGAGGTCATTCCGGTAGAACGGAACGGCCGCTGCATAGCAGGTGGCGAGCCCGGCCCAGGTGCGCGGATACATCGCGCTGCCGGCCCAGACGGCGTAGTTCGAGACGATGAAGAACGAGGTGGGTCCGAGGACCACGCCTGCGGCGACGCGGACGAATGTGGTGCGCGCATGGAGCAGCACGTGGCCGAGCGCCATGGCGGCGAGATACCAGGCCCAGGTGGTCGCATAATCCGACCAGACAAAGCTGTAGTGGTAGGTGAAGACGGTGAGGCAGTAGTCCGTGACCATGAGGGCTGCCAGCGGGGCCAGCATCTCGCGCCAGGAGCGCCGCGCGCCGAAGTAGAGCAGAGCGCCACCGACGGCGGTAAAGTTCAGCCACTCAGGATGTGGCAACAGGCGGCTGAACACGGCGACAAGAATCAGCAGATAGGCAGGCATGGAATCCTCTCGTACAAGGTGTCCCTGAAAATGGAACCGGGGCGGAGATGCTTCTCCCTATTCTGAAGGGCAACAGCGGGTGGGTCAACCTTTGGCTGCGAACAGGGTGAACAAAAATTTTCATGCGGGCAACGCGATCATTTTTGCTCGCGGCCGTTGAGGAACTCGCCGCCGTCCTCGTGACCATCGGTGATGTAGACCCATCCGCTGAGCGGCGACGGGCCTGTAGTGGGTCCAGTGCCGCGAAATCCGTAGGCGAAACGAAGATCGGAGAATTCCACGGTGGTCCAGGTGCGGCCGGGCGGGAGTTGCGGCGGATCCATGCCCGGGATGGACAACTGGCCGACGTCGCGCACGACGGCCCAGCGGCCCCAGTCGAGATAGACCTGGCCAAGGAAGGTGCGCTTCGCTGCCTCGACGGCGGGGGTGTCGGCGGGCTTGTAGAGCACGTCACGCGGCGCTTCGCTGTCGATGATTCCGGTGTGGGTGTTGATTTCGGCGGTCTGATAGTAGCCGGGCGTTTCAAGAATCGCGTGCCAGCGGAAGGGATTCACGGGGTACGGCAGGAGGGCCACGCGCTGTACGGGGTCGGCGGCGACCTGCTGCTGATTGAGCAGGGTGCGGGCCTCGTCCCGCTCGATCCAGCGCCAGCACCACAATGTAACCATGCCGCAGAGCGCGAAGATGGCCCAGCCGCGCCCGCGGAAGGGCTGGCGGCGCGCGCCGATTTCGCGGTCGGCGAGGCCGAAGATCCACGGGAAGAGCATGGCGGAGAAGAGCAGCGCCCACAGCACCGGCTCCACGATGAAGACGATGCTGCCCTCATACCAGCGCGCATTGAAGGGATAAAACGGACGGACGCCGTAGCTGTTGGTCCAGTCGAGCACGATGTGGCTGAGCCCGGAGAGGAATGCGGCGAGATAGACCCAGCCCCAGCGCACAGGCTGCGGCGCGGAGATGGTGGAGTCGGGATCGGGCGCAGGGTGCTTGCGGAGGGCCTGTCGGCGCTGATGCCAGCGGTGCCCAAGCCACATGGCGCCCGTAACCGCCGCGGCCACGACCGGGACAAAGAGAAATGTATGTGTGATGCCGCGATGATGCTTGAGGCCCTCGACGGGGCCGGCGAAGCTCCAGAGGATGTCGAGGTCGGCGGCCTCGGCCGCCAGCACGGCGGCCAGCGTGGCGTAGGCAGTCTTGCGGTTCAGCCCGGCGCGGCCGATGCAGGCGCCGGTAAGGAAGTGCGTGACGGGCTCCATGCTGTCTGCTCACCATACTATCCCGCCGGGGCTGCGCCCTATAATCCAGCCCATGAGCGAGACGCGAACGACTGCGGCGGTGCGCGAGCGGATGGAGGCGCTGCGGGAGGATCTGCGCCGGCATGAGCACCTCTACTACGTGCTGGATGCACCGGAAATCAGCGATGCCGACTATGACGCGCGGATGAATGAGCTGAAGAAGCTGGAAGCGGCGCACCCGGAGCTGGTGACGCCGGACTCGCCGACGCAGCGCGTGGGAGGAAAGCCGGCGGAGGGCTTCAAGAAAGCGCAGCACTCGCGGCCCATGCTGAGCCTGGACAATGCCTACTCGCCGGAGGAGCTGGCGGACTGGGACCGGCGCGTGCATGAGCTGGCTGATGGGCTGCCGGTGGCGTATGTGGCCGAGCTGAAGATGGATGGGCTGAGCGTGGCGCTGCGTTACGGGCCTGCGGACGGCGGAGCCGCGAGCCTGGTGGCCGGGTTAACACGCGGCGACGGGCAGACGGGCGAAGACGTGACGACGAACATTCGCACGATTCGCAGCGTGCCGTTGACGATTCCTGCCGCAGTACTGAAGAAGCTGGAACTGCCGCAGGCGTTTGAGGTGCGGGGCGAGGCGGTGATGTCTGCGGCGGCCTTTGCGCGCCTGAACGAGGAGCGCGAGCAGCAGGGGCTGCCGGCGGCGGTGAATCCGCGCAATGCGGCGGCAGGCACGCTGCGCACGCTGGAGCCGAGCATCGTGGCGACGCGGCGGCTGGATGTGTACGCGTATTTTCTGCTGGTGGAGGGCGAGTATTGGCCGCGGGGGCAAGGGGCGACGCTGGATGCGCTGGCGGCGCTGGGCTTTCGCGTGAATCCGCACCGGAATCTGGTGAAGACGGTGGAGCAGATGACCGCCTTCATCGACGATGCGGAGGCGAAGCGCGAGGCGCTGGGCTACGAGATTGACGGCGTGGTGCTGAAGGTGGACGCGCACGCGACGCAGCTGCGGCTGGGCTATACGGGCCGCGCGCCGCGCTGGGCGATTGCGTACAAGTTCACGGCGCGCGCGGGCACGACGAAGGTGCACAGCATCACGGTGCAGGTGGGACGCACGGGCAAGCTGACGCCGGTGGCGGAGCTGGAACCGGTCTTCATCGGCGGCACGACGGTGAGCCGCGCCACGCTGCACAATGCGGACTTCATCGAGCGGCTGGGGCTGAAGCTGGGCGACTGGGTGAAGGTGGAGCGCGGCGGCGACGTGATTCCCAAGGTGGTGGAGGTGATTCACGACGCCGACCATCCGCGCGGGAAGCACAGTTTTCCCTTTCCGACAGAATGCCCGGAGTGCGGCAGCACGGTGGTGCGCGCCGAGGGCGAGGTGGATTTTCGCTGCGTGAATGCCGACTGCCCGGCAAAGCTGCGCGAGAGCCTGCTGCACTTTGGGCGGCGCGAGGTGATGAACATTGAAGGGCTGGGCGAGGCTGTGGTGCAGCAGCTGCTGGAGCGCAGGATGGTGCGCGGCGTCGCGGATCTCTACAAGCTGACCGTGGAGGAGCTGGCCGGGCTGGAGCGGTTTGCGGAGAAGTCAGCGACGGCGCTGGTGGAGCAGATTGAGCGCTCCAAGAAAGCGGGGCTGGCGCGCGTGCTGATGGGGCTGGGCATCCGCTTTGTGGGGGAGCGCACGGCGGAACTGCTGGCCGAGGAGTTTGGCTCGATGGATGCGCTGATGGATGCGAGCGCGGAGGAGCTGGAGCGCGTGGAGGAAGTGGGTCCGCGGATTGCGGAGGCCATTGTGGAGTTCTTTGCGCAGCAGAAGAATCGCGCGCTGGTGGAGCATCTGCGCGCGGCGGGCGTGGAGCTGACCGCCGAGAAGAAACAGCGCTCGACACAACTGGCCGGGATGACGTTTGTGCTGACCGGGACGCTGCCGACGATGACGCGCGATGAGGCCGAGGCGCGGATTGAAGCTGCGGGCGGGAAGACCTCCGGCTCCGTGAGCAAGAAGACAAGCTACGTGGTGGCGGGGAGTGAGGCGGGATCGAAGCTGGACAAGGCGCGCGCGCTGGGCGTGCAGGTGCTGGACGAGGCGGGTCTGCTGAAGCTGCTGGAGGGCGCGGGGTAACGCCGCGCAATCGGCATAGGGGGAGCGGTCGCCCGCTCTCCCCTGCCACACCACCGGACATGCGGGTCCGCATCCGGCGGTTCAAGAAGTTGAGGTCAACAGAGACGTGGTATGCCCAACCTGTCCGCCCAGGCAAGGTTCAGCACAGAGTTCAAGAGCATCCCGCTGTTGCGCCACCAGCGACGAGAGTTCCCCGCCACCTGCGCCGCCACTTCGGAAGATGCCTTCCGGGCCAGCAGTTCCGAGTAGATGGTCTCAGCGCGTTTCCAGTGCTTGAGTTGGATCGCACGCATCCGATGCCGCATCCACTTGTCCAGTTCCTGCCAGACTCGCGGAGTTTGCGCCAGCCGGAAGTAAGCCTTCCATCCCAACACATAGATTCGCAGCTTTCTAACCACCTCTTCGAGAATGCGTCCGCCCGAGCGACTGGTCAGTCGCCGCAC
>JBAUTX010000138.1:0-11113 GCA_049582405.1 Occallatibacter sp. | reverse complement strand
CCAACTTGTTGAGGGAGGCGAGAAATCCGGCAATCTTCTGGGCAGCTTGTTGGAGGTCTGCGATAGGCATAACTGACTAGTATCGCAGAATGCCCCGTCGCACGGTCAGGAGTCAGCGACCAAATTCGGGTTCACGGACTTTGGGGAATGACCCGCTGATGCGATGGAAACCGTGCACTACGGCTTTGAGGCGGGTCGCGCTTGCGACGTCATTCGGGGAACCCCCATTCCAGGCCGCCGACAGCTGCAATTTTTGCAGCGAGGGCTCAGCCAAAGGCTCACGTGAAATTAAGGTTGCCGCTATATGCTGGATGGGACTATGAGGCAGCAGGCAATCTTCCCAGATGGGCGACCATCCGCATCACGAGGTAGTGCGGGGTGGTGCGCAGGCGCCGGTTACGTGCGGCGAACCGCCGTGCTGGTTGCAGCAATGGCTGTGGGCTGGATCGCCGCGCCCAACGGGTGGGCACAGCAAAGCATAAGCGCCACGCCCGTGGAGCCCGTCAAGATCACGCTGGATGAGGCGATCAAGCGGGCGGAGGCCAATGAGCCCACTTATGCTGCAGCCCGCGCGGATAGCGCCGCGAGCGCATTGGACCGGATGACTGCACGGGCGGGGCTGCTGCCAAGCGTTTTCTTCCACAACCAGGCGCTCTATACGCAGCCCAATGGACAGTTCATCCAGACAGGTACAGGCCTGCCGCCGCAGCAGGCGCCGTTGTTCATTGCCAACAACGCCATTCATGAGTACATGAGCCAGGCAGTGGTAAACGAGACGGTCGGGCTGGCCGGCGTTGCAGCGGTACATCGAGCGGATGCGACGGCGGCTCTGGCGGAGGCTCAGCTGGAGGTGGCGCGGCGTGGGCTCGTGGCGGCAGTAACGGCGCTCTACTATGGCCTGGCGGCAGCGGACGAAAAGGTGGCCGTGGCGCAGACCGCGGAGAGCGAAGCAGAGGCATTTACCAAGCTGACGACGCAGCGCGAGCAGGTACGCGAGGGCGCGCATGCAGACGTGGTGAAGGCACAACTGCAGCAGCAGCAGCGCGAACGGGACCTCTCTGACGGGAAATTGGCGGCGGAAAAGGCGCGGCTCGAGCTGGCCGTGCTGCTGTTCCCGGACCCGCACACAGCGTACACGCTGGGGGCGGAGAAGAACCCGCCGGTGCTCGCTTCGCGCGAGGATGTGCAGGCGGCAGCCGGGAAGAACAATCCCGACCTGCGCAGTGCGCTGGCCGCGCTGGACGTAAGCAATGCCGATGTACAGGCGGCGCGCGGGGCCTACCTGCCGGATGTCGGCCTGGACGTGACTTACGGTATTGACGCACCGCAATTCGCCGTGAATGGACCAGAAGGAGTGCGCAACCTGGGCTATTCGGCTGCGATTACGCTGGATATTCCGGTGTGGGACTGGCTTTCAACCCAGCGCAAGGTGAAGCAGAGCGAGATTCGCCGGGACGCGGCCAAGGTGGCGCTGACCGCGACGCAGAAGCAGTTAGTGGCGCAGCTTGATGAAGCCTATGACGAGGCGGCGACAGCACGCGATCAGCTTGCCTCGCTCGACCTGAGTGTTGCGACCGCAGGCGAGAGTCTGCGATTGACGAAGATGCGCTACACGGGCGGTGACGCAACCGTGCTGGAGGTGGTGGACGCGCAGTCTGCCTATGTGGCGGCAGAGAATGCGCGCGAGGACGGACGGGTCCGCTACCAGATGGCGCTGGCGGAGCTGCAGAAACTGACGGGGACTATGTAAGCCGATGAGGGACGCAAGGATGACGCGAGGGGGAAGCGTGAGGAGAATGAAACGCGGGGTGCGCTGGAGGGTCACCGGGTTTGCTGCAGCTGGTTTGGCGCTGCTGGTGGTGACCGGCTGCAAGAAAGAAGCCGAGCAGGCGCCCGAAGTGACCGTCCAGGCCGAGCACCCCGAACAGGGGCCGATCGCCGAACACATTGTGGTGGACGCGATTCTGACGCCGCTGGCGCAGGCGGCGATTGAGCCGAAGATCTCCGCCCCGGTGAGCAAATTCCTTGTGCAGCGGGGAGACAAGGTGCAGGAGGGTGAGTTGCTGGCCGTGCTGGAGAACCGAGACGTTACTGCGGCGGCGCTGGACAGCAAGGGCGCCTACACAGCGGCGCAGGCTGCCTATGCAACGGCGACCAAGGCACAGGTTCCTGAAGACACGCAAAAGGCCGAGCTCGATTTCGCGCAGGCCAAGGCGAACCTGGAGCTGAACCAGAGCATTGTGAACAGCCGCAAACAGCTCTTCAAGGAAGGCGCGATTCCGGGGCGCGATCTGGACACGGCGGTGGCGGCGCTGGTGCAGGCACAGGCTGCGTATGACAGCGCGGCGAAGCATCTGCAATCGATGAAGCAGGTGAGCCGCGAGGCAGCACTGAAAGGCGCGGAAGGGCAGTTGACCTCAGCCGAGGGGAAGTACAAGGCTGCGGAAGCGGTGGTGAGTTACACGGAGATTCGCAGCCCGATTCGCGGCGTGGTGACGGACCGGCCGCTGTTTGCGGGCGAAACGGCCGCGGCAGGCGCGCCGCTGATTACGGTGATGGACACGTCGGTGCTGATTGCAAAGACGCACCTGGGCCAGAGCCTGGTGCAAATGATGAAGGTGGGCGATCAGGCGACGGTGAGCGTGCAGGGCGTGGACAAGCCCGTGCCGGCAACGGTGAGCCTGATCAGTCCGGCGCTGGACCCCGGCAGCACGACGGTAGAGGTGTGGCTGAAGATCGACAACAAGGCGGGAAAGCTGAAAGTAGGCACACCCGTGAAGGCGTCGATTACAGGACGCACGATCGCGCAGGCATGGAAGGTTCCAGCATCGGCCATTCTGACGGCGCAGGATGGCAGCAAGTCGGTGATGGTGATTGGTTCCGATGGAACCGCGCAGCGCAAGGCAGTGACGGTGGGCATCGTGGACGGCGAGGATGTGCAGGTGCTGAGCGGCGTGGGCCCGAGCGATATGGTGATCACGGGCGGCGCGTACGGCCTGGATAACGGCACCAAGGTGAAGGTAGGTCCAGCAGAAGAGGACGATGCGAAACCCAAGGGCGCCGATCGCGGAGGGGATGACTGATGCCGCTGCCGACCTCGGACCCGGCCGCGCATAAGCCCTTCTGGCTGGCGCGCTCCACGCGCACGATCTTCTTTTTCGCCGCGGTGCTGACGATTGCAGGCATCTATCTGGCGCTGCGCGTTCCGATCTCCGTCTTTCCAGAGACAAATTTTCCGCGCGTGGTGATCGGCGTGGACAACGGCGTGATGCCGGTGGACCAGATGGAGGTGACGATCACGCGCCCTATTGAGGACGCGGTGAATGCCGTGCCGGGACTGCGCACGGTGCGCTCGATTACAAGCCGCGGGTCCGCGGAAGTAAGCCTGTTCTTCGACTGGAACTCGGACATGGTGCTCTCCCTGCAGCTGGTGGATGCAGCGCTGAGCAAGGTGGAGCAGGTGCTGCCACCCACGGTGCGCATCACGACGAACCGGCTGACCTTTGCGACGTTTCCAATTCTGGGCTACAGCCTTTCGTCGGACACGGTGCCACAGACGCAGCTGTGGGAGCTCGCTACCTATGATCTGAAGCCACCGCTGAACCGAGTGGCCGGCGTGAGCACGGTGCTGGTGCAGGGCGGACAGGTGCCGGAGTATCACGTGATTCCGAACCTGGCACTGCTGGCCAATGATGGCGTGACGATCACGGACCTGGTGAATGCGATTCAGGCGTCGAACATCGTGGACTCACCGGGGCTGTATGAGGCGAACCACCAATTGATTCTTGGGCTGGTGGGCGCCCAGGTGCATGACGCCGACCAGTTGCGGCAACTGGTCGTGAAGACCGCGGCGACGGGCGCACCGGTGCGCGTGGCCGATGTCGCGACGGTGGAAAACGCAACGATGCCGGTCTACACGACGGTGACGGCCAACGGCAAGCAGGCAGTACTGATCACGATTGCGCGGCAACCTTCGAGCAACACGGTTGCCGTCGCAGATGCTGTATCAGCGGAAGTAGCGCAACTGCGCAAGAAGCTGCCGCCGGGCGTAAAGCTGGAGCCGTTCTATGACCAGTCGCAACTGGTGCGGGACAGCATTGGAAGCGTGCGCGATGCGATTGTGATTGGCCTGCTGCTGGCTTGCTTGATCCTGTTTCTCTTTCTGCGCGACTGGAGCTCGTCGCTGATTGCAGGACTCGTGATTCCGGTCACGATTGCGGTGACGATCG
Organism: Occallatibacter sp.; assembly: GCA_049582405.1. Taxonomy (GTDB): domain Bacteria; phylum Acidobacteriota; class Terriglobia; order Terriglobales; family Acidobacteriaceae; genus Telmatobacter. The sequence continues at coordinate 6,884 of JBAUTX010000138.1, read as the reverse complement.
TGGTGCTGTGGGCGATCGGGCAAAGCTTCAACCTGATGACCCTGGGTGGGCTGGCGGCCGCGATTGGCCTGGTGATTGACGATGCCATCGTGGTGGTGGAGAACATCGTGATGCATCGCGACGCGGGCGAGAGCCGCGCCGAGGCGGTGCGCAAGGCGCTGAAGGAGATTACGACGCCGCTCATTGGCTCGACCATCACGCCGGTGGTGGTGTTTGTGCCGCTGATCGCAACAACCGGCGTGACGGGCAGCTTCTTTCGCGCGCTGGCCATCACGATGGCTGCGTCGCTGCTGACTTCACTGGTGCTGGCGCTGACGTGGACGCCGGGGCTGAGCCTGGTGCTGCTGCACCAACAGCACAAAGACGAAAGCGGCCACGACCATGCGGCGGGACGGTTCATGACGAAGGTCTTGCAGATTCATCGTCGCGTGCTGGACTGGGCTTTGGCGAAGCCGCTGTGGCTGGGCGCAGCGTGCGTGCTGCTGGTGATGGGGACGTGGCTGGGCTATCAGGCGCTGGGCTCGGACCTGCTGCCGGAGATGGATGAAGGCGGCTTCGTGCTGGATTACATCATGCCGGCGGGCAGCTCGCTCTCAGAGACGAATCGCGTGCTGCAGCACGTAGAGCGCATCCTGCGCGATACGCCGGAGGTGGAGATCACATCGCGCAGAACGGGCCTGCAGATGGGACTGGCAGCCGTGACGGAAGCCAACACGGGCGACTTTACGGTGAAGCTGAAGTCGCACCGGAGCCGCGACATCGACGAGGTGATGTCTGACGTGCGCGCGAAGATTCGCGCCACGGAGCCGGAGCTGGATATCGAGTTCACGCAGGTGCTGCAGGACATGATCGGCGACCTCTCGAATGCCCCGGAGCCCATCCAGATCAAGATCTTCTCGAACGATGAGGCGACGCTGACGCAGCTTGGGCCCCGCGTGGGCGACGCAATCGGCAAGATTCCCGGTGTGGTGGACGTACAGAACGGGATTGAAAACACGATCAGCGGGCCGGCTACGAACTTCCAGGTGGATCCTGTGGTGGCAGCACGGATGGGCTTTACGCCGGCGGAGGTCTCACAGGATGCGACAGCGATTCTGGATGGGCTACCAACGAGCGATCCGCTGATTGCCAACGACCGCCCGTATACGATTCGGGTGCGGCTGAGCGACGAGCACCGCACGTCCCTGGATGCGATTCAAAACACGGTATTCAACAGCAGCACTGGGCACACGGCGACGTTGGGTTCGCTTGCGACGATGCAGCAACTGCCTCCGCAGAACGAGATTCGCCGCGAGAACCTGCAGCGGCTGGTTGTGGTGACGGGCAGGCTGGAGGGGTCTGATCTGGGAACGGGAATGGCGCGCGTGCGGCAGACAGTGGATGAGCTGCATCTGCCGGCCTCGGTCCGGGTGGAGTATGGCGGGACCTACGAGGAGCAGCAGAAATCATTTCGTGACTTACTGCAGGTGTTGCTGCTCGCACTGGCGCTGGTGTTCGGTGTGCTGCTGACGGAGTTTCGGAACTTCCCTGCCCCGATTGCGATTCTCACGTCTTCCGTGCTGTCGATCTCGGGCGTGATTCTGGCGCTGCTGGTAACGAACACGACCTTCAACGTGGCCTCGTTCATGGGCTTGATCATGGTGATCGGGATTGTGGCGAAGAACGGCATTCTGCTGCTGGACGCGGATGAGAAGTTTCGCGCCGCGGGAGCCTCGGCTGCGGATGCGATGATTCACGCGGCGCAGCGCAGGCTGCGGCCGATTGTGATGACGGCGATTGCGGCGGTGTGCGGGATGCTGCCGCTGGCGTTTGCGCTGGGCGCGGGCTCGCAGATGCTGCAGCCACTGGCGATTGCGGTAATCGGCGGACTGACGATCTCGATGGTGCTGAGCCTGGTGGTGACGCCGGTAGTGTATTACCTGCTGACGCGGCATCGCAGCGAGCGCGAAGAAGAGATGGAAGCCCAGGCTGTTGAAGTCCCGGTGGCAGAATAGACCTATGGGGTTGCCGGAAGGAATTGTTTTGTCGGAGGCGGAGGCGCGCGTTCTGGGCGCGCTGGTAGAAAAGGAAATCACGACGCCCGAGTATTATCCGCTGAGCCTTAACGCGCTGGTCAATGCATGCAATCAGCGGTCGAACCGCGAGCCGGTGATGCAACTCAGCGAGGACGACGTGCGCGAGGCCTTGCTCGGGCTGGAAGAGAAGCAACTTGCGGGCGCGGCGCGCGGGGCGGAAGGCCGCGTAGCGAAGTACGAGCACTGGCTGGGCGAGGCCTTTAACCTGACGCGGGCGGAGACGGCGCTGCTCTGCGTGCTGCTGCTGCGCGGCCCGCAGACCCCAGGCGAGCTGCGCGGGCGCACGGAGCGGATGCACAGCTTTGCAGAGATCAGCGATGTGGTTGCGGGGCTGGAGAAGCTGAGGACACGCGAGCCTGCGCTGGTGAGCGCGCTGCCACGGCAGCCGGGGACAAAGGAGTCGCGGTTCGCGCATTTGCTCTCGGGCGCCGTGGAGGGTCGGACGCGCAGCGAAGCGACGCCGGCCGTGACCGGCGATGCAAGCCAGGCGGAGCGCATGGCGCAACTGGAAGCGGACGTGGCGGAACTGCGGCAGGAAGTGGCCGTGCTACGCGATCAGATCAACGCCCTGCTGGGTTGAAGGCTGCGTAGCCTACGGCGCGAGTCGAACCATCACTTCTTCGAGCGCAATCTGCCAGGGAGCGAGGCGGACGCCGAAGGTCTGAAAGAGCTTTTCATCCGAAAGAACGGAATAGGCGGGACGACGCGCGGGCGTGGGGAATTCCGACGTTGGAATGGGCACAACTTCAGGCGCGGGGGTATGCAGGATCCGCTCGGCCCTCTCGAAGATGGCACGCGCAAAGCCGCACCAGGACGTGGAGCCGGAGCAGGTCATGTGATAGATGCGGGCCGAATCCGCGGGAGTGTTGCCGCTGAGAATCTGGTCTGCGATGCGGCGGGTGGCATCGGCGAGCTGGATGGAACTGGTAGGTGCGCCAATCTGGTCGTCGACGACGCGAAGCTGCTTGCGCTCACGCCCGAGACGAAGCATGGTGAGCAGAAAGTTCTTGCCGTGGGGTCCGTAGACCCAACTGGTGCGGAAGATGAACGCGCGCCCGCCGATCTGCTGGATGGCCTGCTCGCCTTCGAGCTTGGTTTGCCCGTAGACGTTGAGCGGATGGGGCGCGTCGGTCTCGATCCAGGGTGTGGTCTTACTGCCGTCGAAGACGTAGTCCGTGGAGTAGTGGAAGAAGAGCGCGTTGGCACGCAGTGCTTCTTCCGCAAGAATGGCGGGAGCGTACGCGTTGATGGCGCGGGCGAGCTCCGGCTCGGACTCGGCGCGATCGACAGCGGTGTAGGCAGCGGCGTTGAGGATGAGCTGCGGCGCGGATTCACGCACGATGGCACGAAGCTCATCAGGGCGCGAGAGGTCGGCGGTGTCGTGGCAGTGGGCGATGACTTCTCCAGCATCGGCGAAGCTGCGCTGGAGTTCGCGACCGAGCTGGCCATGGGCGCCGAGGATGAGGATACGGGGCGAAGCCGTCACGCGAAGACCTCGGCCTCTGCGAGACGCGCTCCCTGTGCGTCCTTCTCGGAGACGATAGCAGTCTGCGCGTCGATGGGCCAGGCGATGGCGAGGTCGGGGTCATTCCATACGATGGTGCGCTCGCCCTCCCGCGAATAGAAGTCGGTGACCTTGTAGGCGAAGCCGGCGACATCGGACAGGACAACGAAGCCGTGGCCGAAGCCCGCGGGGATCCAGAGCATCTGGCCGTTGTCGCCGGTGAGCTCGACGGCAACGTGCTTGCCGAAGTGCGGCGAGCTGCGCCGCAAGTCGACGGCGACATCGAGGACGGCACCATGCGTAACGCGGACAAGCTTGCCCTGCGGCTGAACGACCTGGTAGTGGATGCCGCGCACGACGTTTTTCTTTGAGAGGGAGAAGTTGTCCTGTACCCAGCGGCCAGGAAGGCCTGCTTCAGCCATGCTGCGCTCGTTCCAGGTTTCCCAGAAGGCGCCGCGAGAGTCGCGATGAATCGTCGGGATGATTAGCAGGACTTCGGGGAGAGCGGTTTCGGTGACCTTCATCCTTCCTGCTCCGTAAGCGAGATGCGTGGCTCATCGCGGAGGGCCAGAAGATACTTGCCGTAGCCGCTCTTGCGGACAGGCTGCGCCAGTTCCTCAAGCCTGGCTGCGTCGATGTAGCCCATGCGATAGGCGATCTCCTCGGGGCAGGCAATCTTGAGTCCCTGGCGCCGTTCGATGGTCTGGACGAATAGGGCTGCTTCAAGCAGCGAGTCGTGGGTTCCGGTGTCGAGCCAGGCCATACCTCGGCTCATGACGTTGACCTTCAACATGCCTGCTTCGAGGTAGAGCCGGTTGAGGTCGGTGATTTCCAGCTCGCCACGGTCCGATGGCTTCAGCGATGCGGCAAGGCGGACCACGTCGGTGTCGTAGAAATAGAGGCCCGTAACTGCATAGCGGGAGCGAGGCTGCTTGGGCTTTTCTTCGATGCTGATGGCATGGCCCTTTGCGTCAAATTCCACCACACCGTAGCGCTCGGGGTCTGTCACCGGATAAGCAAAGACAACGGAGCCCGATGTGATTTGGGCCGCGGACTGCAGTGCTTTCGCAAAGGATTGGCCGTAGAAGATGTTGTCGCCGAGAATGAGCGCGCAGGTGTCATTGCCGATGAACTCGCGGCCGATGAGGAAGGCCTGTGCGAGGCCGTCCGGACTGGGCTGGACGGCGTACTGGAGCTGAATGCCCCACCGGGAGCCGTCGCCGAGGAGATCGCGGAACCGGGGCAGGTCCTGCGGCGTGGAGATGATGAGGATCTCGCGCAGACCGGCCAGCATGAGCGTGGTCAGCGGGTAGTAGATCATCGGCTTGTCGTAGACCGGAAGGAGTTGCTTGGAGACGACATGCGTGACTGGATGGAGGCGCGTACCGGAACCGCCGGCAAGAATGATGCCCTTCATGATGCAGCCCTTTCCCCGTAGTTCTTGAGGATCCACTCAAGATAGGCGCCCGTGCGGACGCTCTGCACCCATGCATCATTCTGCAGGTACCAGGCGACGGTCTTGCGGAGCCCGCTCTCGAAAGGTTCAGAGGGCCGCCAGTCGAGCTCGCTGGCAATTTTGCTGGCGTTGATGGCATAGCGTCGGTCGTGGCCGGGGCGGTCTTTGACGTAGGTAATGAGCTTGCGCCGGGAACCGAGCGCCGGGTTGGGCCGCAGTTCGTCGACCAGATCGCAGATCGCAGTCACCACGTCGAGGTTCTTGCGCTCGCTGTTGCCTCCGATGTTGTACGTTTCGCCTGGACGGCCGCGTTCGAGTACGGTACGAATCGCCGCACAGTGGTCTTCCACAAAGAGCCAGTCGCGCACGTTCTGGCCATCCCCGTAGACCGGCAGCGGCTTCCCTTCCAGCGCGTTGAGGATCATCAGCGGGATGAGCTTTTCCGGAAACTGGTATGGGCCATAGTTGTTCGAGCAGTTGGTGGTGAGCACCGGCAGGCCATAGGTGTGAAAGTAGGCCCGCGCGAAGTGATCTGAGGCCGCCTTGGAAGCGGCATAGGGGCTGTTGGGCGCGTACGGCGTGGTCTCGGCGAATGCCGGATCGTCCGGGCCGAGTGTTCCATAGACCTCGTCGGTGGAGACATGCAGAAAACGGAAATCACGGCGCGCATCTTCGTCGAGTCCGGTCCAGTATTTCCGGGCCTCTTCGAGGAGCGTGAACGTGCCCTGCACGTTGGTGCGGACGAAGGCATCGGGGCCGGTGATGGAGCGGTCCACGTGGCTCTCCGCTGCGAAATGCACGATGGCGTCCGGCCGGAATTCGGCAAGCAAGGAGCGCACTAGCGCGGCATCGCAGATATCGCCCCGGGTGAGGCGGTAGCGCGGATCACCGTTGACGGAAGCCAGATTTTCCGGGTTCCCCGCATAGGTGAGGAGGTCGAGGTTCACCACATGCACATCCGGGCGGCCGCCGAGCATGTGGAGCACGAAGTTGGAGCCGATAAATCCCGCGCCGCCGGTGACAAGAAGTGAATGAACCCGCGTCATTGCTGAAAGAGACTCCTGCTGGCCGGCACAGCCCAACCGTAGGAAGCACAACATGACCGTCTTCCCTGAGGGACTCAACCGTCCAGACTTCTGCGATCAAAGGGCTCGGAGATGCACCTCCGAGCCAAAGTGGGCGCTATCGCCGCATGATGTCGTTCTGCGGTACGCTGGAGAACAGTCCAGCATACCAGCTGTGGGGAGCTGCATGCAGTCGAATCAAGACATCGTAGACCTGCTCCGCTTCATCGTACGATGCGATCCCCGGAACCTTTCCGGAGCAGGGGCTGCACCGACTGGTCCCATTCAAGACTGGGATGCATTCATTGCGCTTGCGGAGCAGCACCGCATCGGTCCTCTTTGCCATGCCGTGCTGGAGGGAACCGGCGCAGCTCTGCCGGTTGCCGCAGCGCAGAAGCTTGCCCGAGTGCGCGAGCGGCACAGTCTGCTGAACCTGGCCCGAGCTGCGGAACTGCTGCAAGTCCTCGAAGCATTCCATGCGGCGAAGATCGACGTGATGCCCTTCAAGGGCGTCGTATTGGCTGCCCAGATTTACGGCGACATCACCCTTCGCGCCGCGGGCGACCTGGATTTGTTAATTCGCTGGGAAGATCTGGGGAGGGCAACCGAAATCATTCATGCGAGAGGTTACAAGCTTGTGATACCGCTAAGGCCCGATGGGCGTCCTGCTTGGGTTGGCGGCTTCGAATATAAATTTGAACGGCCCTTTGACGGCATGATCTTGGAGCTTAGCTGGAAGATGGACTTCCTGGACCCGAGCTTTCCCCATTTAATTGGGCTTGACT
>JBAUTX010000137.1:0-8591 GCA_049582405.1 Occallatibacter sp. | reverse complement strand
CCAAAACATGCAAGGAATTTGTGGAAAAGAAAAATATTGCAGGGGGGGAGGGGGTATCTCCGCGGGGTACGGACCGGGCGCATACCTGACATTTTGACCCGCACGGATTCCTGACACTGCGAGCGAGGCAGCGAAGAATGGATTGGATGAGGGCATGGGCATGATTGTTTCTATTGTGCGCTTTGGACGGGGGTGAACATGCAAAGCGGCGCGATGTTTTTGGCGAGCGGAATGAACAGGTTAGAAGGAATCCTGCGCGGAGGGTCTTGACGAAAAGCAGCTTTCGGCTGGGTGGGCAGGGTTCGTGCTTTCCCAGGTGCCCGAAGGCGAGGCACCTCCACGCCACGGACGAGGACCTGTCCGTGGGGACCCCGTTGCCTGGGGCACCTGCCCGACCCGCCGGCCTCGTCTTGGGACCCGCTCATCGCGATAAGGCCGCGATGAACGGGGCAGAGCTCCCAACATCCTGTTGCTGATAGAGATCGTGCGTGGGCCGCCCATGTGGCATCTGGTCGTTTTGCCAGTATTCCGCCTTTCCATGTCCCTGCTAGTCTGCAATGGTTCGTGTGCTTTGGAGCGCGTGCTGCAGGCGCATGGAGGCAGAATGAATCGCCTAGCCCCCTGGAAAGCCGCTCTTTTCCTTGTCAGCGTTCTTGCGCTTTGCGGATGCGAAGAACTGGTTCCGCACAACACCAAGAGCCTGCTTCTCCCAAGTTTTCAACGTTCGGAAATCGTTGGCCTGGTGGCGGGCTTCGGAACGACTTTTGCGGCCCTGCCCGATCTGATTGCCATGTTGCGGCGCAGGTCCAGCAAGGGCATGAGCCCGAGGATGTGCGCCATCATGGGTACATTTCAGGTGCTGTGGGTCTACTACGGCTTGCTGATTGTGTCGCGCCCGGTTGTCCTATGGAACATCATTGCGGTTGTGACGAATTCCCTGAGTGTCGGCGCCTATTTTTATTTCGCTGGGAAGGAGAGGGCGCAGGCAGCCAACTGAATTCATGGATGGGCATGGCGGATGGGGCGGATTCGGCTTGATTGCGCGCTCGCGCGAGGACGTCCAGCAAGCTGTTGCGGCACGGATGCTGTGGCGATCTATTTGTTGATACTGTTGTAATTTCCGAAGGTCCAGCCCAGTCCGAAGGTCGTTCCGTAGTCACTGCCCGAGAAGTGTGCGGGCGGCTGATTATCCCAGCTGCCGTAGAACGAGACGTTCCAGGTAAGGTCGCCCAGAAACTTGAGGTAATACGTCGTGTTCAAGTTGTTGTACACGCGGCCCGGCTGGTTGAGCGCCGGGAATGTCGTGGCTTCAAGGGTCAGTTTGGTCTTGTCGAACTTGAAGAGTCCTGCATCCACGCCCACCATGGCGGCGGCTGTGTTCTGGCCGGGGGTACCGCCTCCATTTGCACTGTAGCTTGTGTTCTGGTAGGCGAGGCCGCTGAAGATGTTGATCGTTGAACGATTTGTGTTCTTCACGTACCGGCCGATTCCGGCTCCGAGAACACTCTGGACCTGAATATTCTGCTCGGTGCTTTGCAGGAGAGAGCCAATCCCCGTGTAGAACCAGTTATCCCAGCGCATGAGATGACGGAAGTATGCTGTGAGGTTATTGCGGGTGGAGGTCGCAACCCCGGTGCTGCCCGTTAGATTGGAATTGTAGTTTGCGCCCGATGACCATCTTTCCCGCAGGTAATCTGCATTTGCACCTAAGGAGTATTGCGTCGTCTGGTTCGCCTTGGTGTAGGTGGAGCCCGCATTGATCGCCCCACTGAAGCGGCGCCAGAAGCTGTCCGAAGTCTGATTGATTCCCACCACCTCTTTGTGCCCCAGCATCACGGTCCCACCGGCATTCTCCACGGTTTCAATGCGCAGCGTGCGAGCCACTTCAGCCTCTTCCATGGAGAGCGCGCCGGTAAAGTTTCGGCCGTCTTGTGTTCTGACGAGGAAGAGCTGCTTGCTCTCGACACGCCTCACCTTTGACCAATCGACCTGGACCGTGCCCTGGACGTAATCCAAACCGATGTACAAGACTCCGCTGTCGAGCGCCTTGATTTCGCAGGTGAAGCGGTCGCCGTTGTTCATGACCAACACGTCAACCTTGTCTCTTGCAAGAAGAGGGGAAGCCATGAGCAGGACGCCTGAAGCAATCAGATGTGAGATCTTCATTGTCACTTTCCAGATCCGAGGTGGAGGGAGCGCCCTAAGCATTTCCGCCAAGCCGGTTTGTTCCTGAAGCATCCGAGGCCATCTGGTGATCAGGGACGAACAGCCCGCAGAATCCGCTGTTCACACTTCGCCCCTTCCGGGAGAGGATAGGGCGTGCTGTCCGCCATGAACACTAGGAAGAGTTCTAGCGGCTTTTCGGATAAATGAGGGGGCGGTGGATTCGTCCGGGGCGGGAAGTGGGTCTTCTGCGACTTCAGGTTGCGGCGAGTAAGTGGTTTGGCCTGCAGGACTGGCACATGCGTCTGGCGCCCTTGGATGGACCCAGTGGAGACGACCTCGCTGGGTGGATGGGCTGCTTCAAGCAAGCCACGGCCGGGTCTTTGATGCAGAGTCGTCTGCGCCTACTCGCCGGGCTTGCAGGTCATGGGGCCTGTGGCATCGGCCTCGCACCAGAGCTGGTAGTGCGGAGTGTAGAAGGAGCTGCCGAGCCATCGGAGCTTTTCCGCGGGGACGGGGTCGGCTGGGCCTGCGACGAAGTTGCGTGCATCGTTGAGGCTGCCCGTGCCCGCGTACTTTGCGGTGAGCGGATAGGGGTAGACGGGACGGGTGCGGTCCGGGATGGGCGGAGGCTGGTGACTGCCGACGTGCGGCAAGCCGGTGGGCGCCTCGGCGGGAACGCCCGCGATGGGACCGGCGGGCTGGGGCTGCTGCTGGGAGGCGACGATCTCGCGGGGCGCGGAGCCCTGTTCGACCCAGGCGATGAGGACGCTGAGGAGATCGAACTGAAAGGGACCCTCACCACCGCCGCAGTGAGAGCCGCCGGGGAAGAGGTAGAGGCGGGCAAACTTCTGCACCTCCGCCTCTCCCATGAGCTGGCTCATGGCGGTGTAGTAGGCGATGGTGTTGAGCGGCGAGATGTGCGGATCGGCGAGCCCGTGCCAGAGGATGAGCTTGCCGCCGCTGCGGGCGAAGGGTCCGAGGTAGGGGTCCGTGGCATCGTAGAGGCCGTGCAACTGGGTGGTGACGGTGAACGATGCGCGGGTGAACTTCAGGTTCCTGAGGGTGTAGTCGTCGGGCGGATTTTTCAGGTAGACGAGGTGCTTGAGCGAGCCGGTGGCGACCATGGAGCTCATGATGCGATCGTCGCCAGGAAACGGGACGAAGACACCGGTCCACCCGAGCTCTGAGCCGGGAAGAGGGCCACTGAGGACGAGCTTTTTGCCGCTGGTGTCCTGGGCGCCGGCATAGATGTCTCGCGCGGCCTGCACCTGAGCAGGTGTCAGGCATTGGTCGGGGCTCTGGCCGGGCTTGCAGGCGGTGACACCGGGGTCGAAGCGGCAGGCGATGGGGTTGCTGATGAGGTCGTCCTGGAGGCCGTCGGCGGCGTCACAGGCCTGGAGAGCGGCGCGGTGGAGGATGGGGAGCTTGTCGGCGGTGAGGATGGGCTTGCCCGTGGCATCGGTGTTCCGGAGGGCATTCCAGCCATGGTAGAAGGTGTTTTGCGTGGTGAAGTTCATGGCTGGGGCGCCGGCGGTGATGCCGTTGAAATCGGTGGGGAAGCGCTGGGCTTCCATGAGTGCCTCGCGTCCGCCGTCAGAGCAGCCGGTGAAGTAGGAGTACCGGGGCTGCTGGCCGTAGAAGGCGGCGATGATGGCCTTGGCGGCGAGGGCGGTGACGTGGACGCCGCGATAAGCGAAGTCAATGCGGAGGCGGTTGTCGTCGCCGAAGGAGCCGTCCATGGCGCCGGAGTGGCCCATGTCAGTGGAGGCGAGGGCAAGCTCGCCGCGGTCGGCGGGGATGCAGCCCTGGGCATTGCCGAGACGGATTTCCAGGGTGCCGCAGAGTCCGCCGCAGCCGGTCTGGACGTAGCGCTGAGTCCAGGTGGCGAGGGGCAGGCGAAGCTCAAAGTGGACCATCGGCTCGACGTAGCCAGTGACGTGGCAGTAGGGAGCGGGCTGGCCGTCCGCGATGGGCGCGGCGACGGTGATGTGCGTCTTTGCGCCGACGGCAGCGCTGATGTCGAGCTGCTTGAGCTGGGAGCACTGGAGGACGGGGTGAACCAGGGGCAGGGGATCTGCCGCAGGCTGGTCTGGGAGCTGGGCAAGGCACAGCGGGGCGGGCAAGACGATCCCCAGCAGGGAAAGAGTAAGAGAGCAGGAAAACAGCGTGCTGCGAAGGACTGCGGTGTTCACAAACCACCTCCTGTGGAGCCGTGCAAGGGTGTGGATGCGGTGGGGGCTGGCGAGGGAGGCGAAGCGAGCGAGGATATTGTGATGCCGCGCGGAGTTGCTCATGCATCTCCCTTTGGTCGCCCAGGAGAGGATGCGCCCAGAGGGGACGGGATCGTCCAGGGCACGCGTGCCGCTAGATAGACGTTGATGAGGAGACGAGGTTAGGGGGGTGGAAAGACGCAGGGGCTTTCTGACCAGCTTTTAGCTATCAGCTTTCAGCTCGTTGTCGGCGGGGATGGGTTCGTGCTTTCCAGGGTTCAGAGGCGAGACCTGGGGAACCTGGCGCCGACGATTTGACGCAATCTGGTGAAGGCCCTTCTGGATTGAGTTGGATTTCGGGGAGCTGGGGCTCTCGGATCGTTCCGTGGGTGGCTGGTGGGGGCGTGCTTTTCCACATTGCGTGGGGGTTTGTGCACGGGGGTGTGCGGGGCGTGGATGCGCTAGGCTTTGTAGAGCATGAGTGAGTGTGCGATTTGCGGGGACGTGGGGCTGATTGAGGAGCGGTCGGCGGACGGGGTGCTGCGGACGCGGGCGTGCGAGTGCCAGCAGATGGCGAGGTATCACCGGCGGCTGAAGGCGGCGCGGATTCCTGAACGCTACCGGCACTGCTCGCTGGACACGTATGAGACGGCGTTTAACGGGGCGAATGCGTCGCTGGGGCACGCGCTGATGAAGGCGCGGAAGTTTGCCGAGGCGTATCCGGTGGAGACGGGCGGCAACGGGCTGATGTTTGTGGGCACGGCCGGGCTGGGCAAGACGCACCTGGCGGTGGGCGTGCTGCAGCGGCTGGTGCAGGAGCGCGGTGTGCGCGGTTTGTTCTGCGACTACCGGGAGCTGTTGAAGAACATTCAGAACAGCTATAACCCGCAGGTGGCGACGACGGAGCTGGAGCTGCTGAAGCCGGTGTTTGAGGCCGAGGTGCTGGTGCTGGACGACCTGGGCGCGCAGAAGCCGAATGAGTGGGTATGGGATACGGTGGCGCTGATTCTGAATACGCGCTACAACGACAAGCTGACGACGATTATCACGACGAACTATGCGGACCTGCCGGCGGGCGGAGGCTTCAAGGCGGAGGGCGGCAAGCCGGCGCGGAATGAGGACACGCTGGGGGACCGGATTGGGGACCGGATGCGGTCGCGGCTGGCGGAGATGTGCGTGCGGATTGAGCTGCAGGGCGAGGACTTCCGGCAAACGGTGAAGCGGGCGCGGTTTGGGTGAGGGCTCTGCCACGGCTGGCGGGCGGAGTATGCTGAGGGGCAGATTGCACGCAAGAGAAAGAGGGGCCATGCGCCGAACGCTCATCTCGCTGGGTTGGTTCACCTTTGCATTGAACGCGTGGATCACGTACCGGGCGGTATGGGGCCCGGACGCGCTGCCGGAGCGGATTCCGACGCATTTTGATGCCGCGGGGAATGCGAACGGATGGGGTTCGCCTGCGATGCTCCTGCTGCTGCCGGTGATTGGAGCGGGCGTGTACCTGGCGATGGGGGTGGTCGCGCGGTTTCCGGGGGCATTCAACTATCCGGTGCAGGTGCGGCCGGAGTTCCGGGAGCGGGCGCAGGAGTTGACGCTGGAGATGATTGCGTGGCTGCGGGCGGAGCTGGCCTGCCTGTTCCTGGTGCTGCAGTGGATGATCATCGAGGCGGCGCGAAGCGGACAGGGGAAGGCGTTTCCACTGGTGATGCCGCCGTTTCTGGTGGTGGTTCTGGGGACGATCGGCTGGTTTGTGCTGGCGCTGGTGCGGCTGGGCACTCCGCGGAAGTAGGGGACTGCGCGCTAGAAGACCCAGGCGGTGGCGAAGACGAGCAGCATGGCTCCGATGGTGAGGACCTGATAGGCACGGTCGGCACAGTTGTCGCAGGGTGCGGAGCGAGATGTGACGTTCTGAAGAACCATGGCCGGAGCCTTTCTGCGACGTTCTCTGGGTAAGATTCAGTTCCGGAGAGAATCGCTGCTTCTTTTTTCGACTACAAGTAAAACCCCGTTTGGGCTGGTTGTGTATCCACCAAAGGTGGGACCCGCGGGCGAAAGCGCCGGTGCGTCCCTGGATCCTGTGCTCTGGTTATCGGCAGCCTGCTGATCGTCAACAGTGCTATTGAGAAGAACGAAGAGGAACCCGCCATTCCTTTCTGGAGGGATGTAGAATCCACACGTGAGTACGAATTCTCCATTGGGTTTGGTTCCGCGTGAGTCGCGGGAGCGCAACTGGCTTCCGCTGGCGATTGCCGCTGGCGTGGTGGCGGTGGTGCTTGTTGTGCTGGTGGTGGTGTTTCAGCATGGCAAGACGGGGCCGACGGTGACGCCCATCTCAGCCAGGCCGGACCCGTATGCGGCGAATCTGCCGATCTCCGCCCTGGTGATGAGCGAGTCGAGTAACCTGGCCGGCGGCAAGGTGACGTATGTGGATGGTCACATTGAGAACACCGGAAAGAAGACGGTGACCGGGATTGCGGTGCAGGTACTGTTCCGGGATTTTGCCAAGGAAGTGGCGCAGAACGAGACGGTGCCGCTGAAGCTCATCCGGATGCGGGAACCCTATGTTGATGTGGAGCCGGTGTCGGCCGCGCCACTGAGGCCGGGAGATGGGCGTGACTTCCGGCTGATTTTTGATGGGGTTTCGCAGGACTGGAACGGGGCGTATCCGGAGATTCGCGTGGTGCGCGCGGACGGGCAGTAGAACGCGGAACCGTCTTTACGCAGTAGAACTTACCCTGAAAGGTAAAAAGTACATTGCTGGCTGCCGGGGATGGCCGGGTGAGCCGGGGTGTGCGTGGCTGTGCAGGGGCGATAAGTGATTGATTAGAAAGAGTATTCACCTCTGCGGGCGGGGTGATTTCGCTTTTGGCACGGCCCTTGCAATTAGGAAGGCAGCAGCGAGAAGTGATAGACGAACAACTTCCTCCAAGACCAGAAGGGGTAGAGACCATGATGAAGACCCGGCATTCCACTTTGATTTCTGGCCAGATGGCAGCAGTTCTGCTGGCCGGTGTGCTGGCAGTTCCGGTTGTAGCGCAGCAGGCGACGCCGCCGTCGAGCGAGCCGCAGAGCACGCCGCCGACGGCGACGGCACAGCAGGCTCCCGCCGCGAGCAGCACGGCGACGCCGCAGGACAAGGAAGGCTTCTGGGGCCATCTGAATCCGTTTGCGCGCAAGGGCTGGGTGAAGAAGCGGATTGACCCGATCAATGACCGGCTGACGGAGCTGGATCAGGTGAACGCGAAGAACGCGAAGGATATTTCGGACGTGGATGCGCGGGCGCAGGCTGGCATCAAGAAGGCGCAGTCTGCTGCGGACGCGGCGAACCAGGCGGCGACGACCGCGGGTACGCAGGCGCAGAGCGCGCACCAGACGGCGCAAAACGCCAGCGGCCAGGTGGACCAGATCAACGGCAAGGTGAACGGGCTGGACCAGTACCACCCGATTCAGGATGTGGATGTACATTTCCGCGGTGGCAGCCCGGTGCTGAGCACGGAAGCGAAGCAGCAACTGGATGACATGGCTGCGAAGCTCGCGGGCCGTCAGGGCTACATCATCGAGCTGGAAGGGCACTCCCCGGCGGCAGGAGCTGCCGGAATCCAGAGCTCGCAGCGGCTGGCCGAGGCAGTGAAGCGCTATCTCGTCACAGAACATCAGATTCCCGTCTACCGGATGCATGAGGTGGCGCTGGGCAACGCGCAGGTGGCGTCGAATGACGGCCAGGCGGCGCGGGTGCGGACCAGCAGCGTACACATCCGGCTGATGGAAAACAGTTTGGCGGCCCAGGATGCAGCGTCCCCCCATGGCGCGGCTTCCTCGACCGGCGCGGAGCAGCCGTAAGGCTGCATAGCCACCCCCCTGAGGCTCCCATCCGCCCGGACGGCCCCCCCGCCGTCTGGCCGCCAACCAAGCTCTCGCAACACGAGAGAACCAAGGCAACTTGGCCCCCATCAAAGATGGGGGCCGTTTTTTGTCTGGGGATAAGTGCAAGATATGGTTCTAAGAGCTATACTTCAGATGAGTGCCCGGATCGCCCAAAATGCCGAGGGTTTTCGCGTCCAAACCATTCATGCGCTTTGCGCGGCGGTTTGGGATCAGTGATGCGGAGCTCTGGCATGCGGTGAATGGAGAATTTGACGCAGATCTTGGCGGCGGAGTCTTCAAGTTTCGGCTGGCCCGGCACGGAGCGGGTACAAGCGGCGGTGCCAGGGCGATTGT
>JBAUTX010000136.1:0-2053 GCA_049582405.1 Occallatibacter sp. | reverse complement strand
CGACGAACTCAACAACATCGCCGTCTACAAGCGCGTCCTGCCATCGGTCGTTAACATCACGTCGCGCCAGGTCGTCTTCGACTTCTTCTATGGCGCCGTTCCGCAGGAGGGCCAGGGCTCAGGCTTCATCCTCGACAAGGCCGGTCACGTCCTCACCAACTATCACGTCGTCGAGGGCGCCAATCGCGGCATCCAGGTCACGCTCAGCAACAAGGCCAGCTACAAGGCCACCGTCGTCGGCACGGATCGCGTCCACGATCTCGCCCTACTGGAAATCAACGCGCCCAACCTCGAGCCCGTCACGCTTGCAGACTCTTCCGGTCTCGCCGTTGGGCAGCAGGTCTACGCCATCGGCAATCCCTTCGGCCTCAGCGGCACCATGACGCGCGGTATCATCAGCTCCATCCGCTCCATCCGCGGCGGCAACGGCGCGCCCATCGAGGACGCCATCCAGACCGACGCCGCCATCAATCCCGGCAACTCCGGCGGGCCGCTCCTCAACTCCCACGGCGAGGTCATTGGCATCAACACCATGATCCTCTCCAACGCCGACCAGAACGCCGGCATCGGCTTCGCCATCCCCATCAACACCGCCAAGGCCGTCCTCGGCGACCTTACTCGCTTCGGCCGCGTTCGCCGTCCCTCGCTTGGCATCGTCTCCTTCGCCATCGGCCCTGACCTCGCTCAACAGATGGGCCTGGCAGCCAACTATGGAGTGCTCATCCAGAAGGTGATTCCGGGCGGCGCGGCAGAGCGTGCGGGCCTGCATGGCGGCACCGAGCAGGCCTATGTGGGGAACACGCCCATCCTGCTCGGCGGCGACCTCATCACCGCCATTGACGACCAGCAGGTCACCGCCCCCGAGGACATCAGCGCCATCATGGACAAGCACCAGGCCGGCGACACAATCTCCGTCACCGTACTGCGCGGCCGCCGCCAGATGACCCTCAAGCTCGTCCTCGGTGAAGCCAGGGAACAGAGCACCTAGCCGCCATGCTTGCGCCGGCCGCACCGCCCAGGCCCGCCGCCGCACGCCCACGCGTGCTCATCCTCGGCGGCGGCTTCGGCGGTCTCCACGCCGCGCAATCTCTTGCAAATCTGGCGGTCGATGTCACCCTCATCGACCGCCGCAACCATCACACCTTCCAGCCCCTGCTCTACCAGGTTGCGCTTGCCGTTCTCTCCCCCGCAGACATCGCCCAGCCCATCCGCGGCATCCTGCGCCATCAGGCCAACGTGCAGGTCCTCATGGATGAGGTCACGGGCATTGACACGGCGGCGCGCCAGGTCGCCCTCGCTTCAGGCGCGCACATGCCCTACGACTACCTCGTCGTCGCCACCGGCGCCACCCATTCCTACTTCGGACACGACGAATGGGCGCCGCTCGCGCCCGGCCTCAAAACCCTCGAAGACGCCACCGAAATCCGCCGCCGCGTCCTGCTCGCCTTTGAGCTCGCCGAGCGCCAGATGCTCGAGCAGGGCTGGCATCCGCCACTCAACTTCATCGTCATCGGCGGCGGCCCCACCGGCGTCGAACTCGCCGGAGCCATCTCCGACATCGCGCGCCTCTACCTGCGCCACGACTTCCGCCACATCGATCCCGCCAAAGCCCGCGTGCTGCTCCTCGAGGGCTCGCCGCGCCTGCTCGCCGCGTATCCTGCCGATCTCTCCGCCAAGGCCCAGGCCGCGCTCATTCACCTCGGCGTCGAGGTCCACACCAGCACCCAGGTCACCGCAGTCGGCCCCGGCTGGGTTGAGGCACAGGGCCAGCCCGGCAACTCCCGCATCGATGCCGCCGTCACCCTCTGGGCAGCCGGCGTACAGGCCTCGCCGCTCGGCAGGCTCCTCGGTGGCGCGGACGGGAAAAACCTCGACCGCCGCGGCTGTGTCCTCGTCAGCCACCACCTCAATCCGCCCGGCCTGCCGGAGGTCTTCGTCCTCGGCGACCTCGCCCACCTTGAGCAGGACGGCCACCAGATTCCCGGCGTCGCTCAGCCCGCCATGCAGATGGGCGACCACATCGGCAGCATGGTCGCAGCCGACCTCACCGGAA
>JBAUTX010000135.1:0-6251 GCA_049582405.1 Occallatibacter sp. | reverse complement strand
GCTCTGGCGTCTGCTATTGAGATCTCCGGATACGATCCGAAGGACATCAACTTCTCTTTCCCCTGGAAGCGATACTTCCAGCGCCACAGCTTGGCACCTTTGGGATTGACGAGAACGTACAATCCATGACCGTCAGTGAGACGGTAAGGTTCTTGGGTGGCCTTTGCGTTGCGCAGCTTTGTATCGGTCAAGATCATGTCCGCTTACCCCAGATCTGCCGTTTTTGCAGGATACCCCCAACCGGGAGGCGATACCCCCACTCAGTGAGTGGGTAAAATGCAGCACCCCCAAAAGTACCCCTATAAACGGATGGCTTCTAGGCTACCATTCTGGACCACTGTGGGCGTTGAATTGTTATGGAATCAGTACATTACGAAAGGAATAGGCGTTCCATTCTGGACTTCTCTAAACCCTTTTGGAAGAGGTTTTGGCTGCCCCCCAGGGATTCGAACCCCGATATGCTGATCCAGAGTCAGCTGTCCTGCCGTTGAACGAGGGGGCAATACAATTTTGATGAGTGCACCAGGCCATTAGCAAAGCACTCGAATTAGCCCTGAGGGTGGTTGCTTCCCACTAGACCAACTCTCTCATAATACGGGGTGCCGCTAAATGGGTCAAACGACCAGCCGCTGCTGATTCCGCCACCTGGTTTCTATGCAATTCTTCAAGAAGCCGACCCAAATTCCTCCCTGCAATTCTTCTAAGAGACTGATATAGAATGTCTGCGGGCATGGAATTTTTCTTCAATTTCGTCTGGCTTGTGACGGCACTTGTGCTGATCCTCCAGTGGTGCGCCGTCAAACCACGCGTTGCGGCGCGCAGACGGAATTCTGTGATTGCTCTTGCCATGCTCATTGCGATTCTCTTTCCCGTCATCTCTGTGAGTGATGACTTGTGGTCAATCCAGAATCCCGCTGAGACGGATACAGCTCTCCGTCGCGATCATTTGGACCATGCGGCACATTCTGTGCTTCCAGTCATCGCGGGCGGTCCAGTGTCGCCATTCGCCGGTTTAGAGCACAAGAGTGCATCAGGAGCCATCCCTTCCCAACCGGCACTCATCCCGGCTTACAGATATTGGATCAGCAACATCCAGAATCGCCCGCCTCCCGCAGTCTGACCTCTGCACATCGCTGCTCCATCCACCAAACAAATTGCTCCTGGGCGCATCGGCTAGAACGCGGTGCGAGGGATACATATGAAACACGGATGCTTGATTTGGCATGCCCTGCCTGTCTGTGCATTGGCATTCTTTGCCGTGCAAGCGTGCATGGGACAGGAAGATCTTTCCTGGGCACAGGTAAAAGCGAAGTTTGAGAATGCCAACCCATCGCTGAAAGCGGATGCTCTCGGAGTGGATGAATTGCGCGCGCAGGAGACGACGGCATTCCTGCGCCCAAATCCGCAGCTGACCCTCGCGACAGACGGTACACAGATTGCGCCCAACCATGGTGTCTGGCAGCCGATGGTAGGAACATTTGTTGTACCTACAATCAGCTATCTGCATGAACGTGACCATAAGCGGGAGCTCCGCTTGGAGAGCGCAAAAGAAGGCACGCGTATTGCTTCTTCACAGCACGAGGATCTGAAGCGCACTCTTGAATTCAATCTGCGTCAGGCATTTGTTGCAACGTTGGAGGCCAAAGCCGTTCTTAACCTTGCAAAGGCCGACCTTGCTTACTACGACAAGATCATCGACATTTCACGGAGCCGATTTCGTGCCGGCGACATCGCCCAAGTTGACTTGGACCGCATCGAACTGCTTCGCGTGCAATATGAAGTTGAAATCCAATCTGTGACAGTGAACCTGCGCACGGCCAAGATTCAGCTCTTGCAACTGCTCGATGACCGCACCCCGGTGGACCAATTCGACGTAAGTGGCATGTATGACTTCTCTCAGGATTTGCATTCGCTTGATGATTACCGGCAACTTGCGCTTGATGCACGTCCGGACCTGCAGGCCGCTTTGCAAGCCGCACAACAAGCTGTGACCAACCACAAATTGGCGATCGCAAATGGCTCGACAGATCCGACCTTCAGCGGATGGTACACATGGAATTCATCCAACAATAACCCCAACGGGCTGCAAACATTGGGAGGCAGCGTGAGCGTTCCCCTGAGGATCTTCGATCGCAATCAGGGGGAGAAGCAGCGTACCCTGATTGACATCAGCCGCAGTCAACAGCTCACGGAGGCGGCTCGGGCACAGGTCTTCAGCGATGTGGACTCCGCCTACGCGCAAGTGCAAAGCAACATTGCCCTGTTAACCCCCTACAAGACGAAATACAAAGATCAGGCGACACGTGTCCGCGACACAGTGACCTATGCCTATGAGCACGGCGGCGCATCCCTTATGGACTTTCTGAACGCTCAAAGTGATTACAGAACAGTGCAACTGGCTTACCTGCAACTGATCGGATCCTATCTCTCCGCAGCAGGACAATTGAATCTTGCGGTCGGACGTGAGGTGCTTCAATGACGCAAAGTAGTTTTTCATGGCGCCTTCCTGCTCGCTGGAGAGGGGCATGGCTCCTCACACTTGCTGCTATTACATTTGTCGGATGCAGATCGAGCTCGCCAGAGAATGACGCCCCGCCACCGGCGAAGGTCGTCACGGTTCACGACATGAACCTGATTACAGTCGACGCCAGGAACCAGCGCAAGTTTGGCATCGTCTCCGCAGAAAAGATTGAAACTACGAGCGAACTGCACGCAACTGGGACGGTGCTTCCAGACGTGTCACGTGAAGTTCCGGTGATCTCGCTCGCAAACGGGCGCGTGGTAGATATCAAGGCTCGGCTGGATGACAACGTTGCCAAAGGCCAGCTCTTACTCAAAGTGCAAAGCCCTGATATTACCAATGCCTTCGATGCCTATCTCAAGGCTATGAATGATGAGCAACTTGCGAATAAAGCCTACCTGCGCTCGAAGGACTTATTCGCACATGGCGCGATTTCGGAGGCCATGCTTGAGCAGGCTGAAGACACGGAGAAGGATGCGCAGGCCGATCTTGCAGCGGCCGAAGATCAGCTCAAAACCCTTGGCGTCGATAAACAGCACCCCAGTAGCATTGTGAACGTCTATGCGCCGATTTCCGGCGTAGTTGTCGCGCAGAATGTTACCAATGCCGCCGCTGCTGGGGTGGGCCTGTCCGGATCAGCTACGGCGTTCACCATTGCAGACCTGTCGCGAGTGTGGGTTGTGTGCGATGTGTATGAAAATGACATCCCACAACTGCAGTTGGGGCAGGGAGCACAAATCCTTCTGAACGCTTTTCCTGATCGTCCTCTGATCGGGCGTATCAGTGATATTGGCCCCATTCTGGACCCCTCCTTGCGCACCGCAAAGGTCAGAGTTGAAGTCGAGAATCCAGGATTCATGAGGCTTGAAATGTTCGCGACTGCAACATTCACGAGCCGCTCAAAGAGCGCCTTCGCGGTGGTCCCTTCCGACGCAATACTTCATTTGCATGACCGCACCTGGGTCTTTATTCCAGCCGGCGGTAACCAGTACAGACGAAAAGAAGTGCGCACAGGCGCAATGCTGGCGGGCAATCGCCAGGAGGTTCTCTCTGGGATTGTTCCGGGGCAGCAAGTCGTGGCAAAAGCATTGATGCTCGAAACTGTGGGGAATCAGTAGATGATCCGTGCACTTGTCGATTTCGCCCTCAGAAACCGCTGGCTGGTGCTCGGTGGCGTGGCTGTACTCACCATCTGGGGCATTGTCTCCTTCCGCAATCTTCCGATTGAGGCCTACCCAGACGTTGCCAATAACTACGTGCAAATCATCACACAATGGCCCGGACGCAGCGCCGAGGAAATTGAACGTCAGGTGACCGTGCCGGTTGAGATTCAGATGGCCGGCATCCCGCACCTCACGCATCTTCGCTCCACTACGCTCGCCGGGCTCTCAAGCCTGATGCTGATCTTCGACGACAACTCGACAAGCGATACGAATCGCGAGCATGTTCTTGAACGGCTGAGCCAGGTCAATCTCCCCGCAGGCCTCGTGCCCCAGATGGGCACTGATTGGAGTCCCGTTGGCCAGATCTTCTGGTACACGGTCGAGAGTACAAACCCCGCCTACGACGTGATGGAGAAGAAGTCCCTGGAAGACTGGACGCTGGAAAAATCCTTCAAGAGCGTGAACGGCGTTGTGGATGTCTCGAGTTTTGGTGGGCCGACCAAGGAGTATCAGATCGCGCTAGACCCGGATAAGCTGGTCTCCTACGGTCTTTCACTCAGTCAAGTTGAGCAGCAGATCGCCAACAACAATATCAACGGCGGCGGGAGTTTCATTGAAGAGGGAGCACAGCAGGTCAACGTTCAGTCGCTCGGACTCTACAAGAATATACAGGATATCGAAAATACAGTAATCAAGACGTCGAATGGAACCGCGCTCCGCGTGAAGGATATTGCGACTGTCACACAGGGCCCGAAGATTCGACTTGGGCAAATCGGACGCGCCACACATCAACCAGACGGGACCATCATCGATAATCCAGACACGGTTGAGGGCATTGTACTGCTCCAAAAGGGCGACGACTCAGATCCAATCTTGCAAGGCATCCATGAGGAAGTCAGCAAGTTGAACAGCACCATTCTGGCCAAAGGCGTCAAGATTGTTCCCTTCCTGGACAGGTCCGATCTCGTACGATACAAAGTCGCCACAGTGGAACACAATCTTTCCGCTGGCATGATCCTTGTTTCGATCATCCTCTTTGCATTTCTCGGCAATATCAGGGGAGCAATCATTGTCGCGCTCACAATCCCTTTCGCACTGCTCTTCGCATCGATCTGCCTTGACCTGAGCCACATTCCGGCCAATCTACTCTCGCTCGGCGCGTTGGACTTCGGCATGGTCGTGGATGGCTCGGTCGTCATGATCGAGAACATCGTTCGCCATCTGTCGCAACACGACGACACGCGCACCCCTTCCCGCCAAATCCGCGATGCGGCGCATGAAGTCCAACGACCAGTATTCTTCGCGATCGCCATCATCATCACTGCATATCTCCCCATCTTCACGCTTCAGGCGGTAGAAGGGCGCCTATTCAAGCCAATGGCATGGACAGTCGCATTTGCACTGCTCGGCGCCCTCACATTTTCCGTGATTATTGCGCCTGTCTTTGCGAGCCTTCTGTTTCGCAATGGCGCTAAAGAGTGGGATAACCCTGTCATGCACTGGCTCGTGCGTCGATATCGGAGTGCCGTCCGTGCCGCGATTGTGCATCGCTATGTCACAGTCGGCATTGCAGCCTGCCTGTTTCTCGGTGCAGTCTATTTGACCCTCGGAGGAGCCATTGGTTCCGAGTTTCTGCCCCATCTTGACGAGGGATCGATCTGGGTGCGCGGGACGCTTCCTCCAAGCCAAGGGCCTAGCGCCAGCATCGACTTCATGAATCAGGCCCGTATTGTGATGGCATCTTTCCCAGAGGTCACGCAGGTTGTGAGCCAGACCGGCAGACCGGATGATGGAACTGATACAACTGGATTCTTCAATACGGAGTACTTTGTCGACCTGAAACCCAAGGAGCAATGGAGGCCAGTGTTCCACCAGGACAAAGAGGCCCTGATCGCGGCCATGGATAAGGAGTTGGAGAAGTTTCCCGGCGTGATCTGGAACTTCTCGCAACCGATCTCCGACAACATGGAGGAAGCAGTCTCTGGCGTAAAGGGGGAACTCGCGGTCAAGCTCTATGGAGACGATCTACGCACCCTTGAAGCGAAGGCCGAGGAAATTCAGAATCAGATGGCAGCCGTTCGCGGAGTGCAGGATCTTGGCATCTTCCGCATCATTGGGCAGCCGAACCTGAACTACACAGTTGATCGTGCCTCCGCTGCGCGATGGGGCATCAATGTCGCAGACATCCAGGATGCAGTTCAAACCGCGGTGGGTTCAAACGCCCTCACACAAGTACAACAAGGCGAGGCCCGGTATGATGTGACGCTGCGTTATCAAAAGCAATACCGCGATACACCCGACGCAATCGAAGACATACGGCTCCTCGCACCCACGGGTGAGCGTGTCTCCCTTGCTCAGCTCACACACGTCTCCACGGATGACGGCGCAGAGGAAATCTATCGAGAAGGTGGCCAGCGCTATATTGCCATCAAGTACTCAGTGAGAGGTCGCGATCTAGGCTCGACCGTGCAGGAGGCCATCAGCAGGGTGAATCAGAACGTGGCCTTTCCCTCTGGCTATCACCTTGAATGGGCAGGCGAGTACGAAAGCCAAAAACGCGCGGATAA
>JBAUTX010000134.1:0-4247 GCA_049582405.1 Occallatibacter sp. | reverse complement strand
TCATTGAACCAGAGGCGCCAGGCGGCCAGGCTGGGTCCACGTCGCGCATTGAAAATTACCTCGGCTTTCCAACCGGCATCACGGGCGCGGACCTGGGACGGCGGGCGCACCTGCAGGCCTCTCGATTTGGCGCGGAGTTTCTGACCCAGAGAGCGACCGGTCTGCGTATCGACGGGCAGTACCGCTTCGTGCAGCTGGCGGATGGGCGCGAAGTGGCCACGCATGTGGTGCTGCTCGCCCTGGGCGTTGCCTACCGCCGGCTTGACATTCCAGGTGCGGACCAGCTTGCCGGGCGCGGCATCTACTATGGCGCGGCGCTGGTGGAGGCCACCGCCTGCAAGGATGAAGAGGTCTTCGTGGTGGGCGGCGCCAACTCCGCCGGGCAGGCCGCGCTGCACTTTGCCAAGTATGCCTGCAAGGTGACCATGCTGGTGCGCGGGCCGGGACTTTCGGCCACCATGTCGAAATACTTAATCGACGAGATTGAGCGCACATCGAATATTGTGTTGGAGACGGGCACGGAGGTGATCGCGGCCGAAGGCAGCGACCACCTGGAGGCCATTCGACTGCGTGGACCGCAAGGCGAGCGGAGTGTCCCGGCGACATCGCTGTTTGTCTTTATCGGCGCCGCTCCCCGCGCGGAGTGGTTGCCACCGGAAGTATTGCGCGATGAGAAGGGCTTTGTACTGGCAGGGCAAGACCTGCATCGCAATGGCAGGCTGCCGGAAAGCTGGCAAGAGCCGCGCGAGCCGTACCTGCTCGAAACCAGCGTGCCGGGCATCTTTGTGGCGGGCGACCTGCGCCACGGCTCGGTAAAGCGCGTGGCCTCGGCCGTAGGCGAGGGCTCAATCGCCGTGCAGTTTGTGCATCAGTACCTGGCGGGATTCTGAGTGGAAAGATTGGGTGACAGATGACTGAGGGCCGACAACCCATCGAGATCGAATCCGTTCCACTGGAGCGCGTGGCAGGCGCGCTGCACCTGACTCGTCCCTTTGCGCAAACACCCGTGCATGCCGTGCAAGGCGCGGACGTCGTCGACCGCGTCACCATTCGCGCCGGCGCAACGCTCGTCGAGTCGGGAGATCCGCAGCGATCGTACTGGGTGGTGCTTGAGGGCGAACTCCGCGCCGACCGTATTGAGCCTGACCAGCCTCCGGCGACGGTGGGTTATGCGCGTGCTGGCGAGGGCTTTGGCGAAGTGCCGCTGCTGAGCGGCAAGCCGTTTGCTCCCTTCACCGTCGTGGCCATACAGGACTCCGTGCTGGTGCGTTTTTCCGAAGAGAGCTTCTGGGCTCTCCTGGCCTGCTGTCCGTCCGTGCGCGCAACCATTCTGGGCGACATGACCACGCGCCTGCGCACCCACCAGCAGGAGGCGCTGCACCGCGAAAAGCTCATCTCGCTGGGCACCTTGGCGGCAGGGCTGATGCACGAGCTGAATAACCCCGGGACCGCTGCCAGGCGCGCCGCCTCGCAGTTGCGCGAGAACCTCATGCGACTCCAGAAGCTGAGTCTCCGCATGAGTGACAAGCCCAAGACGGCAGAGCAGATGGAATGCATGCGGGGCCTGCTGGAACACACCCTGAGCGGCTGCCAGATGGCCGCCATGAGCAGTGTGGATCAGGCCGATGCCGAGGAGTCCATGGGAGCGTGGCTCTCCGATGCCGGTGTAGAAAACGCATACGCCATAGCGCCGGTGCTGGTGGGCATGCGCTTTGATCGCCGTGAACTGGACTGTGCGCGCGCGTACTTCGACAAGGCCGCTTTCTCTGACGCGCTCAACTGGCTCGGGGCGCTTGCCGCGAGCGTTGCGCTCGTCTGCTCCATCGAAGACAGCATCGCCCGCGTCAGCGAACTGGTGCAGGCGGTGAAGAAGTTCGCCTATGATGAGCACTCGCAGGCCAGGGAACTCGACGTGCACGAGAGCCTGCAGAGCACGCTCACCATGCTTGGCCACAAGATGCGCGTGAAAGAAGTGGATGTCGTTAAATGCTTCTCCGCATCACCCTCCAGAATTCAGACGCGGGGCACGGCGCTGAGCCAGGTCTGGACCAATCTCATCGATAACGCCGTCGATGCTTCGCCCGCGCACGGCCAGGTGGAGATCGCCACGTGGAGTGAGCCGGAGTGGCTTGCGGTCAGCATCACGGACCACGGCGAAGGGATTCCGCCCGAGGTGCTGCCACGCATTTTTGATGCGTTTTTCACCACCAAGCCACAGGGTTCCGGCACGGGCCTCGGCCTCGAGATCGTGCACCGGATCGTCACGCAGAAATTCGGCGGCAGGATCGATGTCGAGTCTCGTCCCGGCGATACGCGGTTCATTGTGCGCCTGCCGCGCGGCGACGCGTCAAGTGGGGTGCCCGCTTCACCTGCGGCGCAATGACGCTGCCCCAGCCCGCCTGAACAGACACCCCCTTGCAGTTCACGAGATCGCAGCTGCCATTCTCCCCACTAAGAAATTCCCCATCTTTTTCCGGTCTCCCGCTCCGCATGAAGTTGTGTCTCCAGTTGCCGATGTACAGCTGGAAGGGGTTGCCATGTCCGGACGTGTGGAACTCATGGAGGCCGCGCTCGAAGGGTATCCCGAGGGGATTGCGCTGCTCGATGCCGCTGGCCAGATTCTGTTCTGGAACCGGGCGGCAGAGGCTATGACAGGATTTGCGGGGATTGAGACGGTGGCGCGCAGGACGCCCTGGGAACTGGAGCCGCTGGTGCATGGCGACATGCCATGGGAACAAGCAGGCCGGCAGGCCGCCGCGCATACGGCGCGTGCCGAAGTGGTGCATGGAAAGCATAAGCGGGGCGGGGACCTTGCCATGGCCACGCGCCGCCTCGTGCTGCGCGACGGACTCGGGGAGCGCATTGGCGTGGCAGTGCTGTTCCATCCTACTGAGTTTGTGGAGCCGCTGGCGCGTGGCGAGGCCGGCGACGACGCAGGGATGGAAGGGACGCGGGCGCAGTTGGAAATGCGGCTCGTCGAGCGCTACGAAGAATTTTTGCGAAACGGTACGGTGTTCGGCTTGCTGTGGATCACGGTGGATCAGGCGCATATGCTGCGCAAGACGCACGGCGCACGGGCTTGCGGGTCCATGCTGGAGCGTATGGAGCGTGCACTCGCCGGCGGCCTCTATTCCGGTGAGGAACTCGGTCGCTGGGGTGAGGATGAGTTTCTGCTCCTGGCGCGGGAACCAGATCCCGAAGCGCTCGCTACGCGTGCGCGCACACTGGCCGGTCTGGCGCGCACTGCGGATTTCCGCTGGTGGGGTGATCGCGTTTCGCTTACCGTGAGCGTCGGCGCGGCGCAGGCCCTCTCCACGGAGACTCTCGTAGCGCTGATGGGCCGTGCGCAGGCCGCGATGTTCTCAAGCCTGCATGCAGGCGGCAATCACGTAACGGCGGCGCCGGGGAGGCATGCATGTTCGCGATCATAGGCATTCTGCTCGTTTTTGGCGCAGTCATCGGCGGCTTCCTTATGGAAAAGGGGCACATCGAGGTCCTCATCCAGCCGGCGGAACTGTTGATCCTCGGCGGCGCGGCGCTCGGCACCTTGCTCGTAGCGAACCCCATGCACATTTTGAAGGGAATTGCGGGCGGGCTGACCGGCATTCTCGGCGGCTCAAAATTTGGCAAGGCGCGCTATCTGAGCACGCTGAAGATGATGTACCAGTTCCTGAACAAGGTGCGGAAAGAGGGACTGCTGAGCGTGGAGGCGGATGTCGAGAAGCCGGAGCAAAGCTCGATCTTCAAAGGCTATCCGGAGTTTCTCAAGGACCATCCTGCGCGCGACTTTGTCTGTGACACGCTGCGCATGGCCATCACCGGCGGTGTGGAGCCCTTCGACATGGACCAGATGATGGAGCTGGACATGGAAGTCCATCATCACGATGCGACGCAACCGATCAGCGCGCTTTCCACCGTGGCCGACGCACTGCCGGGTCTCGGGATCGTCGCGGCGGTCCTTGGCGTGGTCATCACCATGGGTGCGCTGGGTGGACCGCCGGAGGAGATTGGCCACAAGGTGGCGGCAGCCCTGGTCGGCACCTTTCTCGGCATTCTGCTGTGCT
Source organism: Occallatibacter sp. (assembly GCA_049582405.1). GTDB lineage: Bacteria > Acidobacteriota > Terriglobia > Terriglobales > Acidobacteriaceae > Telmatobacter. The sequence continues at coordinate 183 of JBAUTX010000134.1, read as the reverse complement.
ACGGTGTCGTCGGTCCGCTGGCTGCAAACATGAGCAAGACCGCCGAGGAGCACAACAGCTATCTGCATGTGCTGCGGGTGCTCCTGCTCTCGTTCCTCAAGGGCTCGCCGCCGATGATTGCAATCGAAATGGGCCGTCGCGCCATCCCGGCGCATGTACGGCCGAGCTTTGACGAGATGGAGA
>JBAUTX010000133.1:0-17648 GCA_049582405.1 Occallatibacter sp. | reverse complement strand
AAATACCCACCCCCCTAAATTTATTTGCAGTTTTCCACAAAAGCCTTGCACGAAATGCGAAGCCAGCTTTCCCTTCTTCTTCGCTTTCTCCGCTTGCGCCACGATCTCCGCGGACCGCGCCCGCCCCGCGAACCCCGCTCACCCGCATCCGCACGCCCAACGCGCTACCATTCCACCGTGAGCACTTTCTCCATCCTCTCCAACGCCAGGCCGCTCGATCATGAGGCCTTCGCCGCCCACCGCGAGCTCGAGTCGCGCCTCCGTGCCACCTTCCGCGGCGATGTCCTCTTCGACGCCGGCTCCCGCGCCCTCTACGCCACCGACTCCTCCAACTACCGCCAGCTTCCCATCGGCGTCCTCTACCCGCGCGACGCCGCCGACGTTGAAGCCGCCCTCGAAGCCTGCCGCGCCACCGGAGCCGCCGTTCTTCCGCGCGGCGCCGGCACCAGCCTCGCCGGCCAGACCACCAACGTCGCCGTCGTCTTCGACTACTCCCGTTTCATGCACGCGCTCGAAGCGCTGGACCCCGCAAACAAGCTCGCCCGCGTCCAGCCCGGCATCGTTCTCGACCGCCTCCGCGACGCCGCCGAACTCCACCAGCTCACCTACGGCCCCGATCCCGCCACCCACTCCCGCTGCACCCTCGGCGGCATGATCGGCAACAACAGTTGCGGCGTCCACGGACTGATGGCCGGCAAAGTCGTCGATAACGTCGAATCCCTCGACATCGCCCTCTACGACGGCACCCGCATGACCGTCGGCCGCACCAGCGACGCCCAGCTCGAAAGCCTCATCCGCGCCGGTGGCCGCATTGGCGGCATCTACGCAGGTCTCGCGCGCATCCGCGATACATACTCCTCCGAGATCAACAAAAAATTCCCGCGCATCCCGCGCCGCGTCTCCGGCTACAACCTCGACGAGCTCCTGCCCGACAGCGGCTTCCACGTCGCCCGCGCCCTCGTCGGCAGTGAAGGCACCTGCGTCAACGTCCTCTCCGCCACGCTCAACCTCACCGCCAGCCCGCCCCATCGCGTCCTCACCGTCCTCGGATTTCCCGACGGCTTTCTCGCCGCCGACGCCGTCCCGCTCGCGCTCGAGCACGGCCCCATCGGCCTCGAAGGCTTCGACCATCTCCTCGTCCAGTTCATGCGCCGCAAAGGCCTCGCCCTCCGCGATCTCGAACAGCTCCCGCCCGGCGTCGGCTATCTCCTTGTCGAAATGGGCGCCTGGTCCGCGGAAGAAGCCCGCGCCAAAGCCGAAGCCCTCGTCCGCGCCGCGCAATCCTGGCCCACGCCGCCCGCCGCGCACATCTGCACGCCCGCCGAGGCCGCCAGCGTCTGGCATGTCCGCGAGTCCGCCCTCGGCGCCGTCGTCTTCGTCCCCGGCGAGCCCAACCGCTGGGAAGGCTGGGAAGACGCCGCCGTTCCGCCCGCGCGCCTCGGCGAATACCTCCGCCGCATCACCGCCCTCATGGCCGAGTACGGCTACAGCAGCCCGCTCTACGGCCACTACGGCCAGGGCTGCATCCACATGCGCATCAACTTCGACTTCGACACCGAGCAGGGCCTGCGCAACTTCCGCGAGTTCCTCGACCGCGCCACGGACATCGTCCTCTCCGTCGGCGGTTCCCTCTCGGGCGAACACGGCGACGGCCAGGCGCGCGGTGCGCTGCTGCCCAAGATGTTCGGACCAGAGTTGATGAACGCCTTCCGCGAGTTCAAGGCCCTCTGGGACCCCGACAACCGCATGAATCCCGGCAAGCTCATCGACGCTGTCCGCGTCTACGACCCCGTCGAAAATCTCCGCCACGTCCCCTCGTCCGCACACCCATCCGCGGATGTGGGTGCCCCAGGTCTCGATTCTGAGACCTGGGAGACGCACTTCGTATTCTCCAAAGACAACGGCTCCTTCGCCCACGCCGCCGACCGCTGCGTCGGTGTCGGCTCCTGCCGCAACACCACCGGCGGCGTCATGTGTCCCAGCTACCGCGCCACTGGCCTGGAGCAGCACTCCACCCGCGGCCGCGCCCGCCTGCTCTGGGAAATGCTCTCCGGCTCTCTGCGCAAAGAAGGCTTCCAGAGCGAGGCCGTCCACGAAGCTCTCGACCTCTGCCTCAGTTGCAAGGCCTGCAAAACCGAGTGCCCCGTCCAGGTCGATATGGCCGCCTACAAATCCGAGTTCCTCGCGCAGCGCTACAAAGGCCGCCTGCACCCGCTCCAGCACTACATCTTCGGCTTTGCCGACAAGCTCGCGCACTGGGGCTCGCTCGCGCCCGCGCTCACCAACGCCATCCTCACCGGCCCGCTCACCAGCCCCATCATCAAGCGCATCGCCGGCGTCGCGCAGGAGCGCCAGATGCCGCGCCTGGCACCGAAGAGCTTTGTATCAGGGCACGACTTCAGTCGTGCCGAAAGTACAGCCAGGGAAAAAGGGGTTTCAGCCCCTGCGAAAGTCCCGGGTGCCCCAGGTCTCGCCTCTGAGACCTGGGAATCGACAGAGCCTTCGTCGTCCCAATCTTCTGCGACCGCGGTGGTGCTATGGCCCGACACCTGGAACAACTACTACCATCCGCAAACCCTCGCCGCCGCGGAAAAAGTCCTCACCGAAGCCGGCTTCCGCGTTGAAGTCCCGCGCGGCCACATCTGCTGCGGCCGTCCCCTCTACGACTTCGGCCTGCTCGACGCCGCGCGCAGCTATCTCGCGCAGGTCCTTGCCCGCATGGCGCCGCAGATCAGCGCCGGCCTGCCCTTCATCTTTCTTGAGCCAAGCTGCGCCAGCGTCTTCAAAGACGAGCTCCTCGAAATCTTCCCCAAAGATTCCCACGCGCAAAAGCTCAGCCAGCAGGTCTGGCTTCTCGCCGACTGGCTCGCCGCGCACGCGCCTCACTTCGCGCCCACCGGCCTCACCGGCGCACACATCCTCGTCCACGGCCACTGCCATCACAAATCCGTCTTCGGCGGACCCGCCAGTGAAGTCGCCCTCCTCCAGCGCGCCGGCGCCGTCGTTGAACCCATTAAGGCCGGATGCTGCGGAATGGCCGGACCCTTTGGCTTTGAGGCGGACAAGTTCGAAGTCTCCAAGACCATCGCGGAAGACAGCCTGCTGCCTGCCATCCGGTCCGCCGCATCCACCACCGTCGTCGTCGCGGACGGCTTCAGTTGCCGCGAGCAGATTCATCAGCTCGGCCACACCCGCGCCCTGCACTTCGCTGAGGTTCTCGCGCGCCACTGCGGCTGCGGCCACTAATGCATTTTCAGAGATGGTGTAAACCGGAGCCGCAGCTTGAAGGTCAGCGCGACCCACAGGGAGCGTTGACGCGGCACGATGTCAAAAGGGCTCAGCCTCTCTGAAAATGCTGTAAGCCTGCCGCCTACAATAGACCCAACGGCGTGCGCCGCATGCAGCGCGCGCGCCGCACCATCTTTCCCCGCGAGGTACACGACACATGAGCACCCCAACCGCCATCACGGAGCGCACCCACGCGCAAAAGCTCGACCTGCTTGCCGAAGTCGCTGTCCGCGTGGGCCTTGGCCTCAAGCCTGGCCAGGAGCTCGTCATCACCGCCTCGCTGGACGCCGTGCCGCTCGCGCGCCGCATCATCGAGCAGGCCTACCGCGCCGGCGCCAAGCTCGTCACCACGCTCTACGCCGACGACGAAGCCACGCTCCTGCGCTACCACCACGCGCCCGACGCCAGCTTCGACTACGCTCCCCAGTGGCTCTACGACGGCCTCGCCGCCGCCTACAAGAGCAACGCCGCGCGCCTCGCCATCACCGGCGGCAACCCCGCGCTGCTCTCCAGGGAAGATCCAGACAAAGTCAGCCGCGCCGACCGCTCGCTCTCCAGGGCCTACCGTCCCGCGCTCGAGCTCATCACGCGCCACGCGATTAACTGGACCATCGTCGCCAGCGCCACGCCCGCATGGGCCGCGCTCATGTTCCCCAACGACGCGCCCGATGTCGCCATCGCCCGCCTCTGGGATGCCATCTTCGCCACCACGCGCATCCAAACCGACGATCCCATTCGCGCCTGGCAACAGCACGACACAACTCTCCAGCAGCGCGCTGCGTTCCTGAGCGGAAAGCGCTACGCCGCGCTCCACTATCGCGGCCCCGGCACTGACTTCCGCCTCGGCCTTGCCGACGATCACCTCTGGCTCGGCGGCGGCACCACCGCCGGCAACGGCAACTACTGCATCCCCAACATGCCCACCGAAGAGGTCTTCACCACGCCGCACAAAGACCGCGCCGATGGCACCGTCACCGCCACCAAGCCGCTCTCGCACCAGGGCACGATGATCGAAGGCATTCAAGTGCGCTTTGAAGCCGGCCGCATCGTCGAAGCCCGCGCCACACGCGGCCAGGAAGTGCTCGAGAAGCTCATCGCCACCGACGACGGCGCGCGCCGCCTCGGAGAAGTTGCGCTCGTCCCGCACTCCTCTCCCATCGCCTCCAGCGGGCTGCTCTTTTACAACACACTCTTTGACGAAAACGCCGCCAGCCACATCGCGCTCGGCCAGGCCTACACCTCCTGCGTGCGCGACGGCGACAAGCTCACGCCCGAACAGCTCGCCGCCAAAGGCGCCAACGACAGCCTAATTCATGTGGACTGGATGATCGGCTCCGGCCAGCTCGACATCGACGGCATCACCGCCTCCGGCGCAGCCGAGCCGCTCATGCGCAAGGGCGAGTGGGTCTAGGCGCCCGCGCGGACTGGCACTTGCTGTCGTGTCCGCGCATGCACCGCCTCCAAGGCATCGCACGCCGTCTTCACGCCATCCTCGCGCTGCAACTGTTCTGCAACGCTCGCTGCCCGCGCGGTAAGCTCTGCATCGTCCAGCATCGCGCGCAGCATCTCCGCAACGCGATCCGCCGTGTACTTTGACTTCTGAATCGTGCGCGCCACGCCCAGCCTTCGCATGCGCCGCGCGTTGTCCGGCTGGTCGTGCGAGTACGGCATCATCAGCATCGGCTTGCCCGCGCGCAGGCACTGCGCCGTCGTTCCCACGCCGCCCTGGTGCACCACCAGCTTCGCACGCGGCAGCAGTGCCGAATACGGCGCATACTCGGCCACGCAAATCGACGGCGGCAGCGCCTGCTTCAGCCGGTTCTTCGGATCGGTCCCAATCAGCAACACCGCGCGACGCCCCAGCTTCATCGCCGCCTTCGCCGACACTTCGTAGAAATCGCCCGCAGCCAGCACCGCCGCCGAGCCCAGCGTGAACACAATCGGCGCGTCGCCCGCCGCCAGAAATTCCTCCAGATGCGCAGGCAGCGCGCTGTTGCCCGCATCCGCATCATAAAAACAGAAACCTGTAATCAGCGTATGCGGCGGCCAGTCCTTCTGCGGGACGCCCAGTACGCGCGAGAAGAGCGCCAGCACCAGCTCTGGCGCGTGCTTCGCATCAAACAGCGGATTCGTTCCGCGCCCCAGCCCCAATTCCCTGCGCAGGTTGTAAATCGGCTCTGGCCACGCACGCGTCGTCCAGCGCGCCAGCCGATTCATCACGTGCCCCATGCCCGCATACCTGTCCACATGCGCCAGCGCCGGAAACGGCGGCAGCACCGGCGGATCGTACGCCGAGAAAAACGACAGCGGCGCCAGCACGTAGCTCGCCCACGGGATCCCCGTCACCTCTGCCACCAGCGGCCCCGCATAGTTCAGCTCGCCCACCAGCATCAGGTCCGCGCGCTCCGGCTCGGTCGCCGCCGCCAGAAGGTCGTCATAGGTCTGCCGCAGTGAGGGGAAGAGAAAATTGCGCAGCCCATGCTCCGTGCCGTGCTTCACGTCATACACCATCTCCACCAGGATGGAGTTGTTCGGATCAATATCCGGCCGCACCGCGCGAAACTCCAGCCCGAGCGGCTCAATCTTCGGCCGAAAGACATTCGGCAGCGCCAGCACTGGCACATGGCCGCGCCGCTTGAGTTCGAGAGAAAGAGCAATCAGCGGGTTGATGTCGCCAAAGGTGCCAATGTTCGAAAGGACAATGCGCACATCGGTTTCCGTCAAGTGAGATTGACCTGCAGGGACTAGGGTACTCCATGCGCCCCGCGGCCATCATTCAGGCTGATTTAATCTTGCTGCATCCATAATAGGTGTGGAGCAAGACTCGCCATGCGCGTGCTGCTGGTAGAAGACGAAGTTCGGCTGGCGGAAAATCTGGCCGCGGCCCTGCGCGATGCCGCGGGCTTCGCCGTCGACTGGGCCGCCGATGGCGAAGAAGGCGACACCCTCGCGCGCAACAGCGTCTACGATCTCGTCATCCTCGACCTCATGCTTCCCAAACTCGACGGCCTCGGGGTGCTCAAGCGCCTGCGCGCGCGCAAAGATGCGACGCCGGTTCTCATCCTCACTGCCAAAGAAGGCAAGGCCGCTATCATCGAACTGCTCAACGCCGGCGCCGACGACTATCTCGCCAAGCCCTTCGACCTCGGCGAGCTCATGGCCCGCGCCAAGGCGCTCATTCGCCGCGGCAAAGGCGCCGCCCATCCCATGCTCACCGCAGTCAACGTCGAGGTGAACACCCTCGAGCAGACCGTGCGCCGCGCCGGTTCGCTCGTCGATCTCTCGCCCACCGAATACCGCATCCTCGAATACCTCATGCACCACCCGCGCAAGGTCGTCAGCAAGCGCGAACTCCTCGAGCACCTCTACGACTACAACTGGGAGCACCACTCGAACGTGATTGAAGCGCACGTCTCCAATCTGCGCAAGAAACTCGACGCCGCTGAATCCGATGCCGTGCCAGTGATTGAAACCCTGCGTGGACGCGGCTATCGCCTCGCCGCCGTGCCGGAGCCCGGCCATGGCGAGTAGCCGCGCACGCTCCATCACCTGGCGTCTCATCGCCGCCGTGCTTGCGGTTGAGTTCGCCGCGGCGGTGCTGGTCATCGTCCTCTCGTGGGGATACGAACGCCACGCGCACTTCCGCGCTTTCGACGTCATGCTCCACGGCCGCGCCGACAGCGTACTCGGCGCCGTGCAGGATGCCGAAGACACCGAAGACAACGTCATGCTCGACAAGGCCGATCTCCGCGTGCCGCCCGAGGATGTATACGAAGTCTATGACGAGCGTGGCCGCCTGCTTGGCCGCTCGCCCAACTGGCAGGGAACCGGCGAAGGCTTCACCGCAACCGCCAAAGATGGCATCGCGCGCAGCATGGTGAACGGGCGCCACTACCGCCTGCTGCGCGTGCATGGCTCGCGCATCGTTGACCCCGGCGAGCCTGGTGGCGGCAAGCTCCGCTACGTCGCCGTCCTCTACGGAGCACCCACAGAGCGCGTCTGGGATGCCATCTGGCACTCCGTCACCGTATACGCTGCGGGAAGCCTGTTGCTGCTGCTCGTCACCGGGCCACTCGTCGCCTGGGTTCTGCATCGTGGCCTTGCGCCGCTGCGCGAACTGGCTGCGCTCGCCGGCAATGTCTCCGCCCATGCGTGGGAGTTTGAGCCACCGGAAACCGCCCGCACCACGCGCGAGCTCGCGCCGCTCACCCTGGCACTCGAAAGCGTCCTGCAGCGCCTGGAGGTGGCATTTGTGCAGCAGCGCGCCTTTGTGTCTGATGCGGCGCACGAGCTCAAGACCGCCGTCGCCGTCGTCAAATCATCGCTGCAGTTGCTCGGCCTGCGCACGCGCACGCCCGCCGAATATCAGGCCGGCCTCGACCGCTGCCTCGCTGATACGGGTCGCATCGAAGACCTGGTCGCCAAGATGCTCACCCTGGCCCGCGTCGAGAGCTCCACTGCATCCACCACCGCTCCCGCTTCCTGCGACGCCGTTCAATGTGTTGAAGAAACCATGCGCGAGATGGAGACCGTCGCCGCCCTGCGCCAGGTCCGCGTCGACAGGATCGCACCCGAACGCGCCAGCGTACCCCTCACCGCAGAGGACTGCCAGCTCGTCGTTTCCAATCTGCTCCTGAACGCGCTGCAGCACAGCCCCGCCGGTTCGCAGGTGCAATTGAATCTGAGTGTGATGAACGATGCGGTCGAGTTGCGCGTCGCCGATCACGGCGAGGGCATCGATCCCGCGGCGCAACCGCGCGTCTTCGATCGCTTCTTCCGCGGCGATCCATCCCGCGCCCGCGCCACCGGCGGCGCAGGCCTGGGTCTGGCCATCTGTAAAGCAGTTGTGGAGAAAGCCGGCGGCGCCATCGCACTCGCCAGCGCACCCGCTCAGGGAACCATCGTTACCGTGCGCCTGCCGCGGGTGTGACGCGCGCTCTATCCCTTCGCGTCTTCGTACTCTTCGTGCCACGCCATCTGGATCGCCTCCAGCCGCGCCTCGTTCGACTTCGCCGGATCATCCGCAAAGCCGGGCAGCTCCGTCACGTATCGGTGCAGGTCCGTGAACCGCACCGTCAGCGGATCCATCTCCGGAAATTTTTCCTGCAACTGAATGCCAATTTCTTCGGCGTCGGTCCAGTGAATCTCGCGCGGCATCGCGTCTCTCCTCAATCCGTCTCAGAAACTCAAATGGAAAATCCGCCGCAGCTCCGAACCAGCGCGGCGGATTGTGTGCGGACTGTACTCGCTACTGCTGCTCCGCCAGCGCCAGCGGCTTGCCTTCCGAAACGTAGTTGCGATTCCACTTGGGAATCTCCACCACGTAGTTGCCCGGCCCCGTAATCACCGCCTGGCATCCCAGCCGCGAGTTGAGTTGCTGGTCCGCGGCCATGTCCAGGCGGTCCAGCTCATCGTCTTCCGCGTCACTGATGCCCTGCGCGCCTTCCTTGACCCAGACGTGGCACGTCGTGCACGCGCACGAGCCGCCGCATGCATGGTCGAGAAAAATCCCAAAATTCTCCGCCACATCCAGAAACGACATCGGCTTGCCGTGGTGGTCATACGGCATCGTGCCGTACTCAAACTCCACCGTCCTGCCTTCCGGCATGAACGTCACCCGCACCAGCTTCTCCGGCGGAATATTCTTTGTCTTCGCTTCACTCATAACCCAATCTTTCTCTTCGCTAGGTTGCCGGCTTCTTTACTTGAACTCCGCAGGCGCCATCGGATGCGGCGCAGTCAACTCTTCATGCAGGTCCTCACCCGCCGCCTGCATCGTTTTGCCGCGAATCGCTTCCGTCACCGCGGCGTCCATCATCAGCTCCGCCAGCCTGCGCGTTGCCTGGTCCAGCATCACCACCGCCTGACGCAGTGCATTCAGGTCAGTACCGCGCTTCACTTCCGCCAGGTGCCGCTCGGCCGCATCAATCGTGCTCCGCTCTTCTCCGGTCATCAGCGCCCACGCTGCATGCTGCCGCGCTCTCTCCACCTTCGACAGAATCGTCTCCGCCTCGTTCTGCGCTTCAATCAGCAACCGCGCCGCAAAGTCCGCTTCCGCGTTGTCGAACGACTCGAGAATCATGCTCTCGACCTGCTCATCCGTCAGGCCATACGTTGGCTTCACCTCAATCTGCGCCTGCTTGCCGCTGCGCTGCTCGCGCGCGGAAACCTGCAGAATCCCGTCCGCATCAATCAGGAACTTCACTTCAATGCGTGGCAGCCCCGCCGTCATCGGAGGAATCCCCTTCAGATCAAAGCGCGCCAGCGAACGGCAGTCGGCCGCCAGTTCGCGCTCGCCCTGCACCACGTGAATCGCCACATTCGTCTGCCCATCCACGCCAGTCGTAAAGTGCTCCGTCGCCGAAGCGGGAATCGTCGAATTGCGCGGAATGATGCGCGCCACCACGCCGCCCAGCGCTTCAATGCCAAGCGAAAGCGGCGTCACGTCCAGCAGGAGCATGTCCTCGGTGTTCTTCGCTGTGCCCGCCAGAATCTCTGCCTGCACCGCGGCACCCAGCGCCACCACCTCATCTGGATTGAGATCCGTGTGCGGTTTCTTGCCGCGCGCCGACAGGTGAAACAGATCATCAACGAGTTGACGCACTGCGGGAATGCGCGTCGAGCCGCCCACCAGCACCACTTCCTGAATCTGCTCCGGCGCAATGCCGGCATCGGCCATCGCCTGCTTGCAGGGCGCGGCCGTCCGCTCCAGAATCGACTCAATCAGCTGCTCAAACACCGCGCGTGGAATCTCACGCTGATATCGATCGCCATTCGGCAACTCAATGTCAAAGTGGGCCGTCTGCTCGCTGGAGAGTCGAATCTTGGCGTCAATCGCAGCCTTGCGCAGCGCCTGCACCGCACCGGGATGCTTGCGCAAGTCCACTCCATGCTCGGCATGAATCTCATCCAGCGCAATCGTCAACAGCAGGTTGTCAATGTCGTCGCCGCCCAGGTGCGTGTCGCCGTTGGTCGACTGCACTTCGAAGATGCCGTCACGCAGCTTCAGAATTGAAATATCAAACGTGCCGCCGCCCAGGTCGTAGACAGCGATCGTGCCTTCCTTTGCGCGATCCAGACCGTACGCCAGCGCCGCCGCCGTGGGCTCATTCACCAGCCGCAGCACCTGCAACCCCGCCATGCGGCCCGCATCTTTCGTCGCCTGCCGCTGCGCGTCGTTGAAATACGCAGGCACCGTGATGACCGCCTGCGTCACTGGCGTGCCAAAGTACCGCTCCGCATTCCGCTTGAGCTGGCGCAGCACATACGCTGAAATCTCCGGCGGCGTAAACTGCAGCTCGCCAAGCTGGATGCGCGGCACTTCGCCTTCCTGCGCATCGCCAGCCAGCCGGAACGGGAAATACTTCAGCTCGCGCTGCACCTCGCCAAGGCCGCGCCCCATCAGCCGCTTCACGGAGTAGACCACTCGCTCCGGCGTCTCAATCAGTACCCGCCGCGCGCTGTTGCCCACCGTCACCGTGGGACGGCTGCCATCCGCGGGCATCGGATCGAGCGCCACCACCGAGGGCACAAGATTCGACCCATCCACACCGGGAATCACCACCGGCATCTCGCCCTGCATATAAGCAACCAGGGAGTTCGTGGTTCCCAGGTCAATTCCGACTACGCGTCCTTCCGCCATCGTCTGTTCTCTATGCTCCCAGCGTCTCAGTCACATCGCGGACAAGATTGTTGAGGTAGCGGCGACGGTCCAGCAGGGCCACCATTTCCTTTTGCGCGGCCGCCCGCACGCCCGCATCGCCGTCATCCCACTTGTCCCACTGCGCGCGCAGGCTTTCGTCCACTTCGTCCAGCAGGCCATCAAACTTCGCTTTGGCCTGCTCCAGGCTTGCCTGCAGCGCGGGATCGTCTTCACCCATCTTCCTGCCGGCGCGCATTTCTTCGAGCTGCATGTTCAGCTCGAACACTTCTTCCAGCAGATCGGCCGGAACGCGCGATGGATCTTTTTGCCCCGTGCGATCCTTGCCCGCGTGCTCTTCGCCGATCTCGGCGCCGTGCAGCTTCAGCAAGTATTCCGTGCGGTGAATTGGATCCTTCAGCGTGCGATAGGCATCGTTCAGCAGCGCTGTATCGGCCAGGCTCCATTGCTTTTCGTTCTCTCCGGCGCGCGCAAAGCGATCCGGATGCAGCTTGCGGCTCAGGCGATGAAATTCGTGCTCCAGCTCGGTCAGATCCAGATTCAGGAGTGGCTTCAGCCCGAAGACTGAGAAGAAATCGCCGCCTGAAGGCGGCTGAATCTTGCTGCAATGCGGGCAAAAGAGCGTGGCGTCATTGTGCGCCACCGAGCAGGACCAGCACGCAACCGGAACTGCGGAATCGACAACTTTCAACATGGCGAACTCCAGCGGCAGGCGCTACGACGTGAAAGAAGAACCGCAGCCGCAGGAGCGCGAAGAGTTCGGGTTGATGAAGTTGAAGCCCTGCCGCATCAGTGTCTCTTCGTAGTCCAGCGTCATGCCGTGCAGGTAAAGAAACGACTTGGGATCGACAAAAACGCGCACGCCGTCGAACTCAAAAATGCGATCGCGCTCCCGCGGCTGCGTATCGAACTTGATGGCGTACGACAACCCGGAGCATCCTCCGCCCGTCACGCCCAGGCGCAGGCCACCCTCGGCCGGCGAAATCCCTTCCTTCACCATGGCCGCGAGCACACGCCGGACGGCGCGCTCCGTCAGCAGGATCCCCTGTGCGGGCGCCTGCGGCACGGCCTGCTCCGGCTGCGCAGCAAAGGCTCCCTCTGCGGGTTTCGATTCAATGGTCACCATGTTCGCCATGACTGCCTTTCCGTTGCGGAGGTGTTACTGCGCCGCGGCTTCTGTCGCGGCCGTCTCGGCAACGCCGTTCTTCTTCTTCCAGTCGCCAATCGCCGCGCGAATCGCATCCTCAGCCAGCACCGAGCAGTGAATCTTGACCGGCGGCAGCGACAGCTCCTTCACGATGTCTGTGTTCTTGATCTCAAGTGCATCGTCCACGGTGCGGCCCTTGATCCACTCGGTCGCCAGCGACGAACTGGCAATCGCCGAGCCGCAGCCGAAGGTCTTGAACTTCGCCTCTTCGATCACCTGTGTCTCAGGGTTGACCTTGATCTGCAGCCGCATCACATCGCCGCACTCCGGCGCACCCACCAGGCCCGTGCCAACCTCCTGCGATGTCTTGTCGAGCGTGCCCACGTTGCGCGGATTGTTGTAGTGGTCTACGACCTTGTCGCTGTATGCCATGGTTCCTGTCTCCTCATGCGGGGGAAGCCGCGTGTCTTGAGCTGCTGGCTTCTAGCCACCAGCTCCTAGCCCTTACCATTCACTTCCGCACATCTGTTTGATGCACGTGCACCCAGCTAGAAGCTAAAAGCTAGTAGCTGGAAGCTGCCATTAGTGCGCCTGCCACTCAATCTTGGTCAGGTCGATGCCTTCCTTCACCATCTCGTAGAGCGGCGAAAGCTCGCGCAATTTCTTCACGATGTCGATCACCTTCGCTGCCACGTATTCCACCTCAGCCTGCGTGTTAAAGCGCCCCAGACCGAATCGAATGCTGCTGTGCGCCACATCGTCGCCCAGTCCCAGCGCCTTCAGCACATAGCTGGGCTCCAGCGTTGCCGAGGTGCAGGCCGAACCGCTCGAAACGGCCACATCATTGATGCCCATCAGCAGCGACTCACCCTCGACATAGACAAAGCTCATGTTCAGGTTGCCGGGCAGGCGGTGCTCCATCGAGCCGTTCACGTGAACGTAGTCCAACTCGGACTCGAACCTGGCCTTCAGGCGGTCACGCAGCCCGCGCAGATACGCTGCTTCGCTGTCCATCTCGTTCAAGGCAATCTCGCAGGCCTTGCCCATGCCCACAATACCCGGCACATTCAGCGTGCCCGAACGCATCCCGCGCTCGTGGCCGCCGCCGTCAATCTGCGCGGCAATCTGCACGCGGGGATTGCGGCGCCGCACATACAGCGCACCCACGCCCTTGGGACCGTAAATCTTGTGCCCGGAGATGGAGGCCACGTCCACGTTGTCGTCGATCACGTTGAAGGGCGCCTTGCCGATGATCTGCACCGCATCGGTGTGGAAGATCACGCCCTTCTCGTGGCAGATCTTGCCAATCTCCCGAATCGGCTGCAGCACGCCAATCTCATTGTTCGCCGCCATGATGGTGACCAGAATCGTCTTGTCGTCGATGGCGCGCTTCAGGTCTTCCAGATCAATCAGCCCATCGGCCTTCACCGGCAGATAGGTCACGCGATAGCCGTACTTCTCGAGCCGCTTGCAGGTATCCAGCACGGCCTTGTGCTCTGTGACCTGCGTGATGATGTGGTTGCCGCGCTCGCGATACATCTCCGCGATGCCCTTGATGGCCAGGTTGTCGGACTCGGTGGCGCCGGAGGTGAAGATGATCTCTTTCGCCGTGGCGCCAATCAGCTTCGCAATCTGCTCGCGCGCCGTCTCCACTGCCTGCTCGGCTTCCCATCCAAACGAGTGGTTCCGGCTGGCGGCGTTGCCGAACTTCGCGCCGAAGTAGGGCATCATCGCCTCCAGCACCCGGGGATCCATCGGGCAGGTGGCGTGATTATCCATATAAATGGGAAGCTGAACGCCTGCCGGCACTTCAACCTGGCTCGTCACTGTACTCATCGCTGTGTCTCCATCCTCATTGCGTCTCCGCGGCGCGTCTGCTGCCGGGCGGAGGAAAATGTGAAAATCTAGTGCGTCAGCGAAACGAGCGGGCTGGGCCCGTGGCCATGCGCTGCCGCATGATCGTGCTCGTCGGCCAGATCCTGAATGCTGATGCTCTTCAGCACACCCGCAATCGTCTCGTTCACCCGCGCCAGCGGCTCCTTGATGGTGCAACTCGGGGTCAGCTCACAACTCTTCGCGCCCTTGGTGCAGGAGGTAATGAAAAACGGCCCATCGATGGAGTGAATCACTTCGTAGGCCGAAATCTCGCGGGCGTCACGCGCCAGGGCATAACCGCCATTCATGCCGGCATGCGACTTGAGCAGGCCGGCTTTGGTGAGCTGCTGCAGAATCTTGGCCAGCAGCTGGGCCGGAATCCCATAGGAATCAGCAATATCCTTCGCACTCACCGCCACCGTTTCCGGGTGTTCGGCAAGATATTTCAGGGCGATCAGCCCATAATCGGCCTTCTTGGTGAGCTTCAGCATGGAATATCCGACTTCTTCAGTCCGGGTTCAGTATACGACCGAATCCGTCCGGATTTCAAGTCGACCCAGACCACGTACTGAGATCCCGATCTGGGCCCCGATGGCCCGCGAGCCAAGATTCACGAAAATCGGGCTTGAAAAAGGCGGAAAGGCCGCTACAATCTGCGGAAAGAGCACCAAAATCCAATTTGATTCACCCACAGATGGCAACCGTCTGCAAACACCCAAGGGTACGCATTGTCTCCCGGCACGAGGATTCAGAGTTCGTCGAGTGCCTGGAGTGTGGCGAAGTCTTTGACGCCGAAGAGTTTCAGGACATGGCGATTGAGGAATCGGCCGAGGAGCAAGAGACAGCCGACGACGAATAGAAGCTCCGGACTCAACTGCCCGGCCATGGGAGGCTACCCTCTCTGCGGTTCGGAGGACCGGCGGCGCGCCGGGAGCTACTGACCGGCTGGTCCGGCGGGTGCAGGCGTGCTGCGGTGCGCCACCAGCCAGGCGTAATGAAGACCGGAAACAACAGTCAGGATCATGGTTGCGTCCAGAGCCACCGCGCGCAGTACCACCACCCAGATGGCATGGGTGAGCTGATGCAGAAGCACGACGGCCACGGCAACAATCTGCGCGAGAGTGTTCGCCTTGCCAAAGATGCTGGGGGGAAACTCACGCCGTCCCGCGGCAGCATACAAGATGGCCGAGACGAGCAGAATGCAGATATCTCGGCCAAACACCATCACTGTGACTTCGAGGGGCATGAGCCCCTTGTAAAGCAACACCAGGAAGAGCGTGCTGAGCAGCAGTTTGTCGGCGACGGGGTCCAGATACTGACCAACCACTGTGTGTTGCTTCAGTTTCCGCGCCAGCAGGCCATCGAGTGCATCGCTTAAGCCGGCGGCTACGAAGAGCAGAAAACCTGTCTGATACCGGTTGTCGAGCACAGCTGCAACCAGAAACGGGGCCATGCAAATCCGCAAGAGTGTGAGCAGGTTTGGAGCGGAACGGAACGGATTCAGCCGGGGTTTCTTGTCGTCCGTCATGATGCCTTCAAGAGGCTGCTTACTGTAGGCTCGGAGCCACGTGCTGGTTCTGGACGAACCGAGGCACTCTCGCGAAGCAAACCTGCCTTGCAGCTGTACGGGCGCTTCACGGCTGGATCCTGGCCTGCGCCGCTAGCGCGCCTGCGCCCAATAGCCGCCTCAACCCTCCATGGTACCGCACGGAGTGGTGCGAACAAGCACTGGGGATCATGGGCGTGCTTTCCCAGGCTGCGCGTTGCTGTTAGACTAAGAGGGTTCTCACGCAGGCGCGTAGCTCAGTTGGTTAGAGCGCTTCCTTGACACGGAAGAGGTCGCTGGTTCGAATCCAGTCGTGCCTACCATTCCCAGATTCAGAGCAATCCAAAGAAGTCCAAGAGATTAAGCGAAGCCGCTGAAAATCAGCGGCTTTTGTCTTTTTACGTCCTATTGTATTGTGCAAGCCAACTCCTGATGGGGGTACTCTCGGGGGTACGAGATCTGAAAGTGGGGGTATCTTTACGCCAGGATGCATCGATTCGCCCCAATCGAGACTCACGGAATCAATGTGGCGCCTCAGAATGGGACAGCATTCTTGCTTTCCGGCGAGTTGAAGTAACGAATCCAGAAGTTGGCCTTCACCTTATCGGCCAGAGGCATGGCTCCGGAACGTGCTCCGAGCTCCATCGTCTCTTGCTGGTCTGGATCAACTTTTGGCCAATGTTGCAGCCCAGGTCCATTCGGATCGCCCTTTGTGGCGAAGTTCATCAGGTAGGAAGAGACCTCTTTCGCCAGCGCGAAATCATTCTTCTCCCAGGGACGATCAAGCATTTTGAGGTTCAAGAAGAAGTAGGGAATCTCGCCCGTATGGAAAGCGCCGAATTCAGGATGCTGTGGCCACGGGATGGCGCGATCGAAATAGTACGTGAAGACGGGCTCGTGATGCCTCCTGACGCGGGCGCTCGCCCAGAGAAACATAGATACGCGGTCACGATCTTGACCGCTTGCCGTTGTCGCGATTCCGATATCTTCCATCTTGGTGACCGGATAGAGCTTCTCGAACTCGGCGGCCATTTCGCCATACCGCTTTTGAAGTGACTGATGATAATCGTCAAGCGTGTTGCTCCTCTGAGCAAAGAGCGCGGAGTCGCCTGCCTGGTAGCCCGTAATCACGGGAACGTCATTGTCAGAGCCTTTGGCATTCAGATCGTTAGGTGTATCAGGCAGAACCCATCCATCCACAATCGGCGCGAAGCGGAGCGTCCCGGACATATTTGCCCGAGGATCTGGCAACAAGGCTTCGGCCGGTATGGCTCGGAGTTCCTTGATAGAGGATGAATGGTGCTCTTCAGCAAACTTCACGCCTGTCTGCTCGGCCTCACTCAAACTGGCCATAGGAATTCCTGCGACGCCCAATCCGCTATCGGCTTGTGCCCGCTGAAAGAGGCCCGCTGCCTGCGGCGATGCGATCAGTGCGGCCACGCTGAAGGCACCCGCTGACTGGCCCCAGATGGTGACGTTGTGCGGATCGCCGCCAAATTGAGCAATGTTGACTTGAATCCACTTCAGAGCTGCAATCTGGTCCATCAGGCCATAGTTCCCGGAGGCATGGTGCTCTGATTCCGCGCTCAGCTCGGGATGGGCCAGGAAACCGAAGACGCCGAGGCGGTAGTTGAGGGTGACCACCACGACACCCCTGGCAGCGAGATTGCTGCCTTGATAGACGTCAATGGAGCCTGCTCCTCCACTGAATCCCCCGCCGTGAATGAAAGCTACGACAGGACGATGCCCATCGGCACTGACCTTCGGGGTCCAGATATTCAGATAGAGGCAATCCTCACTTGCTTTGCCGTGAGTGAGAAACTCCTCTGTCCACGGCATATGCATGGGGAGCATGCTTTCGATGATGGGCTGCATGCAACTGGCCGAGAACTCGGTCGCCTTGCGGATGCCTTGCCACGCCGCAGGCGGCCGAGGCGCGCGCCAGCGCAGTTCACCAACAGGTGGAGCGGCAAAGGCAATGCCCTTGAAGACAGAGACATCTGAATTGGCATCCTTTTGGCCCTCGACTTTTCCTTGAGCGGTTTGCACTACCTGGGCTGACAGGCTATGAACGAGAAACACGGCAACAAGAGACAACCTCAACGCGACTTTCATAAGATCCTTTGATATTC
>JBAUTX010000132.1:0-4923 GCA_049582405.1 Occallatibacter sp. | reverse complement strand
CGCCCAGCGTCGCCGCTGTAAAGCCCACCACGGCCTTCGCCTGCGCGGAGTCCGGCTGCGTCCACACATTAAACGACAGCTTGCGGTCGCCGTCGATCATCCGGTTCAGTTCCGTAGCCAGCGCCGTCATCGGCTCCACCGCGTCCACGCCCGTCGCCTTCGTCACTCCGCGCGAATCGGCATCCAGCTTCGGCCCGGTGTAGGTTTCCATGCGCAGGTTGCGCGTGGGCAGAAAAAGAATTTCCCGGTAGGCGCGCTCGCTGCCGTTCGCCGCCACCACCATCAGAGCTGCGCCCGGCTCGTTCCATCCCGTCAGGTAGTAGAAATCCTCATCCTGCCGGTACGGCATGAAGTCCAGCAGCGGCTCCTCCGCGGCAAACAGGATCGCCACCCCACCCTTCAGCTCTCCTGCCAGTGCCACGCGCCGCGCGTGATACACGCTCGCAGGCTGCTTCGTCAGTGCCTGCCCCATACAGGCCACTGCTGCTGCCGCCAGCACCAGCCCCGCTCCCCATCGCACGGAAATATGCATGTCACCCCTTTCTGCTTTCACGCCAATGCCCGCGGTGCCGTTACGACGCACGCGCCGCCCTGAGCATCGCTTCCACGCTGCGCTCCACATCTTCTTCGGTCGTCACCCACGAGGACACGCTGATGCGCATCGCCGTCCGCCCCTGCCACACCGTCGAGCCGCACCAGCACGTGCCGTCCTGCTGGATACGCTCAATGGTGCGCAACGTCTTCTCCGGCGAGCCAAACGACACCAGCACCTGGTTGATGACCACCTCATTCAAAACCTCAAAGCCCGCTGCCTGCAATGCTTCGGCGAAACGCCGCGCATGGCCGATCGTCTGTTCCACCAGTTGCGCCATCCCGCTGCGACCCAGGGACCGCAGCCCGGCCCACAACTCCACACCACGCGCCCGGCGCGAAAACTCCGGCGTGTAGTCCGCCGGCTCCCGCCGCGCGCCCATCACCAGGTAGGGCGCATCAATCGACATCGCCGCCCGCAACTGTTCCGGCTCGCGCACCAGCGCAATGCCGCAGTCATAACCGATGTTCGGCCACTTGTGCCCGTCCGTCGCCCACGAATCGGCCTGCTCAAAGCCCTCCGTCAGGTGCCGGTATCTGGGTGAAGCCGCCGCCCACAGCCCAAAGGCGCCATCCACGTGCACCCAGGCTCCCGCCTTCCGCGCTGCCGGAATCACCTTCGCCGCCGGGTCAAAAGCGCCCGTATTGACATTCCCCGCCTGCAGGCACAGGATCGTCCGCTCATCCATCTGCGGCAGCGCGTCTGCCCGCATCCGCCCCTGCCTGTCCACCGGCACTTCGACCACGCGATTCCGGCCCAACCCCAGCAAGCCCAGCGCCTTCCTGAGCGAAGGATGGGCCTCCTCGCCCACCACCACCCGCAGCTCCGGTGCGCCAAACAGCCCATCGTTCTCCACATCCCAGCCGAGCCGGGTGAAAAGGGCATGACGCGCCGCCGCCAGGGCAGAAAAATTGGCCATCGTCGCGCCGGTCACCAGCGCGCCGCCCGTCCCCGCAGGCAGGCAAAGCAGATCCCGGGTCCATTCCAGCGCCGTTTCCTCCAGCGCCGCCGCCGCGGGCGATTGCACCCAAAACGATGCATTCTGGTCCCACGCCGTCACCAGCCACGCCGCCCCCATTGCCGCAGGCAGGCAACCCCCGTTCACAAAGCCAAAGTAGCGGCCGTTGTTCTTCGCCACCGTGGCCGGGGAGCCCATCGCATCCAGCTGATCCAGAACGATTTCCGGCTTTTCCGGTCCCGCTGGCAGCGGGCCGCGCAGGCCCTCGAGCCCCGCCACCGCCGCTGCGTCGGGCGCCACCGCACGCTCGTCGATTGGTTCCAGATAGCGCAGAGCATCCCGCAGCGCCTGCTCGAGCACCGGTTCGTATTGGGCAAAGGAATTTTGGCTGGAGGATGACACAGGGCAAACACCGGAAGACATGGCTGAGTGTAGCATTCCCGTTGAATTTCCCGCCGTTTCGCCGTATCCTGAAAGAGCAGACGAGTTTGTCCGCCTGGTTTGCCGTGAACCTACCGGCTGGCGGAGAGATGAGTGGGCTTACAGCCCACTTTTTATTTGGTTTGAATTTTTCTGCCTGATCAAGAGCTAAAACTCATTGATTCAGAAGGTTGAGAAAAAGAGAAGTGATGCTGGACGCAATCCGATCGGCAGCGCAACGCGTCGCTGCCTCGCACGGGCTGGACGTGGTGGACATCGAGTTCACCGGCCCGGCAAAGGATCGCATCCTGCGTGTGTTCCTGGAGAAGAATGCCGAGGGCCGCGGCAAACTCAAGTCGGCCATCGAGTCCGGAGCCGAGGGCGAGGAACTCCCCGAGCGACTGCGTGAGGGCCGGCTCAGCATCGAGCAGCTGTCCGGCGTCACACACGAGGATTGCACCGGGTTCAGCCGCGATTTTGGCACGTTGCTCGATGTGGAAGACCTTGTTCCGGGCGATGAATACACGCTCGAAGCCAGTTCACCGGGTCTGGATCGCAAGCTGGCCCGGCCTGAAGATTTTCAGCGCTTTATCGGGTGCCTCGTCAAGGTGCAGACCTTCGAGCCCATCCGCAACAACCGTCATTGGCAGGGCCGTCTGCGGGCAGGCGAGGGCACCAGCATCTCGCTCGACCTCAGCGCCCTTCACCAGAACAGCAAGAGCCGCAAGGCAGGAGTCAGCACCGTCGAGATCGCCCTCAGCAACATTGAGAAGGCGCAGCTGATTCCCGAAATTTAGCCGCATCGGGCCCGTCCCGCGCGCACAATTTAACCTTGAACCGGCTGGGGCCGGACCACCGCCCTCTGCCGCACGCGAATCAAACGAAGAGAGTACGCATCGTTATGGCCAGCGCTTTGTATCAGAGCATCGAACTCCTCAGTCGCGAGAAGGGCATCGAGCCCGAGATCGTCGTTGGAGCCGTGGAAGAGGCCATCGCCCTCGCCACGCGCAAGTACTACAAGACCCAGGAAAACATGCGCGGGGAGCTGAACAAGGAGACGGGCGAGATCACCGCTTACGTCTTCAAGACCGTCGTGGCCGACGAGAGTGAAATTGAAGACCCGGTGAATCAGATTACCCTTGCAGAGGCCGGTGAGCTCGCACCCGGCGTCGAGGTCGGCAGCGAGATTCGCCTCTACCGCGACACCAGTCCGCTCGGCCGCATCGCCGCGCAGCTGGCCAAGCAGGTCATCTTCCAGAAGGTCCGCGAAGCCGAGCGCGACACCGTATTCAAGGAGTACGCGCACCGCGAAAAGGAAGTGCTCAACGCCACCGTCAAGCGCATCGAGGGCCAGGACGTCATCTTCGATCTCGGCAAGGCCGAAGCCCGTTGCCCCAAGCGCGAGCAGTCGCGTCTCGAGCAGTTCACCATCGGCGAGCGTGTCCGCGTGGTGCTGATCAAGGTGGACCGCGCCGCCAAGGGCCCTCAGGTCATCGTCTCGCGCGCCGCGCCGGAGCTGGTGTCGAACCTGTTCCAGTCGGAAGTCCCCGAGATCTACGACAACACCGTCGTCATCAAGGCCATCGCCCGCGAGGCCGGCGAGCGCACCAAAATTGCCGTCCAGTCCCGCGACAAGGATGTGGACCCCGTCGGCGCCTGCGTCGGCATGAAGGGCATGCGCGTGCAGTCCATCATCCGCGAGCTGCGCGGCGAAAAGATTGACATCATCGAGTACTCCGACGAGATCACGACGTTTGCCGAGAAGGCCCTGCAACCGGCCAAGGTCTCGCGTGTCTCCATTACCGACTTGACTGACAAGCAGCTCGAGGTCATCGTCGACGACACGCAGCTCTCGCTCGCCATTGGCAAGAAGGGCCAGAACGTGCGCCTGGCAGCCAAGCTGCTGGGTTGGAAGATTGACATCAAGAGCGAAGAAGAGAAGCGTCAGGAAGTCGAGCAGCAGATGCAGGCCATGGCCGGCGGGCCCACCACGCCCATCGAACAGGTCACCGAGCTGGGCGAAGGCATCATCCAGAAGCTCGTGGCTGCCGGCATCACCACCGTCGAGGGCCTGGCCGACATGACGCCCGAACAGTTGGAAGAAATCCCGGGCATCGGCGAAAAGACGCTGGAGAAAATCAGCGTGGCGGTTCGCCACTACTTCGGCCACTTTGAAGCAGGCGAAGAAGGCCGCGCCCCTGGGGAAACGGCCGAGGGGCTGCCTGGCGAATCTGAAGTGGAAACCGCATCGGCGGTTGTAGCCGTCGACGAAGCCGGGGCGGAAAACGCCGCCGTGGTTCTGGAAGAAGCGGGAAGCGTCGAGGCGGCTAAGTCGTACAGAGAGACCCTCACTGCGGCGGAAACCGCGGTTGAGAATGTCCCCGATGCCGACGAGTCGCCGGAATTGAACGAATCAGCAAGCGAAACGCAGGAAGATCGGGCAGCGAAAGAGGAAGGCGCGTAAGATGCGCCTCTCTTTTACAAGCCATTCAGGCAATAATAGAAGTGTGAAACGCAGCCACTGCCATGGGGTAGCTATGAGCGACTAAGGGCTTTGGGATGCATCTTTCGAAAAGAGGCGGATGAGTAAGGTTCGAATCAACGATCTCGCGCGCGAGATGGAGGTCAAGAGCAAGCAGGTTCTTGACGTACTCGCAGAACTGGGCCTGGGCGCCGGCAAAACCCACTCCAGTTCGATTGAGGAACATGAAGCCGAAAAGGTGCGCGCGTATTTTGACCGTGGACGCACGTCCACTGCCGGTGGAAGCGGTGCGTCCCGCGCGTCGCAGGGCGGCATTGCGCCCAAGATTGATCTCTCCCACGTCTCCAAGCCCGGCGACGTGATGAAGGCCATCCTGGCAAAGAAGCAGCAGGAAGAAGAGGACGCGCGCAGGAGCCATGCGCCCGCCAGGCCTGCTGCCGCCGTGGCCGCGGCCAATGCGCCCGCAAAGCC
>JBAUTX010000131.1:0-4650 GCA_049582405.1 Occallatibacter sp. | reverse complement strand
AGTTATGACGTTAAATCGATGCTCGTGCGCCTCGTCGATTTTCTGAAGGTGCAACAGATCACATCAATGTTCACCAATCTGACCTTCGCAGGCGATCCCCAGGAAAGAACTGCGGCGGCTGTATCCTCTCTGATGGACACCTGGATTGTGTTGCGGGACAGCAAGCCCAATGGACGGCCGAGGCGTGAGCTTTACGTTCTGAAGTCTCGCGGCATGGCACATTCGCGCGAAGTTCGCGAACTGATCGTGAGTAAAGATGGCATCGAATTAGGCATGGTGCTGAATGATCATACGGTAGCCACGCACGTCGCAGGTCAATGACGATTCGCGCGGCTGAGTCGCACGTTTGGCCCATCGGGGCCGGAATTCGAGCAACAACATGAAGGCAAGCACCGACAAGAAGAAGAGTTCCGGCATGAAAAAGGGTTCAGCAAAGAAGACCCCTGCCAGAACCAGCCGGAGTGACTTTTTCATTCTGCGGCTTTACATCGCCGGCCAAACCCCGAATTCAGTCACAGCAATCGCCAATCTGAAAAAGCTGTGTGAGGATAAGCTGAAGGGCAAGTACCGCATCGAGGTGGTTGACTTGCTTGAGAAGCCACAACTGGCCAAGGGCGATCAGATCATCGCCATTCCGACCCTGGTAAGAAGGCTTCCGCCACCGGTTAAGAAGATCATCGGGAACCTGTCAAAAACTGAGAGTGTCATCGTGGGGTTGGATCTTCAACCTGCACGCTGAAGTAGGGCTCAGATAGCAAATGGTCAACAAGCGAACGCATTCCGATGGCCTATTCCTCCAAGGAGGGCTACCCCCCAAAGTCGGGGCGCCGCAAGCATCTAGCAAAGACCCCGGGACTTCTCCACGCACACAGACCCCATCCACCCCTCCCGATCCGCAAGGAAAGCTCCGCGCTCGATTGCAGAGTGCCGAGGAAACTCTTCGTGCTATCCAGTCTGGCGAGGTGGATGCCTTGATGGTTTCCGGTCGTCAGGGGGCGCGACTGGTTGCTCTGAAGGGCGCCGAACCCAACTATCGCATGCTCGTGGAAGCGATGAGCGAGGGCGCGGCGACTCTGTCTCGAAATGGCGCCGTACTCTACTGCAATCACAGGCTTGCAGAGCTGATAGGCCGGACGCCAGGGAAAATCGCCGGCGTTGCGGTGCATTCCCTGATTGCGGAAGCAGAGCGAGACAGATTTGACACTCTCCTTGCCGATGCTCGAAGGACCATTGCGAAAGGCGAATTCAGCCTGTGCTGTGCTGACGGAAGTCTGATTCCGGTTTACTTGTCCCTCAACAAGCTCCAAGGATACAAGGGCCAGGCCCTGAGCATGGTCATCACCGACCTGAGTGAGCAAAAACGCAGGCAAGCTCAGGAGATCAAGCAATCCGAAGCGATGCACCGACTCCTGCTGGAACGTACGTTTGCAGCGCAAGAGGAGGAACGGCGGCGGATTGCGCGCGAACTACATGACGAAGCAGGCCAGTTGCTGACTGCTCTTCTGGTTGGCCTTCGATCCCTGGAGGACACCCGGAAGCTATCGGATGTTAAGGTACACGGCCGTCAACTGCGGGAAATTGCCGCCCAGGCCATAGACGAGGTCGGCCGACTCGCCCGCGGGCTTCACCCATCGGTACTCGACGACCATGGTCTGGGGGTTGCGCTGCGCAGATATATTACCGAATACCAAGCGACACACAAAATAGCTGTGGATCTCGCGCTCAATGATCTTGATTCCAGTAAACTGCCGCCTGCGGTCCAGATCGGCTTGTATCGCATTCTCCAGGAGGCCCTGACCAACGTTGCCAGGCATTCCGGAGCCAAGACAGTCAGCATTCAATTCACCCCTTCCCAGGCGGCCTTGCAGGTAGCAGTTACCGATGACGGGTGTGGCTTTGACGCAAAGGCTGTAGCCGTCTCTTCGCATCGCCTGGGGATTCAAAGTATGCGGGAGAGAGCGGCGCTCCTGGGCGGAACGATGAAATTCACTACTCAGCGCAAGGGGACCAGGATTCTGGTGCAAGTCCCGCTCGATCATCAGGTGTTCGATCCCCTGGAAAAGCGAAGGAGCACCTGAAATGGCGCTGCGAGCACGCAAGATCAGAGTCATGATCGCGGATGATCACGCGATTCTTCGCGCAGGGCTCAGGATGCTGGTCAATGCCCAGGTCGATATGGAAGTCATCTCCGAAGCTTCCGATGGAGAGATAGCGGTTCAAACCGCACGTGAAACGAAACCGGATGTAGTGTTGCTGGATCTGACGATGCCTCGGGTTGGGGGTATGAAGGCGCTGCAGGCAATCGTGCGAGACTGCCAGGAAGTCCGGGTGCTTGTTCTCACAATGCATGATGACTCCGCGTACCTTCGATCGGCATTGGCTGCCGGAGCCTCTGGCTACCTTTTGAAAAGGGCGGTGGATGCGGAACTGATCGCCGCAATACGAGCCGTCCATCGCGGTGGAATCTTCGTCGATCCGCGCTTGACGAACATCCTCGTTCAGGATGTGCTCGCGAAGAAAGGTTCAAGAGCCCGCTCCACCCGACCGGCCAATATCCTTAGCCGCCGTGAACTGCAAGTACTTGACCTCGTGGCGCGCGGCTACACCAGTGTAGAGATAGCCAAGCAGATTTTTGTGGGCGTCAAAACGATCGAGACATATCGGTCGCGTTTTGCTGAGAAGCTTGGCCTGCGGACGCGTAGCGATGTGATTCGCTTTGCTGTACAGATGGGTCTGCTGACCCCAGAGGCGCTGGAAAGCGAGCCGGACGGCTCTGCTCGATAAGCGTCCAATTCCTGGCCGCTTTCTGCCCGATATTGAACACAAGAACGACTCTTGTCAGGGTTTTCCGCACATCACCCCCTTTTATCAGCAGAATCCCCGATAGCAGGGCTCTTCCATTTCCCGCACACTCACTGCAGCCTACAAAGTGTAGCTTCCCCGTGGATTCACCAGGTCACGGGCAAGGCATGGCTTTCCGAGGAGGATGCAATGGGAATCCCATCAATTGCCGCATGGAAGGGTCGACACTTGAGGCACTTCCCTCTTTTCCTTTGATCGTCGCGCCGCAGCCCGCAATCCGTTTCAACACCGTTGGCGATAAAGGCGGAACCCCATGAGCGATCAGAACCATCCCACATTTCACCCCACAGCCTTTCTTGCGAACGCTGGCGTTGGCCGAAGAATCACAGTAGTGGAACCGAAGCAGCCCTTTTTCTCTCAGGGAGATTCAGCACAGTCTGTGTTTTACCTTCAAAAGGGAAGGGCAAAACTCACCATCGTTTCGAAAGCCGGCAAAGAAGCCACTCTCGCGCTTCTTTACCCCGGCGACTTCGTCGGAGAAGAGTGTCTCGCGACAATCCCAGGCCTGCGCCTGTCCACCGCCGTTTCAATCACAGCCTGCACAGCGCTCGAAATCAGTCGTACAGAGATGATTCGCGTGATGCACGAGGAGCAAGAGTTCTCCGAACTCTTCTTGAAGTTTCTCCTGGCCCGAAGCATGCGCACACAGGCCGATCTTGTTGATCAGCTCTTCAACTCCAGCGAAAAGCGCTTGGCGCGAGTCCTCTTATTGATGGCGGAGTTTGGCAAGCCGGGCGAACCGAATATCTTCATTCCGCCCGTTACGCAGGAGACTCTGGCGGAAATGATTGGCACCACAAGGTCCCGCGTCAGCTTCTTTATGAATCGCTTTCGCAAGCTCGGTTTTATCGATTACAACGGCCGCATCCAGGTGCACAAGTCGCTGCTCAACGTGGTCCTTCTCGATCAGCTTCCGGACCACAATGCCGAGAAGCCGCCAATTGAGCAGATTGCGTAAGGCTCGACGGCGCTGTAGTGGCCCCTCAGCCTTTCAGGCCGGCACGCTGCCTGCTTGTCCCGAAGAGATGGCATGCGGCGCGGCGCCGGACACAGAATATCCGCTGGCGTATTGGACCTGTGCAACGCAGAATGGGCACGAAGCCTGCTGGATTTCTTGTGAGATCATGTGCGGGGCGCCTAAAGGAAAGGACCGCAGGCATTCGGTACAGGTCAGCGTCATCAATGCGGCTCCGTTGGAATCCTTTCCGTACCGCGGTATCTGCGAGGGAGAAGCCTGAAGCTGATGGCTGATCGGTCGCGTCACCGTGGTTCGAACCAGCTCTGCGATCTTGCGCAAAAGTTCTTCGGGATGGCCTCTGCTCTTCGAGAAAAAGGCATCGGCAATCACTCCGTCAGGACAGGATTGATCGGAATCGTAGTCGCCGCTCATCGCAATCACTGGAATCGAAGAAAAGCGCAGGCGTACGACGGAGAGCAGCTCGTAGCCAGACATGCGCGGCATGTTGAGATCGGAGAGGATGAGATCTGGAGCTGCGAGCTTGATCTGCGTCAACGCATCAAGGCCATCAGCTGCTGTCGCAAGTTCGTAGCCTTCTTCGTTGAGTAGCATTCCCATTACCTCGCGAATGATCGAGTCGTCATCGACCAGAAGAACTCTCTTTCTAAACTTGTCGTTCATCGACATGACCTCGGTTGGGGATGTAGAGGGACAGAACCTGCTGCAGCATAGAATGCCACCCGCGAAGACAGACGCCTGTTCAATACAGGACAAAGCCTTTGATATTCGCGCTGGACAGAAGACGGGCACTCAGCTACCAGTGCAGACGC
>JBAUTX010000130.1:0-5802 GCA_049582405.1 Occallatibacter sp. | reverse complement strand
GGCCGAAGGACTGGGTGAAGTGACGCGCGCCGATCTCGTCCCGGTCTTTGGCGCCGATCTTGGCCGCAACATATTCTTCGTGCCGCTGAGTGAGCGCCGCGCACAGTTGGAACAGATTCCCTGGGTTGAGCGCGCAACTGTCATGCGCATCCTGCCCGATCAGATTCGCGTCTCGATTCTTGAAAGGCGTCCAATTGCCTTTGTGCGCCTGGGCCAGCAAATCAGACTCGTCGATGCGAATGGCGTGCTGCTCAACATGTCCGCGGCCGACATGGCGCAGCATCACTACTCCTTCCCCGTTCTCACCGGCATCGATGAACGCGACCCATTGCTTTCGCGCAAGGCCCGCATGGCGGTGTACCAGCGCCTCATGAGCGATCTCGATGCAAATGGCCAGCAAAACTCCGAGCAGATCTCCGAGATTGACCTCACGGATCCTGAAGACGCCCGCGTGCTCATGCCAGAGCAGGGCGCAGACATTCTCGTTCACTTTGGCGAAGATCATTTCCTCGAGCGATACCAGCGTTACAAGGCCCACATCGCCGAGTGGCGCCAGCAGTATCCAAAACTTGCGGAAGTGGATCTGCGCTATGACCAGCAGGTCGTCCTGCAAATGGCGCCCGGCGCATCCGGAGAACAGGCAACAGCCGGCACGGTGAATCCGAAACAACTCAGCGCCAGCATCGCAACGCCAGCCAATGTAAAGCCCGCAGCCACACCAAAAGCTCTGCAAGAAGCCGGGCAGAAGAAGGCAGCGCCGCTCAAGGTGCCGGTCAAGCGCGCAACCACCACGAAGAAGCAGGCGGGTCACAGTGCGGTCCCGACCACCCAAGTCAGCAAGCATGCCCCTTCGAAAGCTACGAAAGCACGGCCCAGCGAAAGCGAAATTGAGAAGGCTGCGGCACGACAACGTGCCGAGCGGGAGAGAGCCAAGAAGCGCGCGGCGGTGAAACGTGCCGCGCTGAACCGAAGTAAGCAGAAGTCCGCTAAAACCCGGTCGGCCGCAACAGCAGGGCAGGGACAGTGAGCATGGAACAATGAGCCAGAAGCAAGACAGCTTGATCGTAGTGCTGGATGTGGGAAGTGCGTGGACGCGCGTGCTCGTTGCTGACCTGAATGAAGGTGCGCTGCGCTATCGTGGCCACGGCCTGGTGGAATCGGCGGGGATGCGCAAGGGGCTTATCTCTGACCTGGGCCCGGCAGCACGGGCCGTCAAAACCGCAGTCGACAACGCGGAAAGAACCGCGCGGGCCAACATTGACGGTTGTGTCGTGGGTATCGGTGGTCCACACATTCGCGGCGTCAATACCAGCGGCGGCCTGGACCTTGGGAGCCGCATGCGCGAGATTACGCGCGATGATGTGCGCGCTGCCATTGATCGCGCGCGCGCGGTTGAGCGCCCGCCGGATCGAGAAATTCTTCATCTGCTGCCGCGTCAGTTCATCCTCGACGATCAGCCCGGCATCTTCGATCCCATCGGAATGGTCGGCGCGCGGCTCGAAGTCGATCTGCACATCGCTACTTGCTCGGGAAGCGCACTGCAGAGCACCGTGACGTGTGCCAATCGAGCCGGGCTCGAAGTCACTGAAGCTGTGCTCGAGTCCATTGCCGCGGCGGAAGCTACGCTCTCTTCCGATGAGCGCGAGCTCGGCGTCTGCCTGCTCGACATCGGCGCCCACTCCAGTGACCTGGTCGTGTTCTTTGAGGGTGCGGTGGCGCACACGGCGTCCATCCCGGTGGGTGGGGCGCACTTCACCAATGACCTCGCTGTGGGCCTGCAGATGCCCGTCGCACAGGCCGAGGACCTGAAGCGCCAGTTCGGCCATGCCGTCGTCACTGCCATTCCGCAGGAGGCCGAGATTGACATTGCCAATCCGCAACCCCAGCGTCTCGCCCTGCGTACCGTCGCCGAAATCCTCGAACCCAGAGCGCGCGAGCTCATGTACTTTGTGAAGGAAACCCTCCGGCATGGCGGCGTCATGGATGCGCTTGGCGCTGGTTGCGTGTTGACCGGCGGTGGCGCCGCCTTGCCCGGTATGCTGGATGTGACGGAGACGCAACTGCGCGTACCGGCGAGGACGGGCATGCCGGTGCGTCTATCCAACATGCCCGGCGAACTGGCCAACCCCGCCTTCGCCACTATGATCGGAATGCTCTTGTACGCGCATCGCACGCGAGTGACGCGTGCTGCGGAAAGCAACAACCTGCGCGCCAAGCTGCGCGCCATCTTTGCAGCAAGTTTTTGACAGAAAGAATTCGAAGGAGGCTCACGTCCTATGGAGCAGCAATCAAACCCAGCCGGCGAAATGCGTATTCAGTTTCATGATGAAAGTCCGCGTGGCGCCAGGATCAAGGTCATCGGCGTGGGCGGCGGTGGTGGCAATGCCGTCAATCGCATGATTCAGGCTGGCCTTGAAGGCGTTGAGTTCATTGCGGCGAACACGGATGTGCAGGCTTTGAAGCTTTCCCAGGCTCCGGTCAAGCTGCAACTAGGGGTGCGTCTCACCTCCGGACTCGGTGCAGGCGCCAACCCCGACGTGGGCCGTCGCGCCGCACTCGAAGATTCCGAAAAAATCATTGAGGCGCTTGAAGGTGCGGACATGGTGTTCGTCACCGCCGGCCTTGGCGGCGGCACGGGTACTGGCGCTGCTCCCGTCATTGCATCCCTTGCCAGCGAAATGGGCATTCTTACTGTCGCAGTCATCACGCGGCCGTTTGCATTCGAAGGCAAGCGCCGTCTGCAGCAGGCCGAGCGTGGGTTGAAAGAATTGCTTGAAAGCGTCGACACGATGATCGTGATCCCCAACGAAAAACTGCTCGCCGTTGCGAAAGATGCGGGTTTCTTTGAGAGTTTCCGCATCGCCGACGATGTGCTGCGTCAGGGCGTTCAAGGCATCAGCGACATCATCACTATCTCCGGCATCATCAACCGCGACTTTGCCGACGTAAAGACGACGATGGCAGGCATGGGACACGCTGTCATGGGCACCGCGGTGCGCTCCGGCTCGAACCGCGCCATCGAAGCGGCACAGGCCGCGATGGCGTCGCCGTTGCTCGAAGCGGGCGCAATCGATGGCGCTCGCGGAATTCTCATCAATATCACCGGTTCCAGTTCACTCAAGCTCTCTGAGGTCAATGAGGCTTCGTCGCTCATCCAATCCGCCGCGCACGAAGACGCCAACATCATCTTTGGCGCCGTGCAGGACGAGCGCATGGGCGACGAGGTTAAGATTACCGTGATTGCTACTGGTTTCCGCGATCAGATGCCCGAGCGCCGTGCCCGGATGTTGAATGTCGAAGAGATTCCCGTCGTCTCTGTGCCCGTCATGGCGCCTGATAGCTGGATGCGCGAGCCGCAAGCTCAGCCCGCTGCTGCCCCGACAAAGCCGCGCTTTCAGAGTGAAGAAGAGGAGGGCGCACCACAGGATGCTCAGGCTCGCAGCGCCTCAGCCAGTCCTGCACAGTTTGCCGCGGAGCAGTCCATCGCAGTTGCTGATCCGCAAGAGGATCCTGCGCCAGCCCGGCCCAAGTTTGCAGAACTGGCCGAAGAGCCTGCCTACACGCCACTGCCCAGGGACTACGCTGCTGACATGAGCGATGCCGTGCAGGGTGCACCGCTGGTCGATGCGCAACCCGCAAAGCCCAACTCATCGCTGTTTGCAGAGTCATCCCAGGAGTCCGAACGGGATCTCGATGTGCCGGCCTTCATGCGGCGAATTCAGTTCTGAGCTGTACGGAATGAGCCGGGGTCTTGGGATACCCCCGGCTCATGGATGTCTTTTTGACAAAGATGCTCCATTTGCACCCTTTCCGGTGATTTTCCGTCAACCCGTTCGGCGTTTTCCGGTATTGTAGAAAGAAGAAACAGTTCGGCCGGCCCTTTTGCCTTTGCAAAGCTCTCTCGCAGTGGGACGGGTTCAGTGGCCGGGGCAGGCTCAAATCGTTGCAGGCGCAGGGAACTGCATTGCAGGCAAAATTACCTAAGTGTAAAGCCGGTGCAGAATTACAGGACGACGGGTTCACTGGGGAGAGGATACTGACTGGATGAGACGGTCTTGCGTTTGGGCCTGGGGCCTTATTTTACTTGTCTGCGGATGGTGCGCCGCTTCGGCCATTGCGCTCGATGCGCCTCATACCCTTCATCATTCCAAGCCCGTCAGCCAGCATCTTTCATCCCATGCCCATGCAAAGGCGCACCGTCGCGCGCCCGTCCATCACGGCACGGCAAAGAGCGCATCCCCGGCACGCAAAGCATCTCAATCCACGGCCTCGCACCACGCGGTCCGCAGTTCCGCAAGGGGTACGGCCACTCTGCGCCGTGCCAGTCTTCGCACCCGCCACCATCGCTACTATGAGCGCTTCACCGCCAGCTCCTTCGTGAACGGTCCCGTCGGCGAGGGCGATGCCACTGCGGGCGAAGATCCAGTTGTGCGGCAAGCGGCTATCGATGCGCTTGGCGATATGAACGGCACAGCCGTCGTGATCAATCCAGCGAATGGGCGCATCCTTGCCATGGTGAACCAGAAGCTTGCGCTCTCGCCCGGCGCTGAGCCATGCTCCACCATCAAGCTGTCAGTCGCGCTGGCCGCGCTGTCTGAGGGGCTTGTCACGCGTGACACCATGGTGCAGTTGCAGGGCTTTCGCATGAACATGACCCAGGCCATTGCTCACAGCAACAACCTCTACTTTGAGGAACTCGGCCGTGAGCTTGGCTTTGACCGTGTGCGCCATTATGCCAATCAGTTTGGCCTCGGCGAGTTGGCCGGCTACAACATCCCCGGCGAGCAACTGGGCGCATACCCCAATGAGCCCATCCCGGCCTCGCAGGGTGGGGTAGGCCGCATGTGCAGCTTCGGTCAGGGAGTGTCCATGACCGCCCTTCAACTCGGCGCGTTGGTCTCCGCCATTGCCAATGGTGGCACGCTCTACTACCTGCAGCACCCTGCCACGCCCGAAGAGGTTGCTAACTTCCAGCCCAGGGTGAAGCGCACGCTCGATATCGCGAAATTTGTCCCGGATCTCCAGGACGGCATGGCCGGCGCCGTGAAGTACGGAACAGCGCGTCGTCTGCGCATCAGCTTCCAGGAACTCCCGGTCTTCGGCAAGACCGGCACCTGTTCCGACAAAGGTACGCGGTTCGGCTGGTTTGCCTCGTACTCCCAGACGCCGCAGGGCAACCTGGTTACGGTCTTCTTCCTCGAAGGAGGGCGTCCCACCTTCGGCCCCCGTGCCGCTGAACTGACCGGCGAGTTCTACAGAAATCTCTGGGACCGTAACTACTTTGGCAGCAAGGAGCAACAGACAGCACAGGCTTCTGATCCCTCTTCCGTTGCGGCAGGTGCCTCTCAGTAACTTTATTTCTGTTCCGCAGCAAAGAGGCCGCCTTCGAGCGGCCTTTTGCTTCAGGGCTGAAGCAGCCGCGTGAGACATTGCGACGAATCTCCCACTTGTTCATCCCATAGAATAAGAACCTCACGGAAGCTCCCTCTGCAGCGCAAGAGCCGTGTGGCATCTCATTTCAATCAAAGAGAGCAAGCAGGTTTCCGGCATGGAACTACCCACGCACATTCTTCTCGTTTACGGCTATCTGCTTCTGTTTCTGTGGGTTCTGGTGGAGCAGCTCGGACTTCCCCTGCCGGCGGTCCCAATCCTTCTTGCTGCGGGCGCGCTTTCCGCCCAGCATGAACTCAGCTTTTCTCTCGCGTTCTCGGCCGGGTTGGCAGCTGCACTTATTGCCGATACGTCATGGTTTCTCATCGGCCGTCGCTACGGCCACCACGTCCTGCGCATCCTGTGCAAGCT
>JBAUTX010000129.1:0-4960 GCA_049582405.1 Occallatibacter sp. | reverse complement strand
CCTCGCCGCCCGGGGAGTCTCCTGTGAGAGGGCCCACAGTGCCGAGGCTGCCAGGGGCGCAGCCTTCTGCATTGTGGTTGCCGGAGCAACCTCGCAATTTGCCAAAGGATTTCCCGCAGCAGCGCCCATGGCAGAAGCAGAGAGTCTGCGCATCGTGCCCGGACAGGTGGGCACGATATCGGCGGTTCTCGTCTCCGCACAGGATGTACGCGGCTTCGTGTACGGGTTGCTCGAGCTCGCCGAGCGTGTGCATTTTGCCGAGAACCCTGTGGCATCTTTGCGGCTGCAGCAAATGCTTGAGGAGAAGCCTGCGAATGAGGTGCGCTCCGTAGGCCGCTACTTTTGTTGCGAGCTCGAGGACAAGCCGTGGTACAACGACAAGCAGTTCTGGAGCGGCTACCTGGACAGACTGGTGGCAAGCCGCTTCAACCGGTTTGCGCTTGCCTACGGATTGGAATATGACTTTCCACGAGGCGTGACCGACGACTACTTCCATTTCGTCTATCCGTATCTTGTCGATGTTCCCGGCTATTCCGACGTGCGCGTTATGCAGCTTGCGACTGCCGACGGCAATCGACTGACCACTCCCAAGCCACTGAGCAGTCAAGAGCGGCAGAAGAATCTGGAGATGTTGCGCTTTGTTGCGGCAGAGACGGCCGCGCGGGGCATGCAGTTTCAGCTCGGCATCTGGACGCATGCATACGAGTGGACCGACAGCCCGCATGCGTATCACCACATCGAAGGCCTGACGCCGGAGAACCATGCTCGCTACTGCCGCGACGCGCTTGCGATCCTGCTGCGCGAGTGCCCGCAGATTCAGGGACTCACACTGCGTGTTCATGGGGAGAGCGGGATTCCCGAGGGAAGCTATGCATTTTGGCAGACGGTTTTCGAGGCAGTCGCCGGTGCAGGGCGGACGATAGAAATCGACATGCATGCCAAGGGCGTGGATGAGAAGCTCATTGGCATTGCCGTGGCGACGGGGATGCCGGTGAAGCTGGGCGCCAAGTACTCGGCCGAGCACCAGAGCCTCGGCTACAACCAGGCAGACATTCGCGCGCTGGAGATCCCCGACGGAAACCTGTCGAAGGCGGACGCTGCTCTTTTCAGCCTGAGCGTCGGCTCCCGGCGATTTACGCGCTACGGCTATGCCGACTTCTTGCGCGAGGACGCGCCTTACCGGCTGTGGTTTCGGCTTTGGCCCGGCACGCAGCGTCATCTGCTCTCAGTCGATCCGGAGATGGCTGCCGCCTACGGTCGCTCTGCGCACTTTTGCGGCGCGGCTGGTCTTGACTTGATGGAGCCGCTCACATTCAAGGGGCGGGAAGGCTCAGGGCTTCCCGGTGGCAGGTGCGCATATGCCGATCCCTCTCTGGCTCCAGAACAGGACTGGCAGAAGTATGACCTCTACTACCGTGTGTGGGGGCGCAAGCTCTACAACCCGGATGCGGAGCCCGAGACATGGCTGCGCGTCCTGCGCGCGGAGTGTGGCGCAGGGGCTCAGGCAACAGAGACATCGCTCGCTTGCGCCAGCCGCATTCTTCCACTGCTGACGTCGGCGCATCTGCCTTCTGCGAGCAATCATGATTTGTGGTATGAGCTGCCGACCAATATGCCGATCATCCCTGGCAGTGAGCCTGTGCCTTACAGCGACACGCCCGCCCCGAAGTGCTTTGGAACAGTAAGTCCGCTGGACCCGCAGATGTTTGCGACCGTCGTGGAGTATGCACAGGCGTTGATGGAAGGTGAAGCAATCGCAAAATACTCTCCGATTGAAGTGGCGCAGTGGGCGGAGGACCGGGCAGCGGCGGCCCGCACGGCGCTCGATCAGGCGCGCAACACAGCGAGGTCACCGCGTAGAAGCACCTTCCGGCGCATCGAGGAGGATGTGCTCATCCAGGTTGGCCTGGGTACGTTCTTCGCGCACAAACTGCGCAGCGCCGTGTTGTACGAGATTTATCAGAAATCGGGCGACCCGGAGGCTGCCAGGCTGGCCATTGCGCACTACGAGCAGGCGAGGAGTGCCTGGGCGGTCATGGCAGAGCGTGCCCGCAGCGTGTATCGCCCGAATGTGTCGTATGGCAGCATCCCGAAGCGGAGCGGCCACTGGAGCGACCGCCTTCCAGGGATTGATGCTGACCTGGCAGCGATGAAGGCCCGCCTGCAGGCAGACTCGTCGACGCAACGGCCTCGCAAAGATGCTGCGGCTGCGATTCAAATGGCAATTGGACGGCCGCGCAAAAGCCAGCTGTCGTGCACGCACACCCCGCCTGAGAGCTTCAAGCCGGGAGAAGCGCTCACGTTGTCGGTTACGGTGGATGCGGGGCAGGGCGGCGCAGCGGTGCGAGCTGTGCGTCTATGGCATCGGCATGTAAACCAGGCGGAGCGATGGAGAGTGGAGGATGCGACCGGTAGAAACGACGTGTATGCAGCGGCAATTCCGGCTGCGTATACGCAGAGCCCGTTTCCGCTGGAATACTACTTTGAAGTTGAGGACGCGCTCGGCGTGAGGTCGATCTATCCTGGCTTCAACAAGACGCTTTCGAATCAGCCGTACTTTGCGGTGTACAAGAGAAGGGTGTGACGGAGAAGGTGCAAGGATGCCTCCATCGTTTCCAAGCTTTGCCCGCGCGGTGCAGAAGCATGCAGGGAAACACGAAATTGGAAAGGGTAGGACCATGATGCAGGGTTTGCTTCGGGGCCTCGTTTCTGGCTGCTTCATACTGGCTGCAGGGCATTTGTGCGCGCAGGTGACCGTGCCGCCGGCGGACACATTCGCGGGACATCCCAGAGTCGCGATCATCAGCGATATTGGCAACGAGCCCGACGACCAGATGTCACTGGTCCGCTTCCTGCTCTATTCCAATGAACTCGACATCGAAGCCATGATTGCGGCTACGTCGACGTGGCAGAAGACGATCACGCATCCAGAGACGATGCACAAACTCATCGCCGCCTATGGCGAAGTTCGCGACAACCTGTTGTTGAACGCGAACGGCTGGCCCACGGAAGCCTATTTGCAGCAGAGAGTTTATGCGGGTCAGGGAGCGTATGGGATCGCAGCAACCGGGGCAGGGAAGTCTTCTCCCGGATCGCAGGCGCTGGTGAAGGCGATTGAGCGCGATGATCCGAGACCCCTATGGATTTGCATCTGGGGCGGGGCCAATACGCTTGCGCAGGCGCTCACCGACCTGCGCGCCACGCATGCGCCGGAAGAGTTGCAGCGGTTGATCTCCCGGATCAGGGTGTACTCGATCTCCGATCAGGACGATGCCGGGCCCTGGATGCGGCGGGAGTTTCCCACGCTCTTCTATGTGGTGAAGCCGAGTGCCGCGAACGGCGAAGAGTACTACTACGCCACCTGGACCGGCATCAGTGGAGACCTCTATTACCGCAATGGCGCAGGTGCGGACACGAGCGTGGTCACGAACGAGTGGCTGGATGCGAACATTCGCTCCAAGGGGCCGCTGGGCAAAATGTATCCGCGCTTCATGTTCATCATGGAAGGTGATACGCCATCCTTCCTGGGCCTGTTGGATAACGGCCTGAATGCCTATCGTCGCCCCGACTGGGGTGGATGGGGCGGTCGCTACGTCTTCCGCCAGCCCTATGGCGAAACGCATCCCATCTGGTCGCAGGGCGGGGATCTCTTCACGCGCGCGACCTCTCAGGACGTTGTGACGGGAGTCGACGGGCGTCAGTACGTGTCCGACCAGGCGACGATCTGGCGGTGGCGGCAGGCATACCAGAATGACTTTGCGGCGCGCATGGACTGGACGATTCAAGACTTCAAGCACGCCAACCATAATCCCCAGCTTGTGGTGAATGGCAGTGCGGGAACTGCGCCTGTCGAAATGGATGTCGCAGTCGGCCAAACGGTGACGTTGGATGCGAACGGGAGCAAGGATCCGGACGGTCAGCATCTAAGCTACCGCTGGTGGTTGTATCCGGAGGCAGGTCTTGCCGGCACGCATGCAGCGAATGTGACAGTGACAGATGGCGACCAGATCAAAGCACAAGTCGCCGTGAAGGCTGCCTGCGCGGATGCCTGGATTCCTCACCTGATGCCGTGTCGCGGCGATGGAGTGGCGCACATCATTCTGGAAGTCACCGATAATGGTTCGCCGCGGCTCACGTCCTACCGGCGCGTCATCCTGCACGTTCACGCCGCCGCAGAGTCCACTGCCACCGCGCACCATTAACACCGCAGGCAGTCAACATCTTCAGTACCCATGCGGGCGATGAATCCATGCAGGCGCGCGTTTGACGTGCACGCTCAGTGCTCTCCCTTGCCGGGCCGAAGCATCAGATCCCGGATCGCTTCGCGAGGGTCTTTCCCTTCGTCGAGGATGAGTTCCATCTGCTCGGTGATAGGCATCTCAATCCCATGCAGACGCGCCAGGCCGAGTGCAGCGCGCGTCGTCCTCACGCCTTCCGCAACTTTGCCGCCGAGGCCTTCCAGGATCTCCGGCAATTTGCGCCCCTGGCCCAGCGCCTGCCCAACGGTTCGATTCCGCGACAGCGAGCCCGTGCAAGTGAGCACAAGGTCGCCGACTCCGGAAAGCCCTGCCAGTGTTTCGCGCCGGCCACCGCAGGCGACGGCAAGCCGCGTGATTTCCGCGATGCCACGCGTGATCAACGCAGCCGCGGAGTTGTATCCAAGCCCCATGCCTGCAGCAACGCCCGCCGCGATTGCGATGACGTTCTTCAACGCCCCGCCGAGCTCCACACCAATCACATCCGTCGTGGTGTAGAGTCGAAGCGTCTCCGAGGAAAACTCGCGCTGAACCCGTTCGGCGATCAACGCATCGGAGAATGCAATCGCAACCGCCGTGGGCTGGCCCTGCGCCACTTCCAAGGCAAACGTCGGGCCGCTAAATGCGCCAATGGGCAGGATGAGACCCGCCGGCTCCAGCACGGCCGAGATCACCTGCGTCATGCGAAGGTGAGTCTGATCCTC
>JBAUTX010000128.1:0-6384 GCA_049582405.1 Occallatibacter sp. | reverse complement strand
GCCCACACGGTCGCCGATGCCCACTTCCGACGCAACCGAGCGGGCCGTGGCCTCGCTGTCGCCGGTGACCATGACGACGCGAACGTGCAGAGCATTGAGGCTTTCGACGAGCGCCTTCGAATCCTCGCGAATCGGATCTTCGAGAGCGATGAATCCGGCAAGCTCCAGCGCCGTCTCGGTCCCGGCGGCCACCGCCAACACCCTGGCACCGCGCGCCGCAAGCCGGTCCACCTCTTTCATCGCGCCGTCGTCCGCTCGCGCCATCTCCAGCAGAGCGCTTGCCGCTCCCTTGACCACGCGCAACCGGCCATGCGACTGCGTGTAGACGGCCTCCGACCGTTTCGTCGCAGGATCGAAAGGCACAAACTGCACGCGCTCCGGATTGCTCGCCAGCAGGTTCTTCTTCCGCGCCAGTTCCAGAATGGCCAGGTCGATCGGGTCCTGCGTCGCCGCATCGGAGGCGAGCGCAGCCAGCCGCAACACCTCGTCGGCGCTCCGCGAGCCCGCTGGAGACACCGTTGAGACGGCAAGGCGATTCTGCGTGATGGTTCCCGTTTTATCCGTGCAAAGCAGATCGATGGCTCCGGCTTCTCCCAGGGCAGAAAGCCGCGTCACAAGCACCGCGCTGTGCGACAGCTCCTGCGCGCCAACAGCCGTGGCAACGGTGAACGTAGCCGGCAGCGCCACCGGGACGGAAGCAACAAGAAGAATCAGAGCAAACGGCAGGACGTCGCCCCAGGGCAAGTGATACAAGGCCGCGTAGACCAGCAGAGCCGCGACCAGCACGGAGTCCAGAAGCACCATGTACTTCACAATTGCGAAGATGACTTCCTGCAGGTGGCTCGCCGTTTGTGCGGTCTTCACCAGCTCCGCGGTCTTGCCGAAATACGTCCGGGCTCCTGTGGCCGTCACCTCGCCATCGGCTTCTCCGCGGCGAAGGAACGACCCGGCGTAGACCGTCGCGCCTTTCGATTTCTCCACGGGCAGCGATTCGCCGGTCAGCTCCGACTCATCGGCCTGAATCGTCCCGTCGATGAGACGCGTATCGGCGGGAGCCAGGTCCCCCAGGCGCAGATGGATCACGTCTCCCGGAACAAGCTGGTCGGCGCCGATGAGCTGCCAGCGGCCGTCCCGCAGCACGCGCGACTCCAGCCGCAGCTGATTCCGCAGGAGCGTGAGCGCGCGATTGGACCGGCTCTCCTGCGCAAAACTCAGAATGGCATTGAAGACAAGCAGGCTTCCGATGACGATGGCTTCTTCACGCCTGCGAAGCAGAATTTCGATCACGAGCGTGGCTTCCAGCATCCAGGGAACGGGCGCCCAGAACTTCCCCAGGAGTGCTAGAACTGGAAAGCGCCGCTCTTCCTCGACGCGGTTCGGACCATACTGCTGCAGGCGCTCCGCTGCCTGCGCTGTTGTAAGCCCCGCCGGCAGATCAACCTTGCCTGCGCCTCCGCTTTCCATGCGCCGATTGTATCGTCAGTCAATTCGCGGAGGCTGTGCGCCTGGCCATCATGCGTGCCCCGGCTCTCGCCTTCAAGACTTCGCATAGCACCATCAGCGCGCGCGCCACTTCCTACCGCTCCCCCATCGCGTCCGCCGCATACTTCCGCATCATGTACTGCGGCACAATCCCGCTCACCGTGTGCACCACGTGCGCCGAGGGCGTCAGATAAAAGCTCGTCGGCAGCGCCGCCGGGCTGCCAAAGCTCCGGTCCAGCTCCGGCGAGTCCTGCGCCAGCAGATACGTCACGCCCTTCTGCTGCATCATCGCCGCGGCCCGCGCATACTCCCGCGCATCGGCCACCACGCCCACCACCACCAGCCGCCCACCGTTCTCCTGCTGCAGCTTCTCAAGCCACGGAATCTCCAGCCGGCATGGCGGGCACCACGGCGCCCAGAAGTTCACCACCATCGCCTTGCCCTGGTAAAGCGCCGGCGCAATCGGCTTCCCGTCCAGCCCCGTCAGCGTAAAGGCCTTCGCATTCCCCGCCGCGGGCGTCGCAGCCCGCGTCGGCACAAACCGATACCAGAGCATGGCCGCCAGCCACACCACCATCGCCGCCTCAATGCCCCACCGCAACCACGGCCTCTTCGCCATTCCGCACCTGTCCTCACATCATTAGATACACGCAGCGCGCCGCGCGTTACACCCGCCCCGTCCGCCACCCCGCATCGCCCCGCCTTCTATACTGAAGATTCCATGTCGTATCAGGCAGCCATCGACCTGCTCCACACCATGACGCCGGAGCTGCACACTCAGCCCGGCCATGCCCGGCGCAAGTTCTCGCTCGACGAGATCAGCACGCTCCTCGCCGCGCTCGGCGACCCGCACCGCCGCTTTCCCTCCGTGCTCATCGCCGGCACCAACGGCAAAGGCTCCACCGCTGCTACCCTGGCCTCGATCTTGCAGGAGTCAGGACTGCGGAGCAGCCTGTACACGTCGCCCCACCTCGAGCGCCCCAACGAACGCATCCGCATTTCGGGTGCCGACATCTCCGACGCCGACTTCGCCCGCCTCTTCTTCCGCGTGCACGACACTGCGGCGGCGCTCGTCCGCTCCGGCCGCCTGCCCCAGCACCCCAGCTTTTTTGAGACGCTCACCGCGCTCGCCTTCCTCTACTTCGCCGAGCAGGCCATCGACTTCGCCGTCCTTGAAGTCGGCATGGGCGGCCGCCTCGACGCCACCAACATCGTCGAGCCCGCGCTCTCCATCATCACCGACATCTCCCTCGACCACACCGAGTGGCTCGGCTCCACCATCGCCGCCATCGCGCATGAGAAGGCCGGCATCCTGCGCCCCAACGGCACGCTCGTCACCCTGCCGCAGCACCCTGAGGCCAACCAGGCCCTCGGCGAAGTCGCCATGCAGCTTGGCGTCCGCGGCGTCAGCGCCGCGCCCTACATGCCCGCGCACACCGCCGACCCCAGCGCGCCCTACGCGCTCGATGTCCTCGGCGCGCGCATCCCCATCGACTCGCCTCTTCACGGCGCGCATCAGCATCGCAACGTCGCGCTCGCCATCGCCGCCGCCGTCGAGCTCGCCACGCACCACGCCCTGCCCATCACGCCCGCCGCCATCGAGCGCGGCATCCGCGCCACCCGCTGGCCCGGCCGTCTGGAGGTCATTTCAACACTCTCCTCCAATGGTCCTGCCTCCACGCAGTGGATTCTCGATGTCGCGCACAATCCCGCCGGCGCATGGGCTCTCCGCGCCAGCCTGCGCAATCTCATCGAATCCGCGCCGTCGCGCACTCTGGTCTTCAGTTGCCTGCGCGACAAGCCCGTCGCCGAGCTCGCGCAGATTCTCTTCCCGCTCTTCGATCGCGTCGTCTTCGCGCCCATTCACAGCCCGCGCGCCACGCCGTTCGATGACCTGCTCGCCGCCGCGCAATCCACCGGCACGCCCGCCGTCGCCGCCGATTCCGTCGCTCACGCCATTGACCAGGCCCGCGCCGCCACCGCGCCCGGCGGCCTCATCGTCGTCTCCGGTTCCGTCTATCTCGTCGGCGAGGCCCGCTCCCTGCTGCTCGCGCCCGCGCCTGCCGGAGCAGCCTCCGCATGAGCCGCCCCAACCCCATGCCGCGCCTCCACCGCTGGCGCAGCAACGCTCTGCAGGCTCCACTCCTCTTTCTCGCCACCGGCGTCTTCGGCAGCTTCTCGCTGGCCACCTCGCTCTTCGATCGCCACGGCCGCCTGCAGTATCGCATCGCCCGCATCTGGGCCCGCGCCTGCATCCTCGCCTCCGGCTCTCGCCTCCGCATCCTCGGCGCAGAAAATCTCCGCAGGCACTCCGTCGCCGTCTACGCCGCCAACCACACCTCTTACATGGACACGCCCGTCGTCTTCGCCGCGCTGCCCTTCCAGTTCCGCATCCTCGCCAAAAAAGAGCTCTGGGCGATGCCCTTCATCGGCTGGCACCTCAACCGCTCCGGCCAGATCCCCATCAACACCGACAATCCACGCGCCACGCTCTCCAGCCTCGGCGCCGCCGCCAAAGCCGTCCGCAACGGCATGCCGCTCTTCGTCTTTCCTGAGGGCGGCCGCACCACCGACGGCGCGCTCCAGCCCTTCATGAACGGCGCAGCCTATCTCGCCATCCGCGCCCAGGTCCCGCTCGTGCCCATCGCGCTCCACGGCGTCTACGATCTGCTGCCCATCCACACCCACCACTTCTATTCCGGCACGCTCACGCTCATCGCCGGCGAACCCATCCCCACCACCGGCCTCACCATCCGCGACGCCGACACGCTCACCACGCAGCTCCGCGAAGCCATCCAGCAGCTCCTCGCCCAGCTCGAGCCCGCGCAGACCCTCCCCACGCAGATCTCCTGAGGCAACACGCGACGCCTCCACCATCGATACCGCGCATCCGATTTCGATGGTCGCCACTCCAGGATCTTGCTACGATGGGACTCCCCTGGAGGTCTGCGTGCGTGCGCAACGAACGATGCCGCCGGTCTGGCTCGTAGGTTTCGCCAACATCACGCTCGGCCTCACCAACGGCATCGTCTTCTTCGTCATGCCGCAGTTGCTCGCGGCGCAGCACGTCTCCGAGGCCACCATCGCCTCCGTCACCGCCGCTGCCATGTCCGCCAACTTCTGGGCCGTCCTCTTCTCTCCCATCCTCGACGTCCGCTTCAGCCGCCGCTGGTACGCCACCGCCACCGCTGCTCTTGCGGCCCTCTTCGTCGTCATCGCATTCACCAATCTTCAGCACATCGTCCTGCTCAGCGTGGCCCTGGTGCTGATTGTGTGCGCAGCGGGGCTCTCCGCCGCCGCGCTGGGCGGCTGGCTCTCCTCGGTCTGCCCGCATAGCCAGAAGAACAACCTCAGCGCATGGCTCAACGTCGTCCTCATCGGCGGAACGGGCCTCGGCGCCGCCGCTGGCGCTGAGCTCGTCCGCCATCTTGGCGCCGGTCTCGCCGCTGCGCTTCTCGGTGCGTGCGTCGTCCTGCCCACTGTTCTCTTTCTCTTCATTCCCGCGCCCGGACCGGACCGCCGCCTCGCCGGCGAAAGCTTTGCTCAGTTCAATCGCGAAATCCTGGCCATGCTCCGCAGGCGCAACATCCTCATCGTCCTGTTGCTCTTCCTCTCTCCCTGCAGCACCTTCGCCCTCACCAGCCTCCTCGGCGCGTTCGGCGCGGACTTCCACGCCTCGGCGGGCGCCGTCAGCATGGCCGGCGGCGCAGGCGCAGTCATCTCCGGCATCATCGGCAGCCTGCTCTTTCCCGTCATCGCGCGCCGCGCGCCACTTCGTTTCCTCTACCTTGGCAACGGAATCCTCGGCGCGGTCTTCACTCTCCTCCTGATCGCCATTCCCCGCGCCCCGTGGGCCTTCACCCTCGCTCTTCTCGGCCTCTACCTCTTTCAGGCGCTCGCCTTTTCCATCCAGCTCGGAATCGTCTTTGAGGCCATCGGCCCAGACAACCCGCTCGCCTCCACCACCTTTGCCTTCCTCACCGCCGCCACCAACGTCCCCGTCACCTACATGATGGTCATCGACGGACGCGGCTACACCCTGGCCGGCATCACGGGCAGCTTCGCCACCGACGCCTTCATCAGCATCGCAACCTGCCTCTTGCTCGGCCTCCTCTTTGTCCGCCTCGGCGCCAGCGCATTCGCACCCGCCACTCCCGCCATCGAGACGGCCGACTAGGTCCCCGCAGCCAGCCGCACCCTCCACCCCGTACAATCCTCCCCACAGGAGAGTTCCCATGTTCCCATCGCGTCTATCGCGTCTACGCTCGACCCCTGCCCTTTTTGGCCTCGCCCTTTTCGTCGCAGCTTCCCTGCACCTCCGCGCGCAGAACACCACCGACACCGTCCCGCCCGTCCTCGACGTCCACGTCCACGCCATGGACGAGTCCTTCCCCGGCGGCGGTCCCATGTGTCCCAACGCCTCGCAGTTCCTCGCCTCCGACCCCGCCACCAAGGAAGCTCCCTTTGGCTGGAGCCAGGAAGAGTGCACCCCCAAGCTCTACCCCGCCGCCAAAGGTGAATACATCAAGGACGTCGTCGCCGAGATGAACCGCCTCAACGTCACCGCCGTCGTCTTCGGCGACCCCGCCAGCGTCAAAAAATGGCAGGACGCCGCACCCGGCCGCATCATCCCCGGCACCAGCTTCAATGAAGGCATGCAGCCCGGCAAGCGCGTCCCCCTCGACGAGCTCCGCAAGGACTTCACCACCGGCGGCTTCAAAGTCATGGGCGAAATCGGCCTCCAATATGAAGGCCTCTCGCCCAGCGATCCCTCCGTCGACCAGTACTTCGCCCTCGCCGAGCAGCTCGACATCCCCGTCGCCATCCACATGGGCACCGGCGGCTCCGGCCGCGCCAACCTCACCTCGCCCAGATTCCGCGGCTCCATGGGCAACCCGCTCC
>JBAUTX010000127.1:0-18857 GCA_049582405.1 Occallatibacter sp. | reverse complement strand
AGACTGAGCGCGTCGGCGCCCATGTTGGCGGCGACCCTGGCCATTTGCGCGATGGAGGTGACGTTGGGCGAGAGCTTGACGATGAGCGGGCGCGCGGAGATGGCTTTGGCCTCGCGGACGAGGTACTCGAGCGAGCTGGGGTCTGCGCCGAAGGTCATGCCGCCGGCGTGGACGTTGGGGCAGGAGACGTTGAGCTCGTAGGCGGCGATGCCGGGGGCCTCATTGAGGCGCTGGATGACGGCGAGGTACTCGTTGACGGTGTAGCCGAAGAC
This sequence comes from Occallatibacter sp., assembly GCA_049582405.1. Classification (GTDB taxonomy): domain Bacteria; phylum Acidobacteriota; class Terriglobia; order Terriglobales; family Acidobacteriaceae; genus Telmatobacter. The sequence continues at coordinate 18,585 of JBAUTX010000127.1, read as the reverse complement.
GTTGACGATGACCTTGCAGGCGGGATAGCGAGCGAGCGGTGGCAGCTTGCGGGCGATGAAGTCCTCGACGCCGACGTTTTGCAGGCCGATGGCGTTGAGCATCCCGGCCGCGGTGTGGATGAGGCGCGGCGCGGGGTGGCCGGGGAGCGGATGGAGAGAGATGCCCTTGGTGACGAAGGCGCCGATGTTTTCGAGCGAGACGATCTCCTCGAACTCGATGCCATAGCCGAAGGTGCCGCTGGCGGCGATGACGGGGTTGGTCAGCGTGATGCCTGCCAACTGGACTTGCATTTCGGGCTTCACCGGGAGCTGCGACCTCGTGGAGGGGTGCTGCGCCTGCCGGGACTATTGCCCGGCAGGGTGGATGGGCTTGATGGCCTGGGTGAGCACATGGCCCACGGCGGCCGATGGCAGATTGATGCCGGCGAGTGAGGCCAGCGTGACCGCAAGATCGACCGGGGCCACACGTCCATGATACTCGCCGGGGATGAAGGGCTGACCGTAGAAGGCGAGCGGCACGTGGCGGTCGTAGGACCAGGGCGTGAAGTGGTTGGTGCCGGCGAAGGCGCTGGAGCCGGCCATCTGGTAGGGGTCGAGAATGGCCATGACGTACCAGTTGCCGTGGTCGGTGTAGCTGTGGGCGAGGATGCGGCCCAGGTCGGACGGCGGCAGGGGGCCGTTGGCGAGCTGGAGGCGGGTGTAGACATCGCGCAGATGCGGCGTGACGGGCAGGCGATGGTCGGCGGGCAGCTGGCCGTCGGGCCTGGGCGCCTGCGCGGCGATGGCGTCGGGTAGCAGGGCGGCGAGCTCGTCCTCGGCGGTGGCTTCGCTGATGTTGAGCTTGGCGTAGGTGCGCTTGTCGAGGTCGATGTAAGGCAGGTCAGGGCCGGGAAGCAGGTAGGCGAGCTTCTGGCCGGGGGAGTGGCGCTCATTGAGCGTGGCGTTCAGCGCGGCGTAGACCTTGTTCATGTTGACGGCCGCGGCCTGGATGCCGAGTTTGGCGGCCTCGCCGGGGATGGGCGCGATGCCGTGGTCGGCGGTGAGGGCGAGCCAGACGTTGTTGAGCCCGATGGACTGATCGAGCCAGGAGAAGAAGCTGCCGAGGTCCTGGTCGAGGCTGAGAATCATCCGGTTTTCGGAGTCGGAGTCGGGGCCGAACTGGTGGCCCTGGATGTCGTTGGCCGAGAGCGAGACGACGACGAGGTCGGTGACGCCGCTCTGGCCGAGGTGTTCGCTTGTGATGAGGGCTTTGGCGAAGTCGAGCTCGTAGCGGTTGGCGGCGGGGGTTTTGCCTACCTGGTTGTAAAAGCTCTTTGCGCCCGGGGCGCCTGCTTCCTGTTCGGCCTGGGCGATGCGCCCGCTGTGGTTGAAGGCGGTGGCCCATGCGGGCAGGTGCGGCATGTAGTAGGTGGAGGTGGTGAACTGGCCGCTGGCAGGGTCGATCCAGAAGGCGGCGTTGGCGGCCTGGCCCGCGGGCAGGATGGAGGCGCGGTCCTTGAGCGAGACGCCGTAGACGCGAGCGCGGCCCTGCGTGGCGAGGCGGAGTTCGTCGCCGATGGTTGTGGCGCGGAGATTGAGCGGCGAGGCGCCGGGCTGGCTGGCGCTGGATGAGGCAGGCAGGTCGACGAGCTGATAGCGCTCATCCTCGACGGAGCTGACCTGGTGGTCGTAGCCGCGGGCGGCGTCCCACCACTCGTTGGATTCGATGCCATGGCCATCGGTGTAGGCGCCGGTGCCGATGGTGGAGTGGCCGGGGGCGGTCTTGGTGTTGGCGTAGTCGTAGTAGCAGTCGGTGAACCAGGCGCCCTCTTTCATGAAGAGGTTGAAGCCGCGGCCCTTGAAGTCTGCTTCGTGGCGATTGAGGTAGTCGGCGCGGAACTGGTCAATGACGACGATGACGATGAGCTTGGGTTTGCCGACGAAGGCCTGGGCACGGGCGAGGGCGGGCAACAAGAGGGAAAGGCACAGGACGACAATCTTGAGACACAGAGAGCGGGGTGAGAGCGTATTTTTTCGCATCCCCCCGATTATAGGAAACGAACGCGGGATGAGCGGGCGGATGCACGCGGCAAAACGACGGCCGGTTGTGTCTTTTCACCGGGATTTTGCAGAGCCGGAGCGGGTGGCGTTTACGGGCCGGGATAGGCGCTGCCCTTGCACTCCGGGTTGAGCGCGAAGTTCTTTCCGCCGGCGAAGATCTGCATGAGCCAGAGGTAGGTGGTGAGATGGTGCTCGCATCCGACGGTTTCCTGAATCGCATTCATAGGTGGAACGAGCTCGACGCCGGTGTTGACGTGCTCGTAGGGCAGGGGCAGGAAGGGCGGCAGATTGGGGACGAGATCGGAGCGGTTGTAGATGCGCCAGGACTGGGCCACGGTGGCGTGGAAGGAGCCGGCAAAGAAGTGGTCACCGGTGCGCGGGCTGGCGTAGGTGTAGGCGCTGGGCTGACGGCACTCGGTGTTGAGAGCGATGTCGAGGGTGAGCAGGGTGGCGAGCGCGCCGCCGAGGCTGTGGCCGGCGACGGTGACTGCCTTTGCGGCGCCGGAGTGGACGTAGGACCCGACGGAGGCCGCGGCTGTGGTGGAGCTGGGATCGCGGGCGGTGCGGAGCGACTTGTAGATGGCGGTGAAGCCGTCCTCTGTCATGCCGGAGCCGCTGTGGATGGGGTTGGGGACCATGAGGAAGGAAGCGTCGTGAATCCACTCGAGGATGGTGTCTGTGCCGCGCACGATGGCGACGAGCTCTTTGTCGCTGCCGGGCGAGACGGCGAGAAAGCCATAGGTGACGGTCTGGCCGGCGTGCGGGTCGACATCGGTGGCGAGCTCATTGCCGTAGAGCGTCTGCAGGAAGGAGTAGCCGAGGGCCTGGATATCGGCTTTGTTCTGCGCGGAGTATTCGGCGGAGGGCTGCACGTCTTCCGCGATCTTGACCAGGCGCGCGTACTTGATCGCCTGCTGCCAGTCGATGTTTGCCATGATGGGACCTCGCAAAAGGGGGGAACTGCAGGTACGAACGAGCGTAGGAGAGCGCCGGTGTGGAGTCAAGGAGGAAATTGCGTGGCGTGGTGACGCGTGGTGGAAAAGGAGCCGCAAAGGAAAAGGGCATTCCCATGGAAGGAATGCCCTGCGGGTGCGAGGTGAACGGTGCGGATCAGGCGCCGACGGCTTCTTTGGCCGTGACCTTGACGGGGGTGAGCCAGCCGAAGCGGTCGGGCTTGAGGCCGTTGGCGATGCCGAAGAATTCGTCGGCGATCTTCTGGGTGATTTCGCCGGGCTTGCCGTCTCCGATGACGATGCGATCGATGGAGCGGATGGGCGAGACTTCCGCGGCGGTGCCGGTGAAGAAGACTTCGTCGGCGATGTAGAGCATTTCGCGCGGGATCACCTGCTCGATGACGGTGAAGCCGAGGTGACGCGCGAGGGTGAGCACGGAGTCGCGGGTGATGCCGCTGAGGGCGGAGTTGGCGAGCGGCGGGGTGTAAAGCACGCCATTGCGCACGACGAAGATGTTCTCGCCGGAGCCCTCGCTGACGTAGCCGTTGACGTCGAGGCCGATGCCTTCGGCGTAGCCGTTCATGTCTGCTTCCATGCGGATGAGCTGGGAGTTCATGTAATTTGCGCCGGCCTTGGCGAGCGCGGGCATGGTGTTGGGCGCGAGGCGATTCCAACTGGAGACGCAAACGTCGGCTCCGCCGTGGCCGGTGACGTATTTGCCCCAGGGGAAGTTGGCGATGTAGACCTCGATGGGCGAGCCCTTGGGGCTGACGCCGATTTCGCCGTAGCCGCGCAGGACGATGGGGCGGATATAGCAGGGGGCGACGCCGTTGGCCTCAATCACGTCGACGACGGCGGCGCAAAGCTCGTCGAGCGTGAAGGGGATCTCCATGCGATAGATTTTGCCGGAGTCGAGGAGGCGCTGCATGTGCTCGGGGAGGCGAAAGACGGCCGAGCCGTGCGGCTGGGCGTAGCAGCGGATGCCCTCAAAGACGCTGGAACCGTAGTGGACCACGTGGCTCATGACGTGGATGGTGGCCTGTTCCCAGGGGATGAGGTTGCCGTTGTGCCAGATCTTGGAGGTGGTCTGAATGGGCATAGGCGGTTGGATGCTCCTTCAAGCGCTTGCGGCGCGCAGTATTTCAAGCCTAGCGCGAGGAGGTGGGCTGTGTCACGGCTCCTGCGGTGCGAGCAGGTCTTGATGAAGCTGCTTAAGCACCGCCGTTCTTTGCATGGTTGCCGTTCAGGCAGGCGGCAACTGGACCGGCCTGGCTGAAGGCACGTAGGCGGGCCGACGCGGCTGGAGTTGCGGCGATGGGCTGGCCTCGGCGGGTGCTGCGTCCACCATTTTGCGGGTGAGGTCAAAGCTGCCCATGCGTCCGCCTTCTTCGCTTTCCACCACCACGCGAAGGTCCTGCGCCTTGCGCGGGAAGTGAACGCTGATGGATATGGGCGTAATGAGACTGGCTCGCTGGGCGGCAGTCGGCAAAGGCGTCAACACGCGCACATGCTCGATGCGCGAGGCGAGGACCTGCCCGTCCTGCTTCCGGCTAACGGCTTCGAGCAGCATGGTGGCTTTGCTTTTGCCGTCTCCGGTGGCGAGCCAGGGCAGATTCTTGTCCTGCAGCTGGACGACCATATCCACGGTGCTCGTGTCTGGATGCCGCACCATGGAGCGGAGCCCGAGATGCAGCGCTGAGAAGGGAACCGTGGAGATGGCGGCCTCGCCGAGGTTGGCCATGGCCTGGAGGCGCGGATCGGCGTTGATGTGCGGGTCAGGCGCGAAGTAGCCGGCCTTGGTGACGACGCGATAGTCGCGGTTTTTGACGGTGACGCGGATGCGCTGGAATTTGCCGTCGAAGGGGAGTTCGCTGGGCTGATACGTAAGCGTGTAATACTCCGAGCCAAGCTGCTCGGACCGGCCGATGAGGTGATCGAGATCGTTGCGGTTGAAGTAGAGCTTGCCACCGGTGGCATTGGCGAAGAGGCCGAAGTTGATGTTGCCGCCGAAGGGGTCATCCTCGCCGAGGTCGATGTCGGCATCCATGCTGCTGATTGACATTGTGGAACGGTTCACATGGAGGCCGGGATAAATGACATAGAGGCTGATGCGCGAGTCGACGAGCAGGTTGGTGGTCTGGTGGGCGTAGTCGCGCAAAGCCTGGAGGTCCTGCGGGGTGAAGTCCGGGGTATCGAGAAAGACGCCGGGCCCGCCGTGACCGACCCAGATGACGTTCTTCCGGCCGGGAACGCCGCGATTCTGCAAGGCGATCTGCTGGAGTGCGTCGATGGACTGGGCGAAGCGATCCCAGACGAACATGGCGTTCATCTCCTCGAAGGGCAGAGCGCCGGGAAGATGATCGAGGGCGCTTACGAGGTCGGCGCGATTGCGGGTGTAGCCCTGCAGCATTTCCAGGGATTGATCCCGGATGACGAGGAGCTCGGCTGGGGCGGCGAGAAGGGCGGGCTGTTGCATGAGGAAGCGCCGCGCCTCGTAGCGGATGTAGGCGAAGTCCTCGAAGCGGGTATTGAGCTGGTCGAGGACGATGATGTTGACGGGAGCCTTACCGTCCGGGTTGTCATCGCTGGCGCCGGGGCCCATCACATGCGTCTGCGGCGCCTCAAAGGAAAAGATGCGCTGCGGCTTCTTGTCCTGGGTGATGTGGAAATCGTTCTTTGTGAGGCCGGTGAGGACAGGGTTGCCCTTCTTGTCGAGGACGGTGACATCGAGAAAGACCAGCGAGGTGGTGACGCGGAAGGTCGGCACCGGGGGCTGGTTCTGCGCCTGATTGAGCTGATTTTGCGGGGCTGGCTGGGTCTGGGCCGCGACACAGGCCGGGGCCAATGCTGCGAGGAGACAGGCAAGAAGCCCGAAGGGGGTCAAACAGCGCGTGGGGCTCATGGTTTGGGTGGACACGAAGTAAGCCTGATGAGGAGATTCCAAGAGCGGCGGAAAGGTTGTCTTGCATGCTGCACAACATAAGGTGATACACGTCACATTCTTTGAGGTGCGGGGGATGGAAGGATAGTGCCTGAACAGCAAGGAAGCCGGTTGTCTATCGTCTTTTCAAACACTGGTCACGGAGAAACTCAGGTGAAGCTGGATTCGTCTGCCTTTGTGGCTGAGCAAGAGCTCTTCGAGGCTCTGGCCAAGCGATCGAACCCCGTGAATTGCACGGACGATCATGTGCTTTTCCGGCAGGGCGAACCGCCGCAGGGACTGTACCTGCTGCGCAACGGCTACGCGCTGATGACATTGGAATCGCCGACCGGGGACGTGGTGATGTGCGCGACGGCCGGGGCGGGATCGCTGCTGGGGCTGCCGGGCCTGATCGGCAATGAGCCCTACTCGCTGAGCGCCAAGGCGCTGAAGGGCGCAGAAGTGCAGTTTCTGGACAAAGACGACTTCAGCAAGCTGATGCTGAGCGAACCGGCACTCTCGGTGAAGATTCTGCGAGTGCTGGCGGCCGAGGTGCGCACGGCGCGCCAAGCAGTGACCAACCTGTAGGCAAGATGAGGCGCGCGCGGATGCGATAGCATCCATGATGTGCCCGACCTGGAAACCCCAGTGAAATACGTGCGCGGCGTGGGACCGCGCGTGGCGGAGATGCTTGCGGCAAAGGGCATCCAGACCGCCGAAGACCTGCTGTACCACCTTCCTTTCCGCTACGAAGACCGCCAGAATCCACGGAGCCTGGACGAGCTGAAGCCGGGCGAGATGGCGAGCGTGATTGCCGAGGTGCGCGGGGCGGCGCTGCTGCGCACGCGGCGGATGCCGCTGTTTGAGCTGACGCTGGGGCAGGGGCGGCTGGCGCTGAAGTGCATCTGGTTTAACGCGCGGTATCTGGAAGGGAAGTTTCACGCCGGGCAGACGGTGGCGGTGTTCGGCAAGGTGGAGCCGTCGCGGTCGACGAGCAACCTGAAGATGATGCAGCCGCAGTGGGAGCTGCTGCCGGACGCGAGCGCCGACGCGGAGACGCGGCTGCTGGAGGTGGGGCGGATTACGCCGGTATATGAGTCGCTGGGCGGGAGCCGGCTGGCCTCGCGGTGGCAGCGGAAGGTGATCTTCAACCTGCTGGAAGGTTTGCGCGGCGCGGTTCCGGAGTGCCTGCCGCGGGCGATGCTGGGGCGGCTGGATTTGCCGGACAGGGAGAGCGCGTTGCGGGAGGCGCATTTTCCGCCGGAGGGAACTGCGGCGACGGCGCTGCAGGCATGGGCAACACCGGCACACAAACGGCTGATCTTTGAAGAGCTGTTTTTTCTGGAGCTGGGACTGGAGCTGAAGCGGCGGCGGATGCGGGAGAGGGCCGGCATCGGGTTTGAGACATCGGACAAGGTGCGCGAGGCGATTCGCGAGGTGCTGCCGTTTCATCCGACGGCGGCGCAGAAGCGGGCGCTGGGCGAGATTGTGGGCGACATGCGGCGGCCGAGCCCGATGCGTCGGCTGTTGCAGGGCGATGTGGGTTCGGGCAAGACGATTGTGGCGCTGCAGGCGATGCTGGTGGCGATGGAGAACGGCTACCAGGCGGCACTGATGGCGCCAACGGAGATTCTGGCGACGCAACACTATCTGGCGGCGCGGAAGCTGCTGGAGCGGTCTTCGCGGCGGTACAGGATTGTGCTGTTGACGGGCTCGCTCGACGAGGACCGAAAGCGGATGCACCGGGGGATGATTCATCGCGGCGAGGCGCAACTGATTATCGGGACCCATGCGCTGATTGAAGAGAAGGTGGAGTTCGACCGGCTGGGGCTGATTGTGGTGGATGAGCAGCACCGGTTTGGCGTGATGCAGCGGTTCAAGCTGATGAAGAAGCCGCGGCCGGACGGGAGCGAAGTGCTGGAGCCGGATGTGCTGGTGATGACGGCGACACCGATTCCGCGGACGCTGGCGCTGTCGCTCTACGGCGACCTGGATGTGAGCGTGCTGGACGAGCTGCCGCCGGGGCGGACGCCGATTGTGACGCGGCGCGTGGCGGATGAGCGGGCGGCGGAGGTGTGGGATTTTTTGCGCAAGCAGGTGGCGCAGGGCAGGCAGGCGTACATTGTGTATCCGGTGATTGAGGGCGCGCGGGAGGACCAGCCGGAGCTGGATTTTCCGCAGGATGAGAACGCGGAGAAGAAGACTGAGGCGGCGCCAGCGCGCAAGCCGTCAGGGCGCAAGGGCAAGACCGGCGAGCTGTTTGCGACGGTGGCGCAGGAGGCGAATCCGGCGGCGAAGTCAGGGCTGAAGTCGGCGGTGGAGATGTATGAGCGACTGCGCATGGGGCCGCTGGCGGGACTGCGCGTGGGGCTGCTGCACGGGCGGCTGAGCGCCGATGACAAGGAAGTGATCATGCGGCGATTCCAGCGCGGCGAGACGGACGTGCTGGTAGCGACGACGGTGATTGAAGTGGGCGTGGATGTGCCGAATGCGACGGTGATGGTGGTGGAACACGCGGAACGCTTCGGGCTGGCGCAACTGCACCAGTTGCGCGGGCGCGTGGGGCGCGGCGCGGCGAAGAGCTATTGCATTCTGATGACGGGGCCGCGGGTGTCTGAGGTAGGCGAGGAGCGGCTGAATGCAATGGTTCGGACGCAGGATGGCTTTGAGCTTGCGGAACTGGACCTGGCGATTCGCGGGCCGGGGGAGTTTTTTGGAACGCGGCAGGCGGGTCTGCCGGACTTCAAGGTGGCGAATCTGCTGCGGGACCGGAAGCTGCTGGAGGTGGCCAAGCAGGAGGCGGCGCGGTTTGCGAATGCGCGTCCCGAAGAGGCCGAGGGCACAGAAGCCGAGCGGGCGCAGGTGAAGAAACGGCTGAAAGAGGCATGGCAGCGGCGCTATGGGCTGGTGGAAGCGGGATAGAGCGCGCCGGGAATCAGGCAAAAGTCAGTGCCCCATTCTCATCGTTTGGTTGGCGATGAGAATGGGGCATCCTGGCCCCGAACTGTAGTGGCCCTGTTTTTAGATAGTTTTATGTATGTAACTTTTCAGACTCAGTCGCCCGCCTGGGGTTCGAAGACGGGGATGCGTCGCAACACGAGAGTCAAGACAAGCGTGAGCAGAGCCACGGCCGGCGCGGCGATGACGAGCCACGCGCCGAGCGCCTGCACAGCAAGGACGCCGGAGCTCCGGAGCAAGGCTAAAGGCACAAAGTGCAGACTGGGTGCTAATCCAGGGGAAGGGACGGGCGCGAAGATGCGTCCGCCGAGCCGCACGAAGGGCAGAATGAGGGCTAACTGAAGAGGCATGGCTGCGTAGTTGGCGGCCTGAATGGCGGGCAGGTTGAGCCGGAGCACCAGGGCAACAAGCAGGCAGAGCGCGGTGGGGATCCCGATCACGGGCAGGCATCCAATCGCGAACCCAAGAGCCAGCGTCAGGGCCAGCCGCTGGGGGGACATTCCCTGGCGGAGCCAGCTCTGGACGCGCCTCTCGCATGCGATGGTCCATGTCTTCATCATTCCCCTCACCTTACCGGTAGGAGAACTATCGGCAGGTGGATTTCCGTTGAAAAAATCGTGAACGAACCAAAACCAATAACTGTGTGGAGCATAGTTCCATTGTGGAAAAATGGCTCTCCCACGTTGGGCGCACGGTGGTGCCCCGAAGGTGGTAGATGCTCGACGGGCGGGTGAGGGTGTCGCAAGGGGCGATGCAGTGTGGGAGTCAACGGCGCAGCAGGCCGCGGTGGCGAAGTGCGGCGAGCACCTGCTCGACCTTCCAGTCGAGGGCCGCGGCGCCATCGAGGGTGAGGTCGGCGTGGGCTGCGGACGGGCGCACATAGCGGATGCCGGAGGGGCGGACGGTGGCCTCGTACTGCTGGAGAACGGATTCCGGCGATCTGCCGCGTTCCTGCGTATCGCGGCGGAGGCGGCGATCGAAGCAGACGGTGTCGGGCGTGTCGACGTAGACGCGGAGGTGATAGAGGGGGAGGAGTTCGTGAAAGTAGAGGGCGAAGAGGCCTTCGACGAGCAGGAATGCGCCGGGATGGACGGTTTCCGTGCGATCTGCGATGCGGATGTGGTGTGAGAAGTCGTAGAGTGGGCGCTGAATGGGGTTGCCGCGCGCGAGTTCGGCGACGTGGCTGGCGAGCAGTGGGCTTTCAATCAGGGCAGGGTCGTCGAAGTTCTGCCGGGCGCGCTCGGCAGGGGCCAGGTGGCGCAGATCGCGATAGTAGTTGTCGAGCGGGAAGCTGATGCCGCCAAGCGTGTGGGCGAGCTCAGCGGCGAGGGTGGTTTTTCCCGAGCCGGAAGCGCCGGCGATTCCGAGCACGACCGGAGGAAACGGTAGACGTTCGGAGGTGAGCTCGGGGGAGGGATGGTCTGACGTCAAAGGTTCGCTTCCAGCAGAGAAGTGATGCCCGGAGCAAGCTGTTCAAGCAGGCGGCGCAGGCGCCAGCGCACCTGCTGGCCGGTGTTGAAGACCTCTTCGTGACTGAGCGGCGTGGGGCTAAGGCCGGCAGCCAGATTGGTGACGCAGGAGATGGCAAGCACCTCCATGCCCATGTGGCGGGCGACGATGGTCTCTGGCACGGTGGACATGCCGACGAGCTGGGCGCCGAGGGTGCGGAAGGCGCGAATCTCGGCGGGCGTTTCAAAGCTGGGGCCGCTGACGGCGAGGTAGATGCCTTCGCTGAGATCGAAGCCCTCCGTGGTGGCGATGTCCTTGGCGAGGCCGCGAATCCAGGGGGAGTAAGGCTCGGACATGTCAAAGAAGCGGAGGCCGGAGCCGGGCCTGTAGCCGAAGCGCGCTTCATTGGGCCCGACGAGCGGGTTCCAGCCCATCATGTTGATGTGGTCGGTGAGGAGGACGAGCTGGCCGAGGCGGAGATTCTCGTCGATGGCTCCAGCGGCGTTGGTGAGGACGACGGCGCCAATCCCCATTGCGCCCAGAACGCGCATGGGAAAGGTGACCTGCTGAGGCGTGTAGCCCTCATAGAAATGCACGCGGCCCTGCATGACGACGACCGGCGCGCCGCCCATCATGCCGGCGACGATGCGGCCGGAGTGACCCTGGACAGTGGACTCGGGGAAATGAGGGATGCTGCCGTAGGGAATGACGACGGGATGAGTCACCCCTTCGGCGGCGTCTCCCAGGCCGGAGCCGAGGACCATGCCGACGCGCGGACGGAACTTGCCGAGTTTGCCGCGCAGAAACGAGGCGGCTTCCTGGACCTGATCGAAATAGCTCAACGGAGTGTCTGCAGTCATCCTTTCGCGATTTTACAAGTGCGGAGAGCGGGGTGGCAGTGCCACCTTTGTGCAAGACAAGATGAGAGGATGGAAGCACGGATGGACGGAGCGAAGAGGCGGATGGCGCGATGAAGCAGATTGTGGCGGTGATTTTTGGACTGGGACTGATTGGCAACGCGCTGCTTTTTGTTCCGCAGGCGCTGGCGGTGTGGCGCAAGAAGAGCAGCGAGGGGATCTCGCTGGTGACTTTTGGCGGCTTCAATATTCTGCAGGCGCTGGGCGTGGTGCACGGCCTCTACCAGGGGGACTGGTCGCTGGTGATTGGCCTGGGAGCGAGCTTTATCACGTGCGGGACTGTGACGGGGCTTACGCTTGTGTATCGCGCGCGCGAGCGGCGGCTGGCGAAGCAGGTTGCCGGCTGAGGAGCAGCATGAGCACGGCGGAGAGCGCGAGCAGGGCAGCGACGGCATAGAGGCCGCCGGCATAGCTGCCGAGCCGGTCTTTGAACCATCCTATGAGATAAGGGCCGAGAAAGCCGCCGAGGTTGCCGATGGAGTTGATCATGGCGATACCGGCGGCAGCGCCAGCGCCGGAGAGAAAGAGCGAAGGCATGGCCCAGAGCGGCCCTTTGGCGGCGCTGATGCCGAGGTTGGCGACGGTGAGTGCCAGCAGAATGCCCGCGAGCGTGTGGGTATGGGCCGACCAGAGAAATCCAAGGCAACCGGTGAGACAGGGCAGAACGACGTGCCACGTGCGCTCCTGCGTGCGGTCGGAGTGGCGGGCCCAGAAGACCATGGGAAGAATGGCGACGAGCGCGGGTGCGCCGGTGGCGAAGCCGGTGGCCAGCGGCGTGAGGTCGAAGGAGTGGAGGAGCAGGGGCGTCCAGATGCCGAGGGTGTACAGGCCGGCTGAGGTGCCCAGGTAGATGAAGGCGAGAAGGAGCACGCGCGGGCTGGCGAGCGCGGCGCGCGCGCCCATGGTGGGATGCGCGTGCTGGCCCGCGGTGCTGTGTTCGGCCGCGAGCGTGGCGATGAGCCACTCGCGTTCTTCGGGCGCAAGCCAGCGGGCTTCGGCGGGTTTGTCGGTGAGGATGCGCAGGACGAAGAGGCCGAGCAGGATGGCTGGGAGGCCTTCGAGCAGATAGAGCCATTGCCAACTGCTGAGGCCTGCGAAGGGGCGCAGTTCAAGGATCGCGCCGGAGATTGGTGATCCAATGGCGGTGGAGAGCGGCGCGGCGGTGAGGAATGCGGCGGCGGCGAAGGCGCGATGCCGGGCAGGGAACCAGAGGCTCAAGTAAAGGATGATGCCGGGAAAGAAGCCAGCCTCGGCGGCGCCGAGCAGGAAGCGCAAGAGGTAGAAGCTGTGCGGTCCGGTGACGAAGGCGGATGCGGCGGAGACCAGTCCCCAGGTGAACATGAGGCGGGCGATCCAAAGGCGCGCGCCGACGCGGTAGAGGATCAAGTTTGAGGGGACTTCAAAAAGAAAGTAGCTGACGAAGAATAGGCCGCTGCCGAGGCCGAACATGGCGGAGGTGAGGCCGATGGCGCGGTTCATGCCGAGCGCGGCGAAGCCTACGTTGACGCGGTCAAGGAAGCTGACGAAGTAGAGCAGCATGACGAACGGCAGAATGCGGCGGCGGAGCTTGCCGATGACGCGGGCTTCCGTGCTGGTAGCGATGTGGGTCATCGGGGCGGTTTGCGCGGTCAGGCGTGCGTGGTGTGTGGTTTGGCTGCGGCGAGTTGCGCGCAGACGGCCTCTGTGACGGCGGCGGTGGTGGCGTTGCCGCCGAGGTCGCGCGTGTGCAGGCTGGGGTTGGCAGTGACCTGCTCGATGGCGTGCATGAGTTGGCGTGCGGCGTGGGGCTCGCCCAGATGCTCGAGCATGAGGACGATGGACCAGAAGGTGCCGATGGGGTTGGCGAGGCCCTTGCCCATGATGTCGAAGGCGGATCCGTGGATGGGCTCGAACATGGAGGGCGCGATGCGCTCGGGGTTGAGATTGGCGGTGGGCGCGATGCCGAGGCTGCCGGCGAGCGCGGCGGCGAGGTCGCTGAGGATGTCGGCATGGAGGTTGGTGGCCACGATGGTGTCGAGCGAGGCGGGGCGGTTGACCATGCGCGCGGTGGCGGCGTCGACGAGTTCCTTGTCCCAGGTGACGCCGGGGAATTCGGCGGCGATTTGCGCGGCGATTTCATCCCACATGACCATGGCGTGGCGCTGTGCGTTGCTCTTGGTGATGACGGTGAGCAGCTTGCGCGGACGCGACGCGGCGAGGCGGAAGGCGAAGCGGAGGATGCGTTCGACGCCGGCGCGGGTCATGAGCGAGAGATCGGTGGCGACTTCGAGGGGCTGGCCCTGATGGGCGCGGCCACCGACGCCGGAGTATTCGCCCTCGCTGTTTTCGCGCACGATGACCCAGTTGAGGTCTTCGGGCTTGCAATGGCGCAGCGGGGTTTCAATGCCGGGCAGAATGCGCGTGGGGCGAATGTTGGCGTACTGATCGAGGCCCTGGCAGATTTTGAGGCGCAGCCCCCAGAGGGTGATGTGGTCGGGAATGGCGGGGTCGCCCGCGGAGCCGAAGAGGATGGCGTCGTGCTTGCGGAGGGCATCGAGGCCGTCGGCGGGCATCATGAGGCCGTGACGGCGGTAGTAGTCGCCGCCCCAGTCGAAGTGCTCGAATTCAAAGCGCAGATCGGAATGCGTGGCGGCGAGAGCTTCAAGGACAGTGCGGCCCGCAGGGATGACTTCCTTGCCGATGCCGTCGCCGGGCACGAGTGCGATGCGATAGGTCTTCATGGGGTGGCTCCTTCGAGCGGCGAGGTGCTCGGCTGCCATTATCCAAGAAAGATGCCGGCGATGGATGCCGAGATGAGGTTGGCCATGGTGCCGGCGAGCATGGCGCGGACGCCGAGGCGGGCGAGGTCGTTGCGGCGCTCGGGGACCAGCGCGCCGATGCCGCCGATCTGCATGCCGATGGAACCCAGGTTGGCGAAGCCGCAGAGGGCGAAGGTGGCGATGGTGAAGGAGCGCGGCGAAAGGACAGCCTTTTGCGTGCCGAGCGCGATGTAGGCGATGACCTCGTTGAGCGCCATGCGTGTGCCGAGCAGGTTGCCGATGATGCCGCAGTCGCGCCAGGGCACGCCGATGAGCCATGCGACGGGGGCAAAGAGGAAACCGAGAATCTGGCCGAGGCTGCCGGGTACCCAGTGGAAGCCCGCGTGCATGTGAACCCAGCCAAGGAGGCTGTCGAGCAGGGCGACGAGCGCGAGGAAGCTGATGAGCATGATGGCGACGTTCAGGGCGAGCTTGCCGCCGTCGATGGTTCCGCGGGCGATGGCGCCGATGAGGTTTTCCTCTTTGTGCTCTTCCTGCTCGGGGATGACGACGCGGCCCTCGGTGGCGGGCATTCCGGTCTCGGGCACGAGCATTTTGGAGATGAGGATGGTGCCGGGCGAGGTCATGATGACGGCGGCGAGGAGATGGCGGGCGGCGACGCCCTGCGCGATGTACATGGCCATGATGCCGCCGGAGACGTGGGCCATGCCGCTGGTCATGATGGTCATGAGCTCGCTGCGCGTGGCGCCGGAGAGGAACGGGCGGATGGTGAGGGGTGCTTCGGTCTGGCCCATGAAGATGGAGGCGGCGACGTTCATGCTCTCCGCGCCGGAGATGCGCATGGTCTTGAGCATGATCCAGGCGAGGCCGCGAATGACAATCTGCATCACACCGATGTGATAGAGCACGGCGAAGAAAGCCGAGATGAAGATGATGGTGGGCAGGACCTGAAAGGCGAAGATGGAGCCGAGGGAGGTGTTGGGGGTGCCGAGCGCGCCGAAGAGGACTCTGGTGCCCGCGGCGGTGGAGCCGAGCATGCTGTTGACGACATCGCCGGCCCAGGCCATGGCGCGCTGGCCGTAGTCAAAGCGAAGGACGATGAAGGCGAAGCTGAGCTGCAGGCCGATGCCCCAGGCCACGGTGCGCCAGCGGATGTGTTTGCGATCCGTGGAGCCGAGCCAGGCGGCGGCGAGGACGGCCAGGATTCCGAGCACACCAGTGAATCGATCCAAACGGCAACTCCTTGAGAGCAGTGTGGCGCAGCTTTCTCCCTACCTTATCGCACTGCGCAGGCGGGCTTCGGCGTTGGTTTTCGTCCAGACACGGCTGACGAGGTCAACGGGCTTGGGCTGCAGGTTTGAGATGCGGATGGCGGAGCGGAGCAGGCCCTCGGGCTCCGGGAGCAACCCGGGGCGTGTGGCGAAAAGCGTGGCTAGGGGTTGTCCCTGCTCGACCCAATCCCCGCGGTGGGCGTGGAACTCGATGCCCGCGTGGGGATCAATGGGCTCGCTGGCGCGGACGCGGCCGGCGCCGAGCCGCTGGACGGCCCAGCCGAGCATGGTGGTGTCCATTTTGCCGATGTAGCCGGTTTCCCACGCCTGCACCTCGAGGCGGGCGCCGGGGCGGTGGAAGGTGTGCATCTGTTCAAAGACGCGGGTGTCGCCGCCGTGTCCTTCGACCATGCGCAGAAAGATGCGTTCCGCGCTGCCGTCGAGGAGTGTGGCTTCCGCCTTCGCCAGGCCACTCTGGGGTGTGTCGGCCTTGCCGCCGAGATGGAGCATCCAGCCGGCCAGGACGAGCGACAGATCGCGCAGGGGTTCACTGCCTTTGGGCCGCTCGCCGCGAAGAATCTGCATGCACTCGATGAGCTCGATCCAGTTGCCTGCCATGCGGCCGAGGGGCTGGCCCATGTCGGTGAGCAAAGCGACGGTGCGCGTGCCGGCGGCCTCGGCGGTGGTGACGAGAAGGGCGGCGAGGTACTCGGCGTCTTCCTGGCGGCGCATGAAGGCGCCGGAGCCGGTCTTGACGTCGAGCACGAGCCCGTTGAGCCCGGCGGCCAGCTTTTTGCTGAGGATGGAGGCGCAGATGAGGCCGGGACTTTCGACGGTGCCGGTGCGGTCGCGGAGTGCGTAGAGAACGCGGTCGGCGGGGACGAGATCGGGTGTTTGACTGACGATGGAGCAGCCGCAGTAGAGGAGGACCCGCTCGAATTCGGGCAGGGACAGGGCGGTGCGGTAGCCGGGGATGGATTCGAGCTTGTCCAGAGTGCCGCCCGTGTGGCCAAGGGCCCGGCCGCTGATCATGGGCACGGCCAGCCCGCAGGCGGCGACGATGGGAGCAACGAGGAAGCTGGTCTTGTCGCCGACGCCACCGGTGGAGTGCTTGTCGACGGCGAACTTGCCGAGGCGCACGGGATTGAACTTTACCCCCGAGTCGCGCATGGCGATGGTGAGGGCGTGCGTTTCTGAGCGGGTGAGGCCCTGCAGCAGAGCGGCCATGAGCCAGGCGGCGATCTGCTCGGGCGGGAAGATGCCGCGCGCCGAGCCGCGGACGAAGAAATCGATTTCGCGCGGGGTCATCACGCCGCCGTCGCGCTTCTTGCGGATGAGGTCGATCATGTGCAGCGCAGGTGGCTCTGGATTGGCTGCGGGTGCTCTGCGTTCTGTCATTCCTGTATGTGCCTCACGGAAGCTTCTTCACAAAGGCTTGGGGCAGGAGGGCATCAAAGCGGAGGACCTTCGTTCCTTCGGCCGCGTGAAATGCGACAAGAGCGTCGGGTTCGGTGAATTCTGCAAGCATCTGCCGGCAAGCGCCGCACGGCGGGCAGGGTGCGTGGTTGATGTTGACGACGGCCACGGCGGCGATGCGGACTGTGGGCCCGAAGGTGGCGACGGCGCGAACGAGGGCGGCGCGTTCAGCGCAGATGGTGAGGCCGTAGCTGGCGTTCTCGACATTGGCGCCGGTGATCACGGAGCCGTTGGTGAGCTGCAGGGCGGCGCCGACGCGGAAACCGGAATAGGGCGCGTAGGCCATGGCGGCAGCTTGTTCCGCGGCATCCAGGAGGGGCGCGAGCGAGTTCGCAGCGCGGGACGAGAGATCGTTGCTCGAGTCCATGAAATTCGAGGCTAATCCATGGACTCGGGTTCTGTATATGACGCCTTGGTTTGCACCAGCGGGGATGGGTTGCGCAAGGCGGCAGGGGCGCGGCCCATTCAAGTCCCGCCGCCTGGGACCGATAAACGGACAGAGTGTATCCCGCGCCGCGGAGCGCTTCCGGGGGGAGTGTTGCGTGGACTTCAGGTGCCTGGTGGATATGGACGAGTTGACGAGGGAGTTCCTGATCGAGAGCCAGGAAGGGCTGGACCGCATGGAGCGCTGCCTGACAGAGCTGGAAGAGCGGCCGGGCGAGACGCCGCTGCTTGCGGAGATTTTCCGGGCCGTCCACACGATCAAGGGCACGACGGGTTTTCTGGGCTTCAAGCGGCTGGAGAAGCTGGCCCATGCGGGCGAGAATCTGCTTGGCCTGCTGCGCGAGGGCAGGGTGCAGGCGACCGGGCCGGTGATTACAGGGTTGCTGCAACTGCTGGATGGGCTGCGGCTGATTTTGAAGACGATTGAGGCGGAGGGCGAGGAAGGCGAAGAGCAGGACGGCGCGCTGATCGCCCTGCTGGAGTCGCTGCAGACTCTGATGCCAGGCGCGCGCGAGCCGGACCTGCGCATGCAGGACGCGACTGCGCTCGTGAAAACTCCGTTTGCGGTGGAAGTCGCCGTGGCAGAGGCTGCGCCTGCGCACCGTGCAGCCGAGGCCGGCAGACCGGTTTCGTTGCCGGTGCCCGCCGCGCCGGTGGAGCTCGAGGGGGAAGCTCTGCGCGTCCGGGGTGGTGGCGCCTCGGCGGTGGAGAGCAGCCTGCGCGTGGATGTGGCGCTGCTGAACCAGATGATGAATCTGGTAGGCGAACTGGTTCTGACGCGCAACCAGGTGCTGCAGGCGACATCGTGCGACCCGAAGATGACGATGCTGACGCGGCGGCTGGACATGGTGACGGCAGACCTGCGCGAGGCAGTGATGCGAGCGCGGATGCAGCCGGTATCGCATGTGTTTTCGAAGATGCCGCGGATGGTGCGCGACCTGTCGCAGTCGCTGGGCAAGCGGGTGCGCCTGGAGATGGAAGGCCAGGAGACAGAGCTGGACAAGAGCCTGCTGGAGGCCATCAAGGACCCGCTGACGCATGCAGTGCGAAACGCGCTGGACCATGGGATCGAGCTGCCTGATGCGCGACGGTCGGCGGGCAAAGGTATTGAGGGTCTGCTGCGGCTGCGTGCGGTGCAGGAAGGCTCGCATGTGCTTGTCGAGATCTCCGATGACGGCGCCGGGATTGCGGTGGAGAAGATTCGCGCCCGAGCTCTCGAGCGGGGACTGATTTCCGCCGGGCGGGCAGCACAGCTTGGCGAGCGAGAGTTGATGCAACTGATCTTTCTGCCGGGTTTTTCGACGGCTTCGCAGGTGACGAACGTGAGCGGGCGCGGCGTGGGGATGGACGTGGTGCGCACGAACGTGGAGAAGATCGGCGGCAAGGTGGAGATTGACG
>JBAUTX010000126.1:0-1864 GCA_049582405.1 Occallatibacter sp. | reverse complement strand
ATGAGGGCCCCGGCACCGAAGACTGCGCGCGGCAAAGTACGTTGCGGGTCATGCACTTCCTCGCTCATGGCCGAGACCAGTTCGAGCCCGGTGAAGGCGAAGGCGATCTGCGACCAGAAGTTGACCGTATCCCAGTTCCACGCGGGTATCATGTTGGCGAGCGTGAAGTGCGTGGCGGAACCATGGCGCAGTGCAAAGACTGCAGCGACGGCTGCCAGCATGAGCAGCGGCACATACGTGCCCACGCCACCTGCATTCTGCAGCCACTTGCCGATGTTGAGGCCGATGATGTTGAGCAGAACGGCCACCAGCAACATCGCCAGCGAGACCGCGAGAAGAAAGGTGCGGTCCTGTGCGAGAGCGATGCCGCGGCCGCCGATGATGTAAGCAGCCATGGACGCGCTGGCGAGCAGCAGGCCGGGGAAGTAGAAGACGGTGTAGATCCAGTAGGTCCAGCCGGCGATGAATCCGTGAAAATCGCCGAAGGCCTCGCGCGACCACACGTACAGGCCGCCTTCATTGGGAAAGCGCGACGAGAGCTCGTTGATGACGAGCGCGCCGGGAACGAAGAAAAAGACAGCGGCGATCATCCAGAGGCTGATGGAGGAGGGTCCGTTGTGGCCTGCTGCGGCGATCCAGCGTGGGCCGAGCACCGCTGCGATGTTGAAGAGCAGAACGTCCCAGAAGCCCATCGTCTTGCGCAACTCTGACTTTGTGTCAGGCGCCGTGCCGGTAGAAATTGTCATTGTGCCGTCCAGGGATTGGCTGGGTGCCCGCCCCGCCCCTGAAGCATGATAAAGGACGCCGGCAACAGGTGTATGTGCTTGAGATGCGGCGGCACGCCTGGCATCATGCCGGGTAGGCACCGGCCGCGCTGAACGTGCGCCGGACTCGCTCTGCGAAAATAGGGGAGAATGCTTTCACTGCAAAATGCCGGCAAGCGCTTTGGCGCACGCGTGCTCTTTATGGAGGCCAACTGGCTGATCCGCAGTACGGAAAAAACCGCGCTTGTGGGCGCCAATGGCACGGGCAAGTCGACGCTGATGAAGGTGCTCGCCGGGCTTGAACCGCTGGACTACGGCAACTTGCAGCAGACGCGTGGCATGAGCATCGGTTACCTGCCGCAGGAGGGACTGCGGCTGACCGGGCGGAGCGTCTTTGACGAATGCCTGACGGTGTTTGATGAGTTGCGCGGGATGCAGACGGAGAGCGAGAGCCTGGCCGCACAACTGGCCGAACTGGACCACGCAAGCGCCGAGTATGAGGCCGCAGCCGGGCGCTATTCGATGCTGCAGGAGCGCTTTCACGCGCTGGATGGTTATGCGCTCGACGCGCAGGTGGGCAGTGTGCTCACGGGGCTGGGCTTTGGCAAAGAGGATTGGGCACGGCAGACCGACGAGTTCAGCGGCGGCTGGCAGATGCGCATTGCGCTGGCCAAGCTGCTGCTGGCCAAGCCGAATCTGCTGCTGCTGGACGAGCCGACGAATCATCTCGACCTGGAAACGCGCAACTGGCTTGAGGATTATCTGAAGAGCTATCCCTTCGGATACATCCTCATCTCGCATGACCGGTATTTCCTCGATGTCACTGTCGATCGCACGGTGGAGATCTGGAACAAGCGGCTCACGATCTATTCCGGCAACTACACGAAGTATCTGACACAAAAGGAAGATCGGCGGGCACAGCTGGAGGCGGCGTATCGTAATCAGCGCGAGCAGATTGAGCATCTCGAAGCCTTTATCAATCGTTTCCGCGCCCAGGCGACAAAGGCCAAGCAGGTGCAGTCGCGCATTAAGGAACTCGAAAAGATTGAGCGCATCGAGATCCCCGAAGAAGAGCCGGTGATGCACTTCAAATTTCCGCA
>JBAUTX010000125.1:0-5873 GCA_049582405.1 Occallatibacter sp. | reverse complement strand
TTTGGCCTCCGTGCCGCTCAGATTGGGCTACCCGGCACATGAATCAGTCATGAGATGTTGGCTCTGCTTCAGCGATCCTGAAGCACGCGCCGACTGCGGATGCCAGAATGCTGCTCCGATTGCGGGGATTGATCCGAACCCATGCGCCCAATGATCATTCGAAGGAACGTTTCAAGCGCCGACCTGGATCACTGAGCAAGAATTCCTTGTCCGGGCAAGGTGCTCTCGTCGAGTTTGCCATCCCGGACGACGGGGATTCCGCCCACGAGAACATAGCGAAAGCCGTAGGAGTAGCGCGTGGGCTGCTGGTACGTTGATCTGTCGATTACCGCGGCGGGGTCGAAGATATCGATGTCGGCGTCCGCTCCGACTCGGAGACGGCCCTTGTTCTTCATTTGCGGGCTGGCGGCTTCGAGGCGTTGCGCGGGCGCGAGCGAGGAGCGCCGGATTGCTTCCATCAGCGTGAGCACCTTCTGCTCCCGGACATAGACTCCGAGCAGCCTGGCATAGGTCCCGGAAGCACGCGGATGCCCCTTGTGGTTCTGGATGATACCGTCGCTTGCGATCATGACGGCAGGGTCGGCCATCGCTTCCCGGACCATTTCTTCTGTATTGGTGAAGAGGATTACGAAGCCACCCTGCTTGCGGTACCGGTTGAAGGACTCCTCGGTCAGGCGCTCGCCCGTGTCCACCCACATCAGGTCGGAATAGGTGATGTCGAGCTGGCGCTGCCAGCCGGAGTCAAACACGCCGGAATCGAGCCGGGTTTCTCCAGCGGTGTATGGGTAGGCTTCGGTGGTGATGTCGATGCCGTGCGCGTGTGCGCCTTCAATCATCTGCAGAGCGATCGGCGTTTTCTTATTGGCCATGCTGTTGATGTGAACGATGTGAACGGATGCTCCGGTGATCGCCGCATCGGCGATCATCTCCTGCAGGGAATCGACGATTCCGGGGGTCAGTCCTCCGGGCGTACGGACGTGGACAAAGACAGGCCGCTTCCACTTTGCCGCAACCTTGAAAACATCCAATGCTTCTTCGGGTGAGGTGGTCGGGGTGTAGGCCAGCCCCATGCCTAAGCCGAGCGCGCCCTGCCTCATCCCCTGGTCGAGGTCAGCAAGGATGGCTGCCTGCTGCGCAGGAGTAGCGACATCCGTGGCCGCCTTGTCTCGCGGGAGAAATGTCCCGGAGTCATGCATTTCATGGATGCGTGCGGGGATATGGCCAACGCTGGCCCCATAGTTGATCAAGGCTTTCCCCTGGCGCGCGGCATACCATTCGCGCACCGGCCATACACCGACCTCCATCTCAAGAGCCGTTGTCACCCCGTCCATCGCCTTGAGTCGGTAGTTTTCCGCGTCCTGCCCGTGAGAGTGCAGATCGATGAAGCCGGGCGAGACCACTAGACCGGTAGCGTCGATGGTTGTCTTGCCCCTTAGCAGGTCAGTCGAGAGGGCCGCGACCTTGCCGCCTCGGATGCCAACGTTGCGCACGGCGTCGAGACCAGACTCCGGGTCCATGACACGCCCGTTGAGAATCACAACATCATAGGCTGGTTGGCCCTGAGCGTGGAGTGTGCAGGGCGCGCAGAGAATCACCGCGCAGGCGAATGCGAAAACGATGCGCGGAATCCGGGGACGGGCTGAGGACTTTGTAGCCATAGGTTGTGTCTCGGAATGTATACGAGGACCGCCACATTCTGCCAGAGGGATCCATCAACCCAATCGGGCCAAATTGATGATTGGCCTACATCCAGCTTGCGCTGCGAGTCCGAGGGCGTTTTGATCTGAAGTGAGCTGGCCAATCGCATAAATTCGACGGATCGATACTGGCAAAAAGACTTTTCGAAAGCGGTACTTCTGAACAAGCGCCAAATTGCCAAGGTCGTTTCGAGACAGGATTACTGCCGGGAATTCGGCAGCATTCAGAGTTCACGCGGCAATGTTGCTGACCGAAATCTGGAGCAGACTTCGTTTCCGGGGACCTCCAAGTTGATTGGCGGGAGTTTTGGCCAGGCAATCGCTTGTCAGAAAGGACAGTGAGTTTTTCGGCGACCCGCACATGATCTCCCGCAAAAAGGCGTTTGAATCCCAAGGCGGCTTGACGCTTCCTGTGGAAAAGCCAGGGCGGCGTGGCCTGACGTACTTTACAAGCGTTCTTGCGAGGTTATACGCTTCTGTTCTGGCAAACGTTTTCTGCCTGTTCGGGCGCCCAAGCCTTCCAAGGGCCCGAATCGATTCTCAGGAGTAGGGGTGCCGACCATGCATCGGAAGCAGTCTTCAGATTCTCTGGATCCTCTGGCCGCGTCTTCGGCGCAAGAGGAGCCACAGTTCGAGCCGAACCGTAGAGAGTTTCTCGCTGGTTTGGGAGGCACCGCGGTTCTCACCGCACTGTCGACGAGCAGAACTTTCGCGCAGGCTCCGGAGAGTATTCTCAATGTCGCCCGAGTCGCAAATCCCTCCAGCAAGAGGATCGTGAGCGAAAACAAAATCTCCGCGCTGAACGACGGGTACACGCCTGCGGATTCATTCGATCGCACGCACTCGAGATATGCGTTATGGGCCGAACGTGCGGCCGGGGAAAACGCGACGTGGGTGGAGTACGCGTGGAGCGAGCCGGTTGTTGTGAATAAGGTCGAGATTTACTGGGCGGCCGATCATCCCCGCCCGGCAGCACTACCGGGCAGCGGAGGTCCGGGGATCCAGCCCCCTGAGAGTTACCGGATTTTTTATTGGAATGGAACCGATTACGTTCCGGTTGCGAAGCCGCAGGGTTTGGGCGTTGCGTTGGACACGTTTAACACGACGGTGTTTGAGCCCGTGAAGACCAGCAAATTGCGGCTTGAAGTCGTTCCTCAGGAGAAGCGGCCGGCCGGCATTCTGGAGTGGAAGGTTTTCAATTACGGTCCTGCTCCTGCGCTTGCTCCGGTGGTGGATGCCGGTGTGGACCGGTCCGTGGTGAGTGACGGAAAGACCTATCTCTCCGGGAAGGTGACGTGGCTTGAGGACTCGAATCGGAACAAGGCTCATTGGATGAAAACAGCAGGACCGGGCACCGTGACATTTGCTGCTGCCGAGCTGCCGGTCACGACAGCGAAGTTCTCTGAGCCAGGCGACTATCTTCTCGCGCTGGAGGCATCCGGAAGCAAGAGCACAGCGCCTTCGATCAAGGTGCACGTGGAACCGGCTCCGCCCAGCGATCGCCTTGACGTGGTGTATACGCGCCGCTATTCCATCGAAAGCCCACTGTGGAATGAACGAGCCAAGGCGCTGATCGTGAACTGGATTCCGCACTGCATTGCGATGTGCGAGCGGACGGATATCGCACCGATGCGCGGGGATGGCGGCATCGACAACTTTATTGAGGCCGGCAAGGCAAACCGCGGTGAGCCCCACGGCCGGCACAAGGGATATGTGTTTTCGAACGCCTGGGTTCACCAGACGGTGGAGTCGATGTGTATCGCGCTCATGGTGGATCCGCAGGGCGACCAGGAGATGATCGAATCGCAGAAGCTGATGCGGGCAACACTGGAGCGGTGGATTCCGATCATCCTCGCGGCGCAGATGCCGGATGGCTATCTGCAGACGGCTTACATTCTGGCAGATCGCAAGGATTGGCCGGAGCGCTGGTCGCCCGATCATCGCGGCAACCATGAAGGCTATGTCTCCGGCTACTTCATCGAATCGGCCATCAATCACTACACGCTGACCGAGGGCAAGGATTTGCGCCTGTACAACGGCGCGAAGAAGCTGGCGGACTGCTGGGTTGCGAACATCGGGCCAGGCAAGAAGGAGTGGTTTGACGGGCACCAGGAGATGGAGCAGGCGCTGGTTCGCTTCGGCCGCTTTGTGAATGACCAGGAAGGGAATCATCGCGGGGACGCGTATATTGCGCTGGCGAAGTTTCTTCTCGATTCGCGCCGGGGCGGAAATGAATATGACCAGAGCCACTTGCCGCCCGGCCAGCAGTACGAGGCAGTGGGTCATGCGGTGCGGGCCACCTATTTTTACTCGGGGATGGCGGATATCGCCGCCGAGACGAGGGACCGCGACTACCAGAGTGCGGTGATTTCACTCTGGGACAACATGGTTAACAAGAAGTACTACCTGACGGGCGGCATCGGAAGCGGCGAGACTTCAGAAGGCTTCGGGCCGAATTACTCGTTGCGCAACGAGGCCTACTGCGAGACGTGTTCAAGTTGCGGACTTGTGTTTTTCCAGTACAAGCTGAACCTGGCCTATCACGATGCGAAGTACGCTGACCTCTACGAACAGACGATGTACAACGCACTGCTTGGCGGGCTCGCGCTCGACGGAGAAAGCTATTGCTACACGAATCCGCTTGTAAACACGGAGCGCGCCAAGTGGCACACGTGCCCCTGCTGCGTGGGCAATGTCGCGCGCACCTTGCTCATGATTCCCACGTGGTCTTACGTGAAGAGCGAGGACGGACTGTACGTAAACATGTTTGTCGGAAGCCGCATTCATGTTGGTCAGGTCGCGGGCACCAATGTTGAAGTGATTCAGAAGACGGACTACCCCTGGCACGGCTCCGTTTCGATTACGGTGAATCCTGAGGCGACGAAGACCTTTTCGGTCTACGTCCGCATCCCCAACCGAGCCACGAGCAAGCTGTACACGGGGTCACCGCAGGTCCGGGGCGTGAAGCGGTTTGCGGTGAACGGGCAGGAGCAGACGCCCGTCATCCGCAAAGGCTACGCCGTTGTGACGCGCGAGTGGAAGCCGGGCGACCGCATCGAACTGGAGCTGCCGATGGAACCGCAGCGCGTGGTTGCCGACAGCCGCGTCAAGTCAGATGTCGGCCTGGTTGCTCTGCAATATGGTCCGCTTGTCTACAGCGTCGAGGCTCCCGACAACAAGAACATCGACCGCAAACTGAGTGATGCGCCGCTCCAGATGGAGTGGCGTCCGGAACTGCTGAACGGGGTGATGGTGATCAAGGGTAGCTGGCAGGATGGCTCGCCGATGCTGGCGATTCCCAACTTCGCGCGCATGAATCGCGTTGGACCGCCGCATGAGTATCCGGATGAAATCGAGCCAGAGAATGAAGCCGGAGCCAAGCGTCTCATCGATTCAAAGGTTTGGATCTAACGGCGCACCAAGCCCTGGAGGGATGTGCAGCTCTTCCCTTGAGCGGCTTGTCCCTGCGGAGCTTGTTTTGAGCAGCTGGGGAGATGCCAGCGCACGCGGGTCAGGCATGAACCGGACCGGGGTCAACCGACTCATTGCGTTCGATGGGGCGCGTTGATGAAGCGCCATTGCCAAGGCAATGGCGCGGACTTAGCTTGCTGAGCAAACGATTTCCCGTCCCGCGGAGGTGTGAAATGGCCCCTGAAATGAACCGTCGATCCTTTATCCAAGTGGCTGGAGCAACCGCTGCCGGCGCGTATGCGGCTCGGGCTTTCCCCGCGCTTGCCGACGAAAAAGAGGCCATGGTTGCGGTATCGACTCCGCTCAGCGTTTTTCGTTACGGCGACGTCCAGCTGCTTGATGGGCCGATGAAGCGTCAGTTTGAAGAGAACCACGCACGCTTCCTGCATCTCGACGACGATCGCATGTTGAAGGTCTTTCGCCAGGTGGCTGGCCTGCCGGCGCCGGGTGAAGACATGGGTGGCTGGTACGACCTGACCGGCTTCGATCTTGAGACGAACAGCTTTCACGGCTTTATCGCGGGGCACTCGTTCGGACAATGGGTCTCCGCTCTGGCGCGCGCCTACGCCGTAACGGGCGATGTTGCGACGCGTGACAAGATTCATCGTCTGGTGAAGGGCTACGGAGAGACTCTCGATCCCAAAGCCACGTTCTTCGCTGGCTATCGCCTGCCCGCATATACGTATGACAAGCTCTCCTGTGGGC
>JBAUTX010000124.1:0-7849 GCA_049582405.1 Occallatibacter sp. | reverse complement strand
CCTATCTTCCGGAGAAGGCGCTCTCGCGTTTTGAGCAGCGCCAGCGGCCGCATAAGGATACGTCTTTTACGTGGGACGAGACCTACACGCTGCCGGAGAATCTCTTCCTCGCCTATCAGCGGAGCGGCAAGCCGTTCTACCGTGACATGGCGAAACAGTATCTCGAAGATGATACCTATTTTGGCCCACTGGCCGCGGGCAACAATGTGTTGCCTTACGAGCATGCCTACAGTCATGTGAATGCGTTCAGCTCCGCCATGCAGGCCTACATTACGCTCGGCAGCGAGATGCACCTGCGCGCAGCGCGGAATGGCTTTGAGATGCTGCAGAAGACGCAGAGCTTTGCGACGGGAGGCTGGGGACCGAACGAGACCTTTGGCGAGCCGGGCACCGGGCAACTCGGCAACAGCCTTGCAGAGACGCACGCCAGCTTCGAGACGCCGTGCGGCGCGTATGGGCACTTCAAGATCACGCGCTACCTGCTCCGTGTGACCAAGGACTCACGATACGGCGACAGCATGGAGCGCGTGCTGTTCAATACGATTCTTGGCGCCTGGCCAGTTCAGGCGGATGGTACCTCGTTCTACTACTCGGACTATGCGAACACCGGCAAGAAGGTCTGGTATGGATCGAAGTGGCCGTGCTGCTCAGGAACATTTCCGCAACTGGCTGCGGACTATCACATCAGCACCTACCTGCGCGGTGCAGATGGGGTCTATGTAAACCTGTACACACCTTCGAGTGTGCGCTGGACCGATGCTGGTGCGACGCACTCGCTGCGCCAATCGACGCGCTATCCCTTTGACAACAAGATCGAGATACAGGTATCTGCCACGCAGCCGGCGGAATACACGCTGCACCTGCGCATACCGCACTGGGCAATGCCTGACCCGGTGGTGATGGTAAACGGCAGCCGCGTGGCAACGGGAGTGGTGGCGGGCACTTTCGCCGCGATTCACAGAACCTGGAAGGATGGCGACCGCGTGGAGATTGAACTGCCGATGCCTTTGCGACTTGAGCAGGTAGACGCAAATCACCCTGACCTGGTTGCACTGGTGCAGGGACCGGTGGTGCTGATGGCGGTGGCGGATTCGCAGCCCAGCTTCGGCCGGGCCGCACTGCTGCGTGCCATGCCTCTGAACAATGCTGCGGGGGATTGGACGGCCGTTGCGTCGGATGGAAGCCGCGTCACGATGCGTCCGTTCATGTCGATCGACAAGGAAAGCTACAGCACCTACGTTCGCCTGCGCGCCTGATCCGGGCGTGCTGCGTATCATCGGCGCTGGCCGCTCCTATTGTGCGGTGGAGTCACCCTCGACGAGCTTGTAGCGATACTGCTCGCGCTCTTCTTTGGTTGCGTCCTGGCGCAGTTGCGCAAGACGCTTCAAGAGAGCAGGAATCTCGCCGCTCTTGTCGGTCTTCCGCAGAGCCTGAATGAGGTGGTAGACAGCGGTCTGGTCCTTCGGGTCGAGTTCAAGGGCCTTGCGGCATTGCGTGGCTGCGTCGGAGAATTGGCCCGCCTGCAGATAGAGCTTTGCCAATACGCTATGGGCGGGTTCCAGGGATGGGCGCAGGGCGACCGCTTCTTTCGCCGATCGCATCGCAGTTTCAAAGTCAGGCGAGCCGGGCTCAGCGCCCTGTTGCGTAAGAATGTCGGCCTGGAGATAGAGCAGGATGGGATCCCTGGGGCGCAACGCGAGCTTCTCTTTGACGTCTGCCAGGGCGCGCGTCAGGTCATTCTGCTGGACGGCGGAGAGGCCAAGAGCAGCCACGCTGAGTGTCTGAGTGGGATCAAGCTGGTACGCTTTGTCGAAATCGGCCTGGGCCTTGTCATATTGTGCAAGCTGCACATAGAGGACGCCACGCGCGAAGTAGAGAGCGGCTGCATTCGGCATGAGGTGAATGCCGTCGTTGACCACGTCGATGCCTACCTGAAAGGACTGGTGGGTTGACGAGAGCGCAGCGAAATCGACATAGAGATTCGCGTTATGCGGGTCGAGGAGGATCGCGTGCTGCAAAGCGTCCACGGCCTTGTCCGTATCGTGGCTGCTCTCATACGCGGCAGATGCGAGTTCCAAAGCGGCGACGTCGGGCTGCCGGCCCAGCAGCGGTTCGAGCGTTGCAAGAGCCTTTTCGGGCTGATGCGCCATCAGTTGCACGGAGGCGGCCACCTGC
Organism: Occallatibacter sp.; assembly: GCA_049582405.1. Classification (GTDB taxonomy): domain Bacteria; phylum Acidobacteriota; class Terriglobia; order Terriglobales; family Acidobacteriaceae; genus Telmatobacter. Next base: position 5,674 of record JBAUTX010000124.1, on the reverse strand, counting down.
CTCGCCCGCGCGTTGTCGGGCTGGAGGGCAAGCGACTGCGCAAAGACCTCGCCGGCTTTGTCGAGCTGCTTGAGCCGCACAAGGCATGTCCCGTACGCGTCAAGCGCCGGGGCGCGCGTGGCAAAGAGGGCGGAGGCCTTTTCAAAATGAACAACGGCGTCGGCACACTTGCCCTGCTGGTACTGGAGGATCGCCAACATGCCGTGGCTCATGACGTCATCGGGCCTGAGCCTGAGCAGTTGCTCCAGTACAGGAATCCCGGCTGGGTCAGCCGCATCGTAGGCGATCTGTGCGGCGCCCTGCAGGGCGGGAATGTCGTTGGGCGCCAGCTTGATGGCATGGTGAAAGGCGGCAAAAGCCTGCTTCTTCCTATCCAGGCCTGCAAGGGCCGCTCCCTGCATGGTCCAGAGCCCGGCATTGTCCGGAGCCTGCTTGAGCGCAGGCGCAAGCAGCGCAAGCGCACGCGTGTAGTCTTGCTGACGCAAGGCGGTGACAATCGGTTCAATCTGGCTGGAGGCGGACTGTGCACACAGGCTTGCAGCCAGCGTTACCAGAGCCGCGAGACAGGTCAATTTTCGGAAGAGATGCATTGCGGACCATTCTCGTGCGGAGTGGAATGAATCCTTGCGATCAAGCTCTGCAGCAGCAGGACCCAGTAGGACCATCTTAGCCTGACGGGTTGGAAAGAGACATCCAGTCAGCGTGTACCTGCGCGGAATCAAAAAAAATGCGGCCGGCGCGATGATTGCACGCCGGCCGCATGGGTTAGACGACTTCGGTTTGGTGCGTCGGTCTAGAAGGAGACCCTTCCGCCCAACTGCCAGAACCTTGGCTGGTGCGAACCCGTCGCCAATCCGAAGCTCCCGTCTGGGATATTCGTGTCTACATTGGCGTAGTTCGCACGGTTGAAGAGGTTGAAGAACTCGAAACGCATCTGGAAGTTGACGTGCTCCGTGATGGCAATGTCTTTGTAGAAGTTGCTGTCCGTCTCAAAGTAATTGGGGCCACGGAACTGCATCGGCTTTTCATTGCCTCCGTCTCCAAAGGCCGGGACCGCAAAATCCGATTTCGGAATTGCGCCCGTCAGCCAGTCCTTGTTGTTGTTGGACTGGTGATACGAAACCGCATCCGGGTAATCGAGGTTGTTGCCGTCGGCGTTGTAGTCGCCGCTGAGCGGCGCATACCCGACCGCCGGGTTTGCGAAGGAGGGGCAAGGCGGAGCGCCAGCGGACGTGTTCTGGCACACCGGTATGTAGCTGTTGAAGTTGGCGGCTGTGAGCGGATATCCAGACTGGTAGATCATGGTTCCGCTGATACCCCATCCGCCGGTGACATTTCCGATTAGCCCCTTGCCGTCATTCAAGCCCTTCAGGTTGTAATTGAAGCTGAAGGAGAATCGATTGGGCACATCGAAGACGGAGGGAGCGTAATACTGACTCAGGTTGTACGGAGTGGGATAGGCCAATCCGTTGTCCTTGGAACTTGCATGCGTGTACGTGCCTTCGACAAATCCTCCGCGGGAGAATCGGCCCTTGAGGTCAAAGAAGATACCGCTGTAGTTGCCCCAGCGATTGTTATCCGCGTAGCTGATGGAGCCAAAGCTCGGATTCAGCCTTGTGGGCGCGATGCTTTCGTGGGTGATGAGGTCGCCGGGGAGGACGTTGATGTCGACGCCATACGAAACGTTGCCAATGGAGTTGCCGTTGCCAACAATGTCGTAGGAGTGCGATCCGTTGTATCCCACCGTTGCAGCGAAGATACGGCTCAACTGCCGCTCCACACTGACCGACCAGATATTCGCCTTTGGCGATTTGAGCAGCGGATTGATGCCGCCGATGGCGAAATTAGCGCCTACGACACCGCCCTGGGCATTCAGGCCACCGTTAAACGTCGGGAATGTGAATCCGAACGCTGGTGTGGAGCTGTTGCCCAATCCGAAGATCGGCGGCGTGGAGGAGCCAGCAAAGAAGACCGGCAGCACGAGTCCCGGCGGGCTTCCGCGGAACTCTTCCTGTACGTTCGCGGAGGTAAGCCAGTTGTTGTAGATGCCAAAGCCACCGCGAACCGCCCATGCGCCCTTGCCGGTTGGATCCCAGGCAAAGCCGACGCGGGGGCTGAAGAGGTTGTTGACCGAGTGCAGGAGTGCGTTTTGAGTTGCCTTGGCGTAACCGGTGGCAATCTGGTCATTCGTCGTCGTGCCGGTGCCGTAATAGAAGTTGCCAAATACGGTCGACGCGCTCTTCGACCACGGATTGCCGCTGTCGTCATAGCGGAGCCCGAGGGTAAGCGTGAGGTTGTTGCGTGCCTTCCAGGTGTCCTCAACAAACAGCCCGAAGGTACGCGCCGCGGCATCCCAGTCCCAGAGCTGCTGCTTGCCCGTGGCCGGGTTGTACATGACGCCGTTCTCGTTCGTTGGGGCGTCCTGTGCGAGCTTCAGCAGGTTGTCGAAGGCGAACTTCGGCTGCGACCACGGCCCCTGGAAGGGTTCGACGTCGTCTCCGTACCAGCCTTCATAACCGAACTTGAGAGCGTGAGCGCCACGAACATGCGTGAGCACGTCCCGCCAGTGCCAGTTGTGCTGGATGAAGTCGCCCTGGGCAAAGCCTACACCGTACGCCTGCCCGCCATCCGCGTTGATGCCATTCACGGAAATGGATGGAACCGTGTAGTCTTTGGCACCCATACCCAGCACGCCTTCTACGCGGCTCTGACCGGCGGTGGCTTCATTGAGCGTGTTCGAGGAGAAGGTATGCGTCCAGGAGGCCTGGCCTGCAATTTGCCACGTGTGGTTCAAAGCCGAGAACTGCGGCATGGGTGAGGCTGCGCCCGTCTCCAGCAGCGTACGGAAGAGGCTGACGTAGATGCGCTCATTCTTGAACCCCTGGTCGATACGGGCAAAGTACTGCGTGCCGTTGCGAACCTGAGTGGCACCGAAAGATCCAACGTCAATCATCGGCAGATCGCAAGGAACGCCGTTCTGTCCGGGGGCTGTTCCGCAGCCGCTGCCTCCGGTACCGAAGACGTCGGCAGCGGTCTGCTGTACAGACACATTGCCGATGCCGGAGGGCAGATAAGTCTTCAGCACATGAGTACCGACCGTGCTGGCGTAGTTCGTCGATGCGAAGGAGATGAAGTTCGGATCGGCAAAAGTGACCTGGCCGCCGGCGCTGGCCGATGAGCGCAAAGGCTCAACCGCAAAGTAAAAGAAGCTGTTGTGGTGTCGAACAATCGGACCGCCGATGGCAAAGTCCATATTGTTTGAGTGGAAGGGCTGGTAGGGGTTCGTCTTGGAACTCACGAAATGCTGGTTGGCGAACATTCCCTGGTAGTTGAACCAGTCGGCGGCAGAGCCGTGAAACTGATCCGTTCCCGAGCGAGTGGTGAAGATGGTCTGCAATCCGGCTGCGCGGCTGTGCTCCACGGAGAAGGTGTTGACCTGGATACTGGTCTCCTGGATGGACTCAGGCTGTGGAGTGAGATTGAGAACACCCTGGCGGATGCCGCTCGTGATGTCAAGACCATCGATGATGTACTGGTTGTTGTTCTGCCCCTGGCCGTTGGCGCTTGCATCCACCTGCTCTTCGGTCGAGTAGTTGTCGACACCCGATGCAGGGCTGCCCGCGGTGCTGGTTCCCAGACCGGAGACGCCAGGCGCCAAGGTCACAAGAGTGACGAGGTTACGGCCTACGATGGGAAGTTGTGCTACGCCAGAGTTCTCAAGCGTCATCTGGATGCGGGTGTCCGCGGTGTCCACGATCGGCGCCTGCGTGGTTACGGTGATCGACGAACTGACGGAGCCGACACTGAGAGCGATTGGAAAGTTCAGGTTCTGTTCGGTCAGGAGCGTGATGTCCGCGACTGACTGGGCAAAGCCCTTGGCAGCGACCGTCAATCTGTAGCTGCCGGGAGCAAGGCTGACGAATCGGTAGTTGCCTGATGCGTCGCTGGCGCCGGTCCTGGTCACACCGGTTGCCGTGTTGGTCAGGTGGATCGTTGCGTTGGCCACGCCAGCACCCGTCGGGTCCTGCACAACACCCTGGATACCGGCAGTAAATTGGGCTAATGCTGTAGTCGCCGTGATTGCAATCACGAAGAGCAACAGTGCTAGTCGGCAAGACACATTACGTCGAGCCATGGGGGACCTCCTGATTCGCCAGTCATTGACCGGCTGCCATTTTTTTGGGGTTTAGGAAACGCTTTCTTATGGCCTTCAATTTATATTCAGGGCCAGATAGCGATGTCAAGCTCTATTTGGATGGGGGTGATTTCTGGCTATTTAGTCTTTAATAATCTACGACTTCCATCCTTTACTGGGAACAATTCCAACAGTCTCCCGGATGGTGACGAGCTGGTTGGCCGCAAGCTTGCGGAAACCCTCATGTAAACCGTTTGGCCAGAAAACGTCTACGTCAACTTCTTTCACGTCGCCGATGCCGAAATGAAGCCGCTGATCACTGCAGGAGTAGTAGCTGGACTGGCTGACCAGTGCCTGCGCCTGCACCTTGCCCCCAAAATGAACAAGCACGCGCGCGCCGATCGCGCTGCGATTCGACTTGACGCCCTCAAGTTTGAACTTGATCCAGTTGCGCTGTTGGCTCAGATCGTTGCGCAGCAGAGTGGGCGGCTCATTCATGTTCACGATCAGCACGTCGAGATCGCCATCGTTATCGAAATCTCCGAATGCGCAACCACGACTGCTGTGCGGCGCGGTAATTCCAGAGCCGCCCTGCGTTTCCAGTTCTTCAAACGTGCCATTGCCCAGATTGCGAAATAGAACCCGAGGAGTCCTGTAGGGATATTCGGGCATTTTTTTCTCGACTTCGGGATACACGCTGCCCGTAACAAAGAGAATGTCAGGGTATCCGTCGTTATCGAGGTCCACCATGCCTGCGCCCCAGCTTGTATAGCGGGTTTCCACGCCGAGCCTGGTGGCGCGCGTCATCTCATCGAAGTTGCCCTTGCCGTCATTGCGATAGAGACCACAGGTATCGCCGATGAAATGCGTCTTGAAAAGGTCGAGGTGGCCATCGAGGTTGTAGTCGCCGATGCCGACCCCCATCCCGGCCTGCTCCATGCCGTCATCGCTCAATGCGACGCCGCGCACAACACCTTCCTCACGAAAGGTTCCATCGTGATTGTTCATGAAGAGCAGACTCGGAGTAGAGTCGCAGGCGACAAAGATGTCCGGCCAGCCGTCCTCGTCAAAGTCCGCAGCGACGACGGTCATTCCGTAGCTTTCGGTGGCAGCGGCGATGCCTGCTTCCTTCGTCACGTCCGTGAACGTTCCATCGCCGTTGTTGCGGTACAAGATGTGCCGGCCGGTGGGGAGCCCGCGCGGGCCGCAATTCACCGGAATGCCCTTCCAGTTGCATGTGGAAGTCGCACCTGGGACAGGCGCATGCTCGAACGAGAAGCGAATGTAATTGGAGACAAACAGATCCAGATGCCCGTCGCGGTTATAGTCGACCCAGGCGCAGCCGGCGCCCCACCGCGCGGGACCGGACTCAAGCAGGCCTGCTTCCTTTGTGACATCCGTGAACGTTCCATTGCCGTTGTTGCGATAGAGACGGTTCTGACCAAAATTCGTGACGAAGAGGTCATCGAATCCGTCGTTGTTGTAGTCGCCGACGCAGACACCGTTGGCCCAGCCGACGGCAGTGAGGCCGGCCTTTTC
>JBAUTX010000123.1:0-4443 GCA_049582405.1 Occallatibacter sp. | reverse complement strand
GTCTAGCGGGGATTTGCATCCGAACGTCATTGCACATTGGTTGCAGAGGCATACCACCTTTATGGCGTCTGCAAGGGGGAAACAGTACCCAGCCAGGCGGGTACCGATGCAAGGAAGCACCCCTGGGCACCGTGCCGCCACCGCCCAGGACCGCGCCGAGCGGGGACATGGGCCGCTCGTCCCAAGGCAGTGAAGAGGCGTGCCCGCGAGGGGAATTGCAGGGTAAAAGCCAAGGGAATGAGGCGATTGGGCCGGATTACCAAGCTGTGGGGAAGGTTGGCCAAAGCCATGCCCCGGGAAAAAATTGAGCCGATGTTTCCTGTTTCCAGTATCATGGAGTGAAGCTTTCTAGCAGGTTTGGAGGTGGGACCCTTTGGCAGAGGTTCGCTTGCAGGATGGCGAGCCGCTCGAAAATGCGCTGCGCCGGTTTAAGCGGAAGGTACAGCAGGAGGACATCATCAAGGAAGTCAAGCGTCACTCCTACTACCTGAAGCCCGGTGAGAAGCGCCGCGTCAAGGCAGCTTTGGCGCGCAAGCGGAATCGCAAGAAAGCTCGTAAAGAGCAGGACTAACAGCAACGCAAGACCCATCGTGACAGGTGCTGCTCCTGGCGCTGAGGCAGAGCAACAAGCCGCAGCGCAAAGCAAATGGAAAGAACGGAGCGCCCTGTCTCGATGTTTTGTACCCTTTTTCCCGCCTTGTCACAACTTCCCTCGGGCGGGTGACGTCACGGTCTGCGGACCAGGCAGACTCTTCCCTTCGCCGCCCTATTTTGCGGCCCGGGCCCTTGCTGTGAGCGCAGGAAGAAGACAGGGAAACGGGACCGGCATTGCTCTCAAGTTCCTGGCCGAACTCGTCGTTTTCCTGTTCTGATGGGGAATCCGGCCATGGAATTCACCGATCGAGTACTGACGTGTATCGATTGCGGTGCAGAATTCATCTTCACCGCGGGCGAGCAACTTTTCTTTCACGACAAACAATTCACCAACGACCCCAAGCGCTGCAAACAGTGCAAGGCGAAGCGCGCGGCAGGCAACGGCGCACGCGCACGCACGGAGACGCGCACCACCTGCTCGGAATGCGGCTTGTCAACGACTGTGCCCTTCAAGCCGACACAGGGACGGCCGGTGCTGTGCCGATCGTGCTTCCAGAAACTGCCGGGCAGAGGGCAGGCGCCACAGGCGGCGACAGGCGTCTAGCGCACGGCGGTGCTGAAGAGCAGATGCCGCGCACCGCGATCGAGGGTGACAGCAGGTGTCACGATGACTCCTGCTGCGCCTGCGCCTTGAGAGCGCGGTGGCCAATGTCGCGGCGGAAGTAGATGCCCTCAAACTCAACCTGGGCGAGGGCCTGATACGCGCGGCTCAGGGCCTGCTGCAGGGAATCGCCCGTAGCGGTAACCCCCAGCACGCGGCCACCGCTGGTGACAATCTGGCTTCCCAGCCGGGATGTGCCCGAGTGAAAAATCTGCACGCATGGCACTTGCGCCGCTGCAGCGAGGCCGTGGATGGGAAAGCCCGTCTTGTAGCTGCCGGGATACCCCGACGAGCTGGCGATGACGCAAGCCGAGGCTCCTGGGATCCAGCGCAGCGTCAATGCGTCGAGCCTGCCGTCGATGCAGGCGTCGATCGCGTCCACCAGGTCGGACTCAAGGCGCATGAGGATGGCCTGCGTTTCGGGATCGCCAAAGCGGGCGTTGTATTCGAGCACCTCAGGGCCGCGCGCGGTGATCATGAGGCCCACATAGAGCACGCCGACAAACGGCACGCCTTCCTCTGCCATGCCGCGTACAGTGGGCTCGGCGATGTGGTGCAGAATCCACTCGGTCATGCCGGGCTCAAGAATCGAGTCAGTTGAATAGACGCCCATGCCGCCGGTGTTCGGTCCGGTATCACCCTCGCCGATACGCTTGTGGTCCTGCGCAGGAGCGAGCGGAGCGACCGTCTTGCCGTCGGAAAGGCAAAGGAAACTGACTTCCTCGCCTTCGAGGAATTCTTCCAGCACCACCTGGCCCTCTGCCACGCCGAGCAACGCGCCGGAGAACAGGCCGTGCGCCGCCTCCAGTGCGGTGTTGCGCGAAGGGCAGATGATGACGCCCTTGCCCGCAGCCAGACCGTCCGCCTTGACCACGATGGGCGCGTGGAAATGGTCGATGGCTTTCTCAAGTTCCGCAGCGCTGGAGCAGACGGCATAATTGGCCGTGGGGATCTTGTGGCGCTTCATGAACTGCTTGGCGAAAGCCTTGCTGGTTTCGAGCATGGCCGCCTCGCGCGTGGGCCCGAAGACGCGGAAGCCGCGCTGCTGCAGTGCATCCACCACGCCGAGCGAGAGTGGCAGCTCAGGGCCGACGACGATCAGCTCAGGCTGCTCGGCCTCGGCCAGGCGCACCATGGCGCCAAGGTCCTTGAGATCGACGGGAACGCAGCGCGCGACCTCCGCGATGCCGCCGTTGCCCGGTGCGCAGACGACCTCCGTCACGCGCTCGCTGCGCCGCACAGACCAGGCCAGAGCGTGTTCGCGGCCTCCCGAGCCGAGGATGAGGACTTTCATGTGGCTTCCCCCTGATGGCCCGGCAATGCCGAAGCCCCGAAAGTTTATGGTCGGCAATGCGGGGCGGTGAAGTCAAACGGAACGGTGCGAGGCGACGCTCTCCTATACTGAAGCGTTGCGCTTGCGGTGCCATGCGGGCGCATGCAGAGAGCGCAATGGTCCAGACCCGCATCAAGCCCTATCTCGAACAGGTGGCTGCCGAAGAGCGGCGTGCGGCGCAGCGCCGGGCCTTTCTGCGCAATCAGACGCTGGGCATGGTGCTGCTGGCCCTGGCGGCGCTTTCGTGGTGGCTGCTGCACACGAATCCGCGGTGGATCTTTCCCTCAGGCTGGTGGCGCCTGTGACGATTGCATCGAGCAGACCTTCGGACGAGATCCAACAACCCCTGGCCGTTCTCCTGCTGGGCCCGACGGGCAGCGGGAAGACGAAGCTCTCTCTGGCGTTGGCCAAGCGCTTCGACGGCGAGATTGTGAGCTGCGACTCCGTGGCCGTGTATCGCGGGATGGACCTGGGCTCGGCCAAGCCGACCATGGAGGAGCGGGAGCGGGCCCCGCATCATCTCATCGATGTTGCCAACCCGGATGAGCCGTTCACGGCAGGCGAATACAGCCGTCAGGCACGCGCGGCGCTGCGCGAAATCGCGGCGCGGGGACGGCTGCCGATCGTCACCGGCGGGACGGGCTTGTATCTTCGGGCACTCACGGAAGGCCTGTTCACGGGGCCGGAGCGGCAGGAAGAGCTTCGCCAACGGCTGCGGCAGACGGCAGAGAAGCGCGGCAGCGCATGGCTGCACCGGATGCTGCAGCGGCTCGATGCCGCGCGGGCGGAAGACATCCATGCCAACGACACGCCAAAGCTGATTCGCGCGATTGAGGTGTGCCTGGCGGCGCGCAGGCCGATGAGCGAGGTGCTTGCGCGCGAGGATCTGGCGCGCGATCCGCTCACGGGCTTCCGGCTGCTGCGCATCGGGCTGAATCCGCCACGTGCGGCGCTGTATGAGCGCATCAACCAGCGGTGCGCCGCGATGTTTGCCGCGGGCCTGGTGGAGGAGACCCGTGGGCTGCTGGCGCGCTATGGGCCGGTGAAGGCGCTGGACGCGCTGGGCTATCGACAGGCGATGGCGGTGGTGCTCGGCGCGATGAACGAAGAGGCTGCGATTGCGGCGGCGCAACAGGGGCACCGCAACTATGCCAAGCGGCAGATGACGTGGTTTCGGCGCGAGCCGGAGGTGCACTGGATTGAAGGCTTTGGCGATGAGGCGGAGACGGTGCAAGCGGCGATGCGCCGTATTGAAGCAGCCCGGTGAGCGTCGCTCTGCCCTCCGTTTGCGCAGGATGCGTGCATCATGCATCCATTAGACTGGACATTGGATGGGCGCGCTCCGGAGGTGATCGAAGCGCGCAGGAACGGAGCTGGCTGTGGCAGAGACAATCTACGATGTGGCGATCCTTGGCGGCGGACCGGGTGGATATACGGCGGCTTTTCGCGGAGCGCAACTGGGCCTGAAGGTGGCGCTGATTGAAAAGAGCCCGAAGCTGGGCGGCACATGCCTGCACGTGGGTTGCATCCCGACTAAGTCACTTCTGTTCAATGCCGAGCTGTGGGACCACCTGAAGCATGCAGCCGAGTACGGCATTGACGGCGTGGAGGGGCGCACGCTGAACTGGACCGCCGTGCTGGCCCGCAAGAACTCCATCGTCAACAAGCACACCAAGGGCCTGGAATTTCTGGTGAAGAAGAATAAGGTCACGCTGCTCTCCGGCTTTGGGCGGCTGACGGGCCCTGCGCGGAACGGCGTGCACACGGTGGCACTAAGCGATGCGGCGGAAGGCGGGCCGGCAGAGGTGAAGGCGCGGCACGTGATTCTGGCGACGGGCTCGGAGGCGAAGACCCT
>JBAUTX010000122.1:0-2498 GCA_049582405.1 Occallatibacter sp. | reverse complement strand
GCGTACTACCTGGAGGACTGGGACAAGGCCAAGGGATACACGCAACCGCTGCCGTTCGCCGAGGGCAAGAGCATCACCTTGGGGGTGGACGACGCGCTGGCCCGGGTCAACGTGAAGTCGGATACGGCCGACCTCATGCTGTTCGACGGACGCGACCGCGCGCAGAACGGCTGGTTCGTACTGCGTTCGCTGATTCCAACGGGCAAGACCACCGGTGCCATCGTGTGGCACATCAGGCCGGACGTGATTCCGAACTGGACGCGGCCGCCGATGATCGCGCACAGCCAGGTGGGTTATGCGCCGGCTTTCTCCAAGGTGGCGGTGCTGGAACTTGATCCGAAATACAAGGGTCCGAAGACGGCCAAAGTGCTGCGCCTGATGGAGGATGGTTCGTACAAGCAGGTGTTCGAAGGCCCGATCACGTCTTCAACGCCCTGGCTGCGCTACGTCTATTCGAAATTCGACTTCACCCCAGTCAAGGACCCCGGCCTTTATGTCATCGAGTACGCAGACCAGCGTACGGCACCGTTCCCCATCTCCAAGAACGCTTACGCGAACATCTGGCAGGACAGCCTGGACCATCACCTTGCCGAGCAGATGGATCACGTTTCCGTTCGCGAGGGCTACCGCGTGTGGCACGGCGCTTCGCACCTGGATGATGGCCGTATGGCGCCCGTGGTTGGGGAGCAATTCGACGGCTGGAATCAGGCCACGGCAACGGACGGGAAGTACAAAGGCGGCGATCATATTCCGGGGATGAACGTGGGCGGATGGTATGATGCTGGCGACTTCGACCTGGAGGAGCCCGCGCAACTCAGCGTGATTCAGAGCCTGGCCCTGGCGTATCGCGAATTCAATCTCAAGTACGATGAGCTTACGGTGGATGAAGCCGCGCGTGAGGTTGAGATGCACCGTCCAGATGGCGTGCCGGACACGGTGCAGCAAGTCAAGCACGGTGCACTGCTCATCCTGGCGCAATTCCACAATATCGGCCATGCGATCCGCGGTACTCACGAACCAGATCTGCGGCAGTACACGCACCTGGGCGACGGAGCCTCGAAAACCGACGGCCGTATCTATGACCCGAAACTCGGTCCGAACGAAGTGAAGGGCGACTACTCTGGCAAGCCGGACGATCGCTGGATTTTCACCACGAACAACCCGTATTTCCAGTGGAATGCCATCGCAGCTCTGGCTGCCGCGGCCGATGTGCTAAAGGGCTGGGACGACGCACTGGCGAAAGACTGCCTCGACACCGCGATCAAAGCATGGAATGAAGAGAAGGCTCACCCAACGCAAAATTCGGCGGGCGGCGGATTAGGCGGAGCAGCTCCGGCAGGTGCTCCCGGAGGCGGCGTGCTGGCTGCGTCTCAGGGTGTGGTGTCTGGCGCTAGTGCTCAAGGCGGTCATCATGGACGGGCCAGCTCGGGCAGTCCGGCAAGTTCTGGCACGACCAGCGCACAAACAGCTTCTCCGGCCGGCTTCGGCCGTGGCGGCTTTGGCGTTGGACTGGACTGGGCTGCGACTCTGGAATTGACGATTGCTACGCACGGCGCCGAGCCCTACAAGTCTCATCTGAAGGAGTTGTTCCCTCAGATGATCACTCCGCAGCAAATGGGTATGCGTGGTTGGACGGCAGTCCGGGCATTGCCTTATCTGGATGCGAGCGCGAAAGATCAGATGCGGGAAGCGGTGAGGACATACATCGCGGGTCTGGACACGCAGTTGGATGCCACCCCGTTCGGCGTGCCCCCGAGCCTGGGCACCTGGGGCGGATCGGGCGCCGTGGTCGACATGGCCATCCGCATGTACTTCCTTCACAAGACATTTCCGGATCTTGTTGGGCCCGAATACACGCTTCGCGCAGTCAATTACATTCTGGGTACGCACCCGGTATCAAGCACTTCGTATGTAGCTGGCGTCGGCACGGTCTCGAAGACGAGGACGTACAGCAACAACCGCGCCGACAACTCGTACATTCCGGGCGCGGTCATTCCGGGATACATCATCATCAAGCCGGACTTCCCGGAGTGCATCGATGACTTCGGATTCCTCTGGTTCGAGGATGAAGCTGTAGTGGCCGGGTCGGCAAGCTGGGTCGTGGCCGGCAACGCTGCGGACGCGATCACGAACGAATCGCAGTAGGGACAGTACGAGAAGCGCCCGGCGTCCGCAAGGAGAGGTGAGTGCATTCTTGTCTTGGAGGAATCCAATTGCGGCGCGGTCTGCATTGCATTTTCGAAGAGGGCGTCAGAGGATGCCGGATCCTGGGTGCATGTACATTTCCGAGGAAGACGGGTTTTTCGCCAGCGAAGTTCGCCTTGGAATATTCCAAAGCGGATTCATAGCGTGTCATTGCAGCAGGCCGAAGGGTAAGTATCCCCCGGCAGAGCCGGGGGCCTTACGGTGTGAGCCGCTCAAAGCGGCTTGAGCGGGGTCGCTAACGCGGCCCCGATTACGTTGGGCCACCGTGACGGTGGCTGGTCACTTCCACAGGT
>JBAUTX010000121.1:0-7361 GCA_049582405.1 Occallatibacter sp. | reverse complement strand
GCGCGCCGATTGGGGTCCATGAACAGGTCGGAGCGGTAAACGAGGCACTCGGGGCCGTCATGCCAGGGCAATGCTGACAACTGCTTCCCGAACAGGAGCGGGCGCACCAGAGTGGGCGACCATCCGGTGGGCCAATTCGCAACAGAGCGTTGGCTATGCCAGGTATGGAGGTCTTCGACCGCGTCCTTGGCGACACACTCTGCGAGCCAGTCGGAGCAGAGCAGCGCGAGGTCGAACTCCCCGGACCGCAAGCCGCCGCCCTTAATGGCAGCGTTATAGAGATCGTGAATGCCGAGCGGGACCAACTCCACCACGACGCCAGCATTGACGGCTTCAAAAAGATGAGCTTCTTCCTGAAGGGCGTTCTCAAAGTCCGCATAGTTGCGGAGTGCAATGCGGAGCGTGGTCACCGTACCTCCGGGACCATCCTGAGGGAGGTCCTGGTCTTCTAAATAATGGGAGCAGTCGCAGTATACAAGTCTGCAGCGGCCGCCTCAAAGAACAATGATGGGAGGCAGTGGTCTTCAGGAAGCATTTGGTAACGTGCGTGCACTGCGAATGATTTCGAGGTAGGCCTTGGCCGTTTCGGTGATGGTGTCGGGGTTTCCAGCGTCAATGGCCTGGAGGTTGACGAGATCGCTGCCGACGCCCAGAGCGCGGGCACCAGCCTGGAGAAAACTCGCAGCCGTCTGGATCGTGACGCCGCCGGTTGGGATCAGTCTGAGGTACGGGAAGGGCGCGAGGAGCGCCTTGAGGTAGCTGGCGCCACCCATGGCCGAGCAGGGGAAGATTTTGACATAGTCTGCACCTGCTCGCCACGCGGAGATCACCTCGGTAGGCGTGAGCGCGCCGGGGATGGAGACTTTGCCGTGCTCCTTCGTTGTCTCGATCACTTCGGGGTGGAAGCTTGGGCTGACGACAAACTCGGCTCCTGCGGCAATGGTGGCCTCGGCTTCAGCGGCTGTGGTGACGGTGCCGGAGCCGAGCAGCAGGTCAGAGCCGTACTCGTGCTTGAGGGCCTTCAAAAGGTCGACGGCGCCGGGAACGGTCATGGTGACTTCGACGATGTTGACTCCACCAGCGAGCATGGCTCGAACGATTGCATGCGCCTGTGGCGCCGATTTGGCGCGCAACACGGGAATCAATCCGGTGTCTTCGATGATCTGCATGGTGGTGTCGTGCATGGGAGTCCTTTATCGCGCGATGCGCGCAGAGCCGCCCTTGATGGCGCGCTCCACTTCGGCCAGTGTGGCCATGCTGGTGTCACCGGGGGTGGTCATGGCAAGAGCGCCGTGGGCAACGCCGCAGCGCAGCGCCCAGTCGATGGGCTTGCCTGCGAGCAGGCCATAGATGAGCCCGGAAGCAAAACTGTCGCCGCCGCCGACGCGATCGAGGATCTCGATGTCGCGCTGCGGGACGTGGACAATCTGATCCTGATAGAGAGCGATGGCGCCCCAGGCATTGCGGCTCGCGGTGTGGGCGGTGCGGAGAGTGCTGGCAATGAGTTTGAGATTTGGATAGGCAGCCGCGACCTCGCGGAGCATATGCTCGTAGCCGGCGATGGGCAGCTCGGCGAAGTCTTCGCTGACGCCGGGGATTTGTACGCCGAGCATCGCGGAGAAGTCCTCTTCATTGCCCAGCAGGAGATCGACTTTGCGCACCAGATCGCGATTGACCTGCTGCGCTTTGGCTTTGCCGCCGATGCTCTTCCACAGGGAATCGCGGTAGTTAAGGTCATAGGAGACGGGGGTCTGGTGACGGTGTGCAGCCTCCATGGCTTCTGCAGCCACGTCTGCCGTGGAGGCCGAGAGTGCGGCGAAGATACCGCCGGTGTGGAACCAGCGCGAGCCGTTCTGCGCGCCGAAGATCGCGTCCCAGTCAAAGTCGCCTGGTTTGACCTGGCTGACGGCGGTGTGGCCGCGGTCGCTGCAACCGGCCGCGGCGCGCGGGCCGAAGCCGCGTTCGGTGAAGTTGAGCCCGTTGCGCGCGGCGCGTCCCACGCCATCGTAAGCGATCCAACGGAGCAGCGAGGTATCAACGCCGCCTTGCAGGATGCAGTCTTCCACGAGGCGCCCGACGGCGTTGTCGGCCAGGGCGGTGGCGACAGCGGCGCGCAAGCCGAAGCAGCGGCGGAGGCCGCGAGCGACGTTGTATTCGCCGCCGCCCTCCCAAACCTGGAAGTGACGCGCGGTGTGGATGCGACCTTCGCCGGGATCGAGCCGAAGCATGACTTCGCCCAGACTGACGCAATCCCAGTGGCGCGCGGAATCGGGAATCACGATCGGTTCCATGGAGTTCAGGGCACCTGTCCAAGAACACTTTATCGTATTGGACATAGGCCAGGGGCAGCCCTGATGGGGGCACGCATCGCCTTACATGGTAGAGTGCCTATTGGCTGCGGGTATGGCATGACGGCCGCGGCGCATATCCGGTAGAGTGGCGGTGACGGAGAAGTGCGCCAGGGAGAGTTGGATGAGCGGTGGACTTTTTGATTTGACAGGCAGAGTGGCAGTGGTGACGGGCGGAACAACGGGCCTGGGCCATGCCATCTCCCTGGCGCTGGCGGAGGCTGGCGCCGACGTTGTGCCCTCTTCGCGCCGGATGGAGCAAGTGGACAGGGTTGCCGCGGAGATTGAAGCGCTGGGCCGGCGGTCCCTGCGCGTCCCTAGTGACGTAACGAGTCGTGCATCCGTGCAATCGCTGCATGACGCCGTGATGAAGGAATTTGGCAAGGTGGACATCCTGGTGAATGCTGCGGGCGTGACCAGCAAGGCGCCAACGCTGGAAGCGGGCGAAGAGGACTGGGATCGTGTGATGGACACGAACCTGAAGGGAACGCTGCGGGCGTGCCAGATTTTTGGCCCGACGATGGTGCGAGCGGGTTATGGCAGGATTATCAACTTTGGCTCGCTGACAACGTTCGTCGGGTTCTACCATGTGGCGGCTTATGCGGCGAGCAAGGCGGCGGTAGGTGCACTGACCAAAGTTCTGGCGATTGAACTCGCGCAAACCGGGGTGAACGTGAATGCGATTGCTCCCGGAGTTTTTCCGACGCCGCTGAATGCATCACTCGTGCTGAATACGCCGCGGGGCGAGGAACTGCTGATGCGGACGCCGATGCGGCGCTTTGGCCAGGCGCGCGAGATCGCAGGCACGGCGGTGTATCTTGCCTCCGAGGCAGCTTCGTTCGTCACAGGAGAGATCGTTGCTGTCGATGGCGGATTTCTGGCGAGCGGAGTGAATCAATAGGCGTTGTGCGGCGCAGATCGAAGAGCGAGAGGATTGCCCATCGACATGAAGATTACGCATGCATCTGTAAACATCACTTCACCGGGTCGCAACTTTGTGACGCTGAAGGTGGAGACGGATGAGGGGATTTACGGACTGGGGGACGGCACGCTGAACGGCCGTGAACTGGCCGTGGCAAGTTATTTGAGCGATCACGTGATTCCATGCATCATTGGGCGCGATCCATTCCAGACCGAGGACATCTGGCAGTATCTCTACCGGGCCCCGTACTGGCGGCGCGGGCCAGTAACGATGTCCGCGATTGCCGCGGTGGATGTGGCGCTGTGGGATATCAAAGGGAAGGCGCTCAACACACCGGTCTACAACCTGCTGGGCGGCAAGAGCCGCGATGGCGTGATGGTGTATGCGCATGCCAATGGCAAGGACATGGACCACGCGCTGGAGGATGTGGCGCGGCACAAGGATCTGGGGTACAAGGCAATCCGGGTGCAGAGCGGGATTCCGGGTGTGCCGAGCACGTACGGGGTTCCGAAGGGCGCGGGCCGCTATGAACCGGCGGAGCGGGGCTTGCCCTCCGAGCAGGCTTGGGCGACGGAGCCCTACCTGCGCCATGTGCCGAAGCTCTTTGCGAAGGTGCGCGAGTTGTTTGGCGAGGAACTTCACCTGCTGCACGATTGCCATCACCGGCTTACGCCGATTGAAGCCGCGCGACTGGGCAAGGAACTGGAGCCCTTTCACCTTTTCTGGATGGAGGACCCGACGCCTGCGGAACTGCAGGAAGGATTTCGGGTGATTCGTGAGCATACCACCACGCCGCTTGCAGTGGGCGAGGTCTTCAACTCAATCTGGGACGCGCATGATCTGATGCGCAACCAGTGGATTGATTATCTGCGTATGACAGTCGTGCATGGCGGTGGATTGACGCACATGAAAAAGGCGGCGGACTTTGCGGCGCTGTATCACGTGCGCACGGGCTGCCACGGCGCGACGGATCTTTCGCCAGTGACGATGGCTGCGGCATTGCATTTTGACACCGCGGTTCATAATTTCGGGATTCAGGAGCACATGCCGCATACGGAGGAGACGGATGCGGTGTTCCCACATGCGTACCGATTCAAGGACGGCATGATGTATGCCGGCGATGCGCCGGGGCTGGGCGTGGATCTGGATGAAGCGCTGGCTGCCAAGTATCCCTACCAGCGCGCGTATCTGCCGGTGAACCGGAAGCTGGACGGGACGTTGACGGACTGGTAGATGGCACGAAGCCGCATGCTGCAGAACGCATGTATGCAGCGCGGACAGGGACCGAGGAACGAACAACAATGAGCGCGGAACGCAAGTTGCGGATGGGTATGGTGGGCGGTGGCCCTGGCGCCTTTATCGGGCCTGTACATCGCATGGCAGCGGAGTTGGATGGGAGGATCGAGCTTGTTGCGGGTGCGTTTTCGCAGTCAGCGAAGCGATCGCGTGAGGCGGGTGAGTCCTACCGAATTGATCCGGAGCGCGCCTACGCGAGCTATGAGCAAATGCTCGAAGCGGAGCGGAAGCGGCCGGACGCGATCGACTTTGTCGCCATTGTCACGCCGAACCATCTGCATCTGCCAGTTGCGGCTGCCGCGCTGCGCGCCGGATTTCCAGTGATGAGTGACAAACCTGCAACGGCGACCTATGAGGAGGCTGTTGCCCTGGAGCAGGCAGTGTCTGAATCGGGGTTGCCTTACGGGTTGACGCATACCTATGCCGGCTACGCTCTGGTGCGTGAGGCGCGCGCCATCTGTGCGAGCGGGCAACTGGGCAAGATTCGGAAGATCGCTGTTGAGTATCTGCAAGGATGGTTGAGCCGGCCGCTCGAGGCGACGGGACACAAACAGGCAGGGTGGCGTTCCGATCCGGCGTTGAGCGGGCCCGGCGGCTGCATTGGCGATATTGGAGTCCATGCGTTTCACCTGATGGAATATGTGACCGGCCTGGATGTGACGCGCGTGAACGCCAGTCTGCGCTGCGTGGTGCCGGGCCGCCGCGTGGATGACGATTGCACTGCGCTGCTTGAACTGGAGAACGGAGCGAGCGCGGTGTTAATGGCGTCGCAGGTGGCAGCGGGCGAAGGCAATGGACTGCGGCTGCGCGTCTATGGCGAGAACGGCTCCCTGGACTGGAGACAGGAAGACCCAAACCGGCTGTGCCTGAAGTGGCTTGATGGTCCGGAAGAGATTCGCCATGCGGCGGGCGCCTATCTAAGCGAGGATGCGCGTGCAGTGACGCGCCTGCCGGGAGGCCACCCAGAGGGATTCATTGAGGCATTCGCCGTGCTCTATCGTGAATTTGCGCATGCGCTGCACGTATGGAAGCAGGGAGGTCCTAACCCTGTACCTGCCACGCTGCCGGGCATTCGCGCCGGTGTGCGCGGGATGCGGTTTATCGATCGCGCGATTGCGAGCAGCGAGACCAAGGGCTGGGTGGAGTTCTGAGCGGCGAGCGAGGAGAGATGCGATGAAGACGATCCAGGGACCGGGCATTTTTCTGGCACAGTTTGCAGGGGACGAAGCGCCCTTCAACTCGCTGGCAGGCATGGCGCAGTGGGCCCGGGGGCTGGGCTTCGTGGGAGTCCAGATCCCGAGCTGGGACCATCGTCTTTTTGATTTGAAGCAGGCCGCGGAGAGCAAGGCTTATTGCGATGAGATTCTGGGCTTGCTCCGGGAACACGGGCTCAGCTTGACGGAACTCTCCACGCATCTGCAGGGGCAGCTTGTTGCGAGCCATGCTGCGTACGATGTGCTGCTGGACGGCTTTGCAGCCGCTGCAGTCCAGGGGAATCCCCAGGCGCGGCAGGCGTGGGCGGTGGAGCAACTGGAGTGGGCCGCGAAGGCCAGCCGGAACTTGGGACTCCATGCCCATGCTACGTTCTCCGGTGCGTTGGCATGGCCGTATTTCTATCCATGGCCGCAGCGCCCAGCGGGATTGATCGAAGAGGCATTTGCGGAACTTGCGCGGCGCTGGCTGCCGATTTTGCAGAGGTTCGATGAGGCGGGGGTGGATGTCTGCTTTGAGCTGCACCCCGGCGAAGATCTGCATGACGGCGTGACCTTTGAGCGATTCCTCAGTGCTGTGGGCGGGCATCCGCGCGCGAATATCTTGTATGACCCGAGCCACATGGTGCTGCAGCAGATGGATTATCTGGGATTCCTTGATCTCTATCACGAGCGCGTGCGGGCGTTTCATGTGAAGGATGCGGAGTTTCGCCCGAATGGGCGGAGCGGAGTCTATGGGGGATATCAGAACTGGATCGATCGGGCCGGGCGGTTTCGATCGCTCGGAGATGGGCAGGTCGACTTCCGCGCCATCTTCAGCAAGATGGCGCAGTACGACTACCCCGGCTGGGCGGTGATGGAGTGGGAGTGCTGCCTGAAGCATCCCGAGGTGGGCGCAGCAGAGGGAGCTGTCTTCATTCGCGAACATCTGATTCGCGTGACGGAGCGGGCCTTCGACGATTTTGCGGGGTCCGCGGGCGACACGGCGCGGAATCGGCGGATTCTCGGGATCGGTTAGTTTTTCCGGACCGTGCCTTAGATCGCGATGCCTGCAGAATGGTAGATCTGCGCGATGTATCGCATATCGCGCAGGCCTTCCTCGCCCGGTGTTTTGGGTTCGAGGCCGTTCTGAATGCAATGTGAGAAATGGTCGGCCTGTGCGGCGAACTGATAGGGATCGCGTGCGGGATTGAGCTCGTCAAGATGGGTTCCCTGGTAGTCCGCGCGAAGGTGCACGCCGTCATAGTTGAATGCGGGCGCGGCTTCGATCCAGCCTTTGGAACCGTGCACGCGAAAGAAGCCCTCCATCGGCGCGCCGTATGTGGTGTTGCAACTTGCGACGATGCCGGAGGGGACCTTCATGGTCCACGAGACGTTCTCTTCCACTTCGTTGAAGCGTCCGTCGTGGTCAATCACTGAGGCATAGGCGGAGATCTGCGCGGGCTCTTCGCCGGTGAGGTAGCGGCAGGCGTTGAGGGAATAGATGCCGACGTCAAACAACGGGCCGCCGCCTGCGAGCTTCCTGTTGAGGCGCCACTCACCGGGAGCAATGTTAAAGCCGAAGGCGCTCTCGATGGCCTGCAC
>JBAUTX010000120.1:0-8135 GCA_049582405.1 Occallatibacter sp. | reverse complement strand
CAGCTCCTTGCGGGTCATGCCCTGGGGGGTGGTGGCGCCGGCGTCGTGGTAGATCTTCTCTTCAACGACGGTGCCGTCGAGGTCGTCGGCGCCGAAGCGGAGGGCAATCTGCGCGATCTTGGGCGTGAGCATCTGCCAGTAGGCCTTGATATGCGGGAAGTTGTCGAGCAGGAGGCGGCTGACGGCGACCTGGCGAATGTCCGTAAGGCCGGTGGTGACGGGCAGGTGGTCGAGCGGGGTGTTTTCCGGGTGGAAGGCCAGGGGGATGAAGGTCTGGAAGCCGCCGGTTTCGTCCTGCACCTCGCGGAGCTTGAGCAGGTGGTCGACGCGGTCCTCGTCGTTTTCGATGTGGCCGTAGAGCATGGTGGCATTGGACTTGAAGCCCATCTTGTGGGCCAGGCGGGCCGTTTCAAGCCACTCGCTGCCGTCGATCTTGTGGTCGCAGATGATGGAGCGGACGCGCGGGGAGAAGATTTCCGCGCCGCCGCCGGGCATGGAATCGACGCCTGCTTCGCGGAGCTTGAGGAGGGTCTGCTCGATGGTGAGCTTGGCGCGGCGGGCGAAGAAGGCGACCTCGACCATGGTGAAGGCCTTGATGTGGACCTGCGGGAAGCGTTTTTTTAGCCCTTGGACCAGATCCAGGAAATATTCCAATGGAAGGTCAGGGTGGAGACCGCCGACGATGTGGAACTCCGTGACGGCCTCGGAGTAACCGGAGGCCGCAGATTGCCAGGCTTCTTCAAGCGCCATGGTGTAGCCGTGGGGATCGCCCTTTTTGCGGCCGAAGGCGCAGAGCTTGCAGGCGGCAACGCAGACGTTGGTGGGGTTAATGTGGCGATTGACGTTGAAGTAGGTGGTATCGCCATGCAGGCGCTCGCGGACGTGGTTGGCGAGCCAGCCGACGGCGAGCACGTCCGGGGAGCGATAGAGCGCGAGGCCGTCCTGGAAGTCGAGCCGCTGCTGGGCCATCACCTTGGCGGCGATGGGCTCCAGCCTGGGGTCGTAGGTGCGGAAGGAGTGCTTGGCGCGGGGTGCTGCGGTTTCTGCCTGCATACCCTATAGATGATACCGGAATCCGCGTGGGCGCATCACTTTCGGCCGAGTTCGGTGGCGGCGGCGCGGGGCTCGATGAGGACGCCGTTATACAGCGAAGCGGCGAGGAGACGGTCTCCGGCGGAGCGGACGGCGGAGAGCTTGTAGCCGGTTTGCCACCACTTCCAGTCGAGGGTCGCGGGGTCCATGGCGTAGACAAAGTCGCTGCCGCGGGAGCTGACAAGGACACGGTTGGTGGCGGCGTCGTAAAAGAGATCGTCGATGTCAACGATGGGCAGCCGCTGGGCCCACATCCAGGTCTTGCCGTTGTTGCGGGTGAAGTAGACGCCCTCGCGCGCACCGAGCCAGAGAGTGCCATCGCGGGAGAAGACGACGCGATGGATGCGGGTGAGGACGGTGGGAATGCTCATGGGCCACCAGGTCTGGCCGTTGTCTTTGGAGAGGACGACGCCGTCAGGGCGTGCCGCCGCGATGAGCGCGCCGTGGACGGTGAGGGAGAGATAGCCGGCAACGCCCAGGACGGGCCCGCCCTGCCAGGTGACGCCCTGGTCGTGGCTGGTGTAAATGCCCCCGGCGGCGGTGGCCAGCCACGCATCCCCGGAGAGATCGATGGCAAAGACGCGGCCGTCCATCGGATAGGGCTGCGCCTTGACGCGCTTCTCGATGTTCACCCTCGTGCCGCGGACTTTTTCCGTGTCTGTCTTGACGATGGTGTTGGCAATGGTGTCGCGCGGCTGCCATGCCGTGGCGTCGGGTGCAAGGGCAAAGATGCCGCTGTTGGTTCCGGCGAGGAGGGTGCCGTCCGGGGCCTGGGCGAGGACGAAGACATCGCGGCCCTCGAGGCCATCGGCAATCTGCTGCCAGGTGGCGCCGCCGTTGGTGGAAACAAAGGCGCCTCCGTAGGCCTTGTCATTCAAGACTCCCGCATAGAGGCGATGGGGATCGTTGGCATCGACGAGAAGCGCTTCGACCTTGCGCTCGGAGAAGCCTCGGTTCGAGGCCGTGAAGGTTTTTGCGCCGTCGGCGCTGGCGAGGACGCCGCCTCGATCCGTGGCCAGCAGGATGTGATCCGAGTTCGCCGGGTCGATGTAGACGTCATTGACGATGACATCGTCGTTGGTCATGCGACTGAAGGTATGGCCGCCGTCCGTGGTCTTGTACAGGCCCTCGGTGGTGCCGGCATAGACGGTGAGCGGATGCTGGGAATCCTGGCGCAGGACGCGGGTGCGGCGCGCGGTGGCGGGGATGCCCTGAATCTTGCGGAATAGCTCGCCGGCAGAATTGCTCTTGTAGATGCCGCTGCAGGCGCTGGCGTAGACGGTGGTTGGCTTGGCGGGGTCGATGATGATGGAGAAGACGTCGGAGTCGTCGATGACGCCCTTCTTGATGTTGTGCCAGGTCTTGCCGCCGTCGGTGGTCTTCCAGGGCAGGTGCCAGGTGCCGGCGTAGATGGTGTCGGGGCTCGTCGGGTCAATGGCGAGCGACTCGACCTCATGGATTTCACGACTGCCCTCGGGGCTGATCTGCGTCCAGGTGGCTCCGGCGTCGGCGCTGCGAAAGACGCCCTGCAGCGTGCCGGCGAAGAGGAGATGCGGATCCTGCGGCGCCATGGCAAAGGAGCGGATGGACTGGCCGTGAAGGCCGGGCGCTTCATCCCAGGTGCGGCCACCGTCGTGGCTGATCCAGAGGCCACCGTCCGGGTGATCGATTTTCCATGCGGCTGCGTAGATATGGGCTGGGCTTTCGGGATCCACGAGGATGTGATCGACGACAAGGTCGTCGGAGGTTCCGAGGCGGGATAGACGATGCCAGGAAGCGCCGGCGTCTGAAGAGTCGTAGATCCAACTGTTGACTGTGCCGAGGTAGAGGTGACCGGGCTGGCCGGGAACCGAGGCGATGTAGCGCGCGTCGCCGCCGTCGGGACCAACGGAGCTCCATGCCTCCTGCGCATGGAGGCCGGGACTGACTGCGAAGAAGGCCAGGATGAAGAAAGAAAGGAAGCCGTGATTTTTTCGGGGAAATCCGATGGTGTGTTGCCCTGATCGCATGAAGAACATTGACCTCTATAGTGGACGCAGGAGGGAGCAAAAAGCCCTCCCTATAAAGAATAAGAGGTTGACCGGGTACCCGATCAACCTCTCCAGAGTGGATGTTCCAACCGAGTACTGCCCGGGCGAGCATCTTTGCGACTCACTGTGCTCTGCCGGACAGGCTGCCGAACCGGACCTTCAAACGCACAGGGAGCGCTCGATGCGCTCCCTGCGCGTATTCAATGGTTCCTACTTCTTTTTGGCTGCCGGCTTCTTCTTCGGAGCCGGGGCCTTTTCGCTGAGCAGGGTCTCGGCGTCTTGTGCGTTGAACGGATACAAGCGCACCGACTTCTGCCCCGTCGTGCTCAAGGTGATATCCACGCGACGGTTCTGCGCCAGGACGATGGTCTTGAGGTTGCGCTGGATCTTCGTCCTTTCCTCACTGGTCAGCTGGGTATTCTGATCGACCAGATCCTTGACTTCGTCCGCTGTGAGCTGGTGCTCTTCACCCACGGCTTCGGTCTGAATGCTGGAGGCTGGAACGCCCTGATCGACGAGGAACTGCTTGACGCTTTCGACACGCCGTGCCGAGAGCTTCTGGTTGAACTCAACGGGTCCGCGCACATCGGTGTGTCCAGTCAGGGTGAGCTGGGCATCCGGCTTGAGCTGCAGATAGCGCTTGAAGTCCGTGGCAAGGCTCATGAGTGTGCCTTGCTGACTGGACAGAAGGCCGCCTGTGGGATTCTGCACCCGTGGTTCGTTGGTCGGGAAGAAGACGCTGTGCAGGGCCAGACGGGCTTCGAGCTGAGCCTTCTCAGGAGACGGTGGCGGTGGCGGAGGCTGGATGGTCTCCGTTGTGGTGGCAGAGCCGGTGTGGCCCTTGTCATCCGCCACGTTGCAGGTAATCTCCACCGGGCCGGAGGGAGCGCCCGCGGAGTTGAACGTTGCCGTGTTCCCGGTTCCGCTGATGGTGCCGGAAGCAGCCGAGTAGCTGTAGGTGAGCGGGCGGCTCTGCGGGCTAGCTGCCGTGGCCGTGATGGTCGCCGTTTCGCCGGGCTTGATGGTGCTTGGATCTGCTGAGCAGGAGATGGTCGGCGGCTCAAAGGCCTTGACCGTGTAGCTCGCGGTGCTCTGGGCATTCTGCCAGGGCTTGAGACCTTCCTTGCCGGTCTTGCCTTCCTTCAAAGCGCAATTCACGGTGTAGGTGCCCGGAGCCTGTGCTGCCGTATTCACGTTGGCCTTGGTATCTGCGCCGGAGACGCCATCGCCGCTCCAGGTATAGACGACATGCGCCTTGGGATCGAGGCCGCTCGGCGTGGCAGTGACGGTGACAGGTTCACCCTGGAACACCGAGCCGGGTTCTGCCGCGCAGGCCAGCGTGGGCGGCGCAGGAGGTTCGAGAGAGCCCGCGTGAATGACAAAGCCGGCGCTGAGACGCGCAGCATTGACATTTGCGCGGCCACCGCCGACAACGGGTCCCCAGTTCTCATGGATGTACTGGTAGTCGGCCTGGAAGACACGAATGGAGAGATGGTGGTTGAAGAGTGGGGTTCTGTAGTCCACGCCGCCACCGGCCGTGAGTACGGGGCCCCATTTATCAGGCTGACCATTGGGACCACCGACCAGCTCGCCGCCTGCCAACCCATGGACGAAGGGCGTAATGTCCTCGGTTGGGAACCGGAAGATGATGCCGGCCGAACCGCCACTGAAATTGCCGTTGGAATAGGTACTGCCACTTCCACAGTTGCACGGCGTCTCATTAACGATGTGCTCATCGCCAATCGCTTCAAGACCGACATTCTTGCTGAAGTACCGGGTCACACTGAGGATCGCACCCCAATCAATGCTTTGATAGCTCACTGGCAAGGTCGTGCCATTGGCCTGAGGCGTCTCTACGGTGCCCTTTGGAGCCAAGTAGCTGTAACCGGCGAAGATATCCCACTTGGAGGCGGTATCGCCATATGCGGCTCTCGTAGGAGGCGCAGCCTTTGACGGTGCAGAACTCTGCGCCGTCAGGGTCAAGGGCAGAGCCGCAACACATACCACGGCCAAAACCCGGAAAGCAGCTTTCAACGTTTGCGAGTACATTCGGTTCTCCTCCGCAATCCAACTATTCCAACTGCAAAAGCTGCGATCATTTTGATCACAGCCCTATGTTTCTTGTTAGAGGCCCCTTAATATTACTGGCTCCCATGACGCCACTTAGCATCGCCTAGTTACCACAGGCAAAAGCAGCCGGAGCACGCCAGTTCACCCTGAGTAGCCCAGTTGGTACATGCAAAAACTTCGCTAGCTCAAGCCTAAGGCAGGTGATAACCCTGCAGTTAAGCACCCTGGCGAAGCAACTTACACGACATTCAAAGTCTTCAACAAGCTACGTGGTTCGCGCTGTATCTTCTCTTGTAGAAGCGTGATTGCGTACAAGAGTTGCTCAGGACGCGGCGGACATCCAGGGACATAGACATCAACTGGAATGACCTGATTCACCCCTTGCACAACAGCGTAGTTGTTAAACACTCCACCGGAAGTGGCGCAGGCGCCCATGGAGATGACCCATTTCGGCTCGGGCATCTGCTCGTAGAGCCGACGAATGACGGGAGCCATCTTCTGCGATACGCGGCCGGCGATGATCATCAGATCGGCCTGACGGGGCGACGGGCGGAAGACCTCAGCGCCGAAGCGCGCGATGTCATAGCGCGATGCGCCCATCGACATCATCTCGATGGCGCAGCAGGCCAGCCCGAAGGTGACCGGCCAAATAGAACTCTTGCGAATCCAATTTACCGCGTAATCCAGAGAGGTGAAGAAGACGCCCTCTGGCTGGTCAAACCCGTAATTGACTTCCTGCAGCTTGGCGCGATTCTGCACACTGCTTTCGAGGGCACCGAAGAGATAGCGGTCGCGCTCCTGTATCGCCGTCATATCCTCCATCATACGCCGAGATGGGGGAATCCGGCATGGGCAAGTACCATCAGGGAGCCAACTTACGCTATATTTTCGCCATGGATGAGCGGATTCCGAGGCGAAGGCAGGTAGAGAGTCGAAAATTTCCACCCATCCGCTGGGGTGCCATCGGTTATCCTGCAAGGTTCACCTGTACATGCTCTTCTTCACAGGACCCTGCTCCATTGGGAGGACTGCCGTATAGCGCCTCGCAATGATCCCGGCGGTGGAACGGGTTTGCGATTTCCGCCGCTTTGGCTTGCCAATCTTCCCCGTTCGCCCAGGATGGGCGTGCGGTTTCTCTGGAGTTTGCACTTTTATGTCGTTTCGTAGACTCGGGCTTTCCCTCTTTGCCGTATCGATCGGTCTTCCAACCCTTGGCCTCGCACAGCCTTCCGCTGCCACATCAGCCGCGACGGCTCCGGCGACCCAGGCACAGATCAACGCGCTGCAGCAATCCATTCAGAACGCGCAGATGTCGGCGGATAACTCCTGGATGCTGGTCTCGGCCGCGCTCGTACTGCTGATGACCGGCCCCGGACTGGCTCTGTTCTATGGCGGCCTGGTGCGCAAGAAGAACATCCTGGGCACGATGATGCAGAGCTTCGCGATGATGGGGCTGGTGACGATTCTGTGGGCGATCGTGGGCTACTCGCTCGCCTTCGGGCACGGGAACTTCTTTATCGGCGGATTTGAGCACGTGTTTCTGCGGGGGGTGGGGCTGGCGCCGAATCCCGACTATGCGCCGACGATTCCCGAGCAGACGTACATGGTTTATCAGCTGATGTTCGCCATCATTACGCCGGCGCTGATTACGGGCGCGTTTGCCGAGCGCATGAAGTTCAGCGCGATGGCGGCGTTTCTTGCGCTCTGGTCGCTGCTCGTCTACAGCCCGATGGCGCATATGGTGTGGGGCGTGGGCGGGCTGCTGAATGCGAACGGCGGACATATCCCGTCGCTGGATTTTGCCGGCGGCACGGTGGTGCATGTCACGTCGGGCGTCTCGGCGCTGGTGACGGCGCTGTATCTGGGCAAGCGTCTTGGCTATCCGCACACGGCGATGCCGCCGCACTCGATGGTGCTGAGCTTCATTGGCGCGTGCCTGCTGTGGGTGGGCTGGTTCGGGTTTAACGCCGGCAGCGCGCTGAACGCCGGCCCGCTGGCGACGAGCGCCTTTATCAACACGCACTTTGCCGCAGCCGCGGCTGCTCTGGGCTGGACGATTTTTGAGTGGAAGCACAATGGCAAGCCGACGGCGCTGGGTGCGATTTCCGGTGCGGTCGCGGGGCTGGTGGCGATTACGCCGGCGTCGGGCTTTGTGCAGCCGTTTGCGGCGTTGCTGATCGGCCTGATTGCTGGATTCTTCTGCTCGTTCATGGTCTTCAAGGTGAAGGCCATGTTTGGCTACGATGACTCGCTGGACGCCTTTGGCGTGCACGGAGCGGGTGGGACGCTGGGCGCGCTGCTGACGGGGCTGTTTGCAACCAAGGCGATTAACGCCGCATTTGGCAAAGACGCGGCGACCGGCGCCATGGACGGACACTGGGGCCAGGTGCTGAACCAGGCGGCAGGGGTCGCAATTGCGTGGGCCATATCGATTGTGGGCACGCTGGTGCTGCTGTTTGTGGTGGACAAGGTGATAGGCCTGCGGGTTTCCCAAGACGAAGAGATGGCAGGTCTTGATCTTTCGCAGCACGGCGAAGAAGGCTACGACCTGAACGCATAACATGCTCTAATATGAAAACCTGAGGCCGGGAGGGGCACGAAGCCGCCCGGCCTGTTACGCTGTCAAACGAGGCACTTTTGCATGCTCAAGATCGAAGCGATTCTTCAGCCCTCTAAACTGGACGCAGTGAAAGATGCCCTGCTGGAAGCAGGCATCGAAGGCATGACCATTCTGGAAGCGCGCGGCCACGGCCGCCAGAAGGGACACACGGAGTTCTACCGCGGGCGCGAGTACACGGTAGATCTTCTGCCCAAGGTCAAGATCGAGATGGTCATTCACGATGAATTGAAAGAGAAGGCCATCCAGGCTATTACAAGCGCGGCGCGCACGGGGCGCATCGGCGACGGCAAGATCTTCATCAGCAAGATCGATGAGGCCATCCG
>JBAUTX010000119.1:0-1658 GCA_049582405.1 Occallatibacter sp. | reverse complement strand
TCGGCGCCAGCTACGGCGGCTACATGGCCAACTGGATCCTTGGCCACACCGACCGCTTCAAATGCATCGTCTCCCACGACGGCATGTTCAACGCCGAGTCCGCCTTTGGCAGCACAGAAGAGCTTTGGTTCAACACCTGGGAGTTCAAGGGCGCGCCATGGGACTACTACGGCAAGCCGGAGAACGAAAATCCCTTCCGCAAATGGTCGCCCGCGCTCTCGGCCAAAAACTTCAAGACGCCCACCCTTGTCATCCACTCGCAGCACGACTACCGCCTCGACCTGAGCGAAGGCCTGCAGCTCTTCACCACCCTGCAACTGCTCAACGTGCCCAGCAAGATGCTCTACTTCCCCGACGAGAGCCACTGGGTCCTCAAGCCGCAGAACTCCCAGCTCTGGTGGAAGACCGTCAACGACTGGGTAGACCAGTGGACGAAGCACGGCAAGCAAGAGTAAAGGTCAGGAAACTGTAGATCCTGGCTCTGTATTACAAATGATGCAAAGTGTAATACAATGGTTAGTATGAAGACCGTAGCGCAATTGCGATTGGATCCCGAAACCCGGCGCGTCCTGGACGGCCTGGTCAAGCGCCAGGGATGGACAACATCCGAGATTTTGCGGAAAGGCATTCATCTCGTCGCCAGGGAGGCAGCGGAGGTTCAGCCAATCAAGATCGTTGGTCTGGGGGAGTTCGATTTCGGGCCAACAGATATTGCAGGCAATCACAAGAAGTATCTTGAGGGGTACGGCCGCAGTTCCTTGCCGGGAGGCAAGAAGCATAAACGAGCGGCGGCGCGGTAAGATGCAACCCGTTCTGCTCGATACGAGCGTAATCTTTGCGTGGCTCAACAGGCGCGATCGAAACCACGAGCGTTGTGTTGCAGCGGTGTCCGGGCTGCGCCAGCCGATTGCGACCTGCGAAGCGGTTATCTCGGAAAGCTGCCATCTGCTCCAATCCCAGCCTGCCGCGATCGACATCGTGCTCGCGAATGTTACGCGGGGGAACTTTCAGATTCCCTTTCGATTCACGGAATGTGCAGTTCAGGTGCAAGATCTCATGCGCAAGTACCGCGACACACCGGCAGACTTTGCCGATGCCTGCCTCATCGCCATGGCCAATACACTCAACACCGGCGATATCCTCACCCTCGACAGCGACTTCAAGCACTATCGCTGGCGGCGCAACCGCGCCTTCAACCTCCTCATTCCTCTGGACTGACTCGCATGCCATTCGGCCGCAGCGCGAAAGAGAAAGCCCCCCTCAACGAGTCCGGCCTCTACGACTACGCCGTCAAGGCCCTCGGCCGCCGCATGCGCACCGAGGCCGAGCTCCGCCGCCTCATGCAGACCCGCGTCGACCCCGGCGAGCGCGGCCAGGCCGTCATCGCCGCCACCATCGCCCGCCTCAAAGAGCAGCGCTATCTCGACGACCAGTCCTACGCCGAGACCTACGCCCGCCTCCGCCATGAGAACGAAAAGCTGGGCCAGCGCGCCGTCCGCCAGAAGCTCGCGCAGAAGGGCATCGCCCGCCCCATAGCCGACCAGGCCGTCGACGCCCGCTACGCCTCCACTGACGAAGAAGCCCTCGCCCGCCAGCACCTTGACCGCAAGCGCATCCGCAAGCCCGAGCACGAAAAGGAAACCGCCCGCGTCATGCGC
>JBAUTX010000118.1:0-8810 GCA_049582405.1 Occallatibacter sp. | reverse complement strand
TCATTGCGCTTCTCGTGGTATTGGCGGGGATTCTGGTGTGGCCGCTGACTGCTGTCACTGGCGTGGGTAAGACGTCTGCCATCATCATTCACGTTCAACAGATGTCGTCCCTGCTTCGCATCCTCTTCTTCCTTGGGCTTGCGGCGTGCAGCAGTCTCCTCTCCCTCGGATGGCGTGACCGCGAACTGCAGGTTGCCACGGGATTGGGGTTCTACTCGCTGGCCAGCTTCGCGGCAATGCTCATCCACACGCATAAGGCCAGTTTCCTCCAATACAGCATGATGAATGAGTTCGTGGTCGCCAGCTACCTCTGCTCCCTGCTCTACTGGGTGTACAGCTTTGCCCAGAAGGAGGCCGAGAGGCGCGCATTCACGCCGCAGATGCAGGATCTTCTGCTCGCCGTCGCTGGTGTCGCCCGGGAGCAGCGCCTTGCCCTCGCGCAGGCCACGTTGGACCAGCGCGAACGCGAGTCCTGAAAGCTCTTCCCCAAATCAGCTGATCTCTGCGCAGCGGTGGACGATGACCCCATGTGGCCGCGTCAACTCCGGCCCATTCCCTGTCAAGAGGGTATTAGGTCTCTCTAGTACTTACGTAATGTTATCCCCATAAAGGCGCATGGGGCTTTTGTGAAATTCCTCACACTTCCCGTTTGAAATCTGCTATTAATGTGGGGTGCAGTGAATACCGGTTTGCAGCACTGTGTGCTACCGGCATTGAAAAGAGATCACAACTGAAGGATTTCCGATGGTTCTCGCTCTGCTCCAAATTGCAGCACTTGCCTCTGTGGCGATCATCCTTGGGCGCTGGAGGGCAAGTGTTCGTCGGCGGAATGCCGCCACATGGGACTCGCTGGTAGCGCGTCTTCGTGTGGACTGGTCCGCTCGTGACCTGAGTGACAGCTTCCTCTGGAAGGAAGGCATGGATGCCTCACCGCAGGAAACCTGGACTCGGATTCAGGGTGCGCACGGGCTCTGGGCAATGTTCCAGAATGCCGGCGTCATGCTTGAAATGGTCGATTTCGCTTCCCGCAGCGGCGCATGCACCGATCTTGAGCTGATGGCCACTCTGCGCAGCGACGCCGTACAGATTCGCGTCTGCGTTCTGATGGCGCTCGCGCAATACGCGTTCACGCAGGCCAGCGAAGGCGTTCGTATCAATGCCTTCAGAGCCGCCACGATGTACACCGGCATGTCGGCCCGGATGACGCGTCTGCTCCAGGAACATGCAGCGGTGGTGCTGCCCGACTTCGTCGCAGCCATGTAAGTCAGCACTCCTGTCAAGACAGGGAAGCCCCCGGAACATCCGGGGGCTTCGTGCTTTTGCCAGCGACTCTCCGTCACGCCTGGTTCTCAGCGAGAAATGCGTTGATCTGAGCAAACTCCGCATCGCTCAGCCGGAACGTCAGTGCCGCAACCACCCCATCGACCTGCTGTGCGCTGCGGCCGCCCACAATGGCTGCCGTAATCGCGGGATGCCGCAACGTCCACGCCACGGCAACCACACCCGGCTCGACCATGTGCGGTGCGCCGATCTCGCGCAGCAGCTCCACCAGCTTCAGGTTGCGGCTCAGGCGCGGCTCATTGAACTCAACGGCGCGCTTCCTCCAGTCGTCTGCCGGGAAAGTTGCCACCCGCTCGGCGGTCATTTTTCCGGTCAGCAGGCCGGAAACCATCGGCGAATAGTTAATCACTCCGATGTTGTTCGCCTGCGCAAAAGGCAGAATCTCTTCTTCAATCGCGCGGCGCAGCATGGAGTAAGGTGGCTGCAAACTGGTGATGGGCGCGATCTTCTGCACGCGCTTCATCTGTTCCACGTTGAAATTCGAAACGCCAATCCAGCGGATCTTGCCCTGCTCGCGCAGCCTGGCCAGCGTCTCCCATCCCTCTTCAATCTCAGCTTCCGGGTTGGGCCAGTGAATCTGGTAGAGGTCGATGGTGTCCACATTGAGGCGCCGGAGCGAATTCTCCAGCTCTTCCCGCACAGAGTCGGCCTTGAGCGAGCGGTGGATGGTGCGGTCCGCATGCCAGCGCATCGAGCACTTGGTAAAGACGAGCGGCTTATGGCTGGTGGTCTTCAGCGCCTTGGCCACCATCTCCTCTGAATGACCCAGGCCATAAATCGCGGCCGTGTCAATCCAGTTGATGCCGTGGTCCAGCGCGCGATGGATTGCGGCTATCGATTCGCTGTCGTCCTGAGGGCCCCAGGCGAACTCCCAGTTGCCGCCGCCGATGGCCCATGCGCCAAATCCGATGGGCGTTAGTTCAAGGTCAGAGTTTCCAAGATTGCGAAGAGGAACGGATGTTGTGGTTGCCATATCACCAATTTAGATGATGGCCGCTCAACGAGGTCGCAGCTTTCCGACAGGCATTCGCCCGCCCAAATTTATGCCGCGATCAGAAACCGTCCGTCGCGCATAATCTGTTCTTCGCCCGCCTCGGTCTCAAGCCAGATATTGAAGCCAAGTCCAACCACATCAATGTGCGTGCCAGAGCGCCACGGCGCGCCCGTGTGCTCGCCGTAGGGATTGCCGAAGGCGATGTGGATGCCGGGGAACTTCTCGTCCTGCAAGATGTTGCCAATCACGCGCTCGACTCCGAGATTGGTGCCGATCGCAAACTCGCCCACGCGGTCTGAGTTTTCGTCTGTGTGCGTATAGGCCCAGAAATCGGCTTCGAGCTGCTTGTTAGCGCTGGAGCAGTGAACGACGCGGTTGCCGATGATTTTGATGGTCAGCGGGGTCTGAT
Organism: Occallatibacter sp.; assembly: GCA_049582405.1. Lineage (GTDB taxonomy): Bacteria > Acidobacteriota > Terriglobia > Terriglobales > Acidobacteriaceae > Telmatobacter. The sequence goes on along the minus strand of JBAUTX010000118.1, from coordinate 6,066 downwards.
CCAGCAGGCCATAGCGGGCGCAGAGCCAGTCGCCCACCACGCCATCCACGACAAACGTCCCATTCACCTCACCGGGCGAGGTGAAACACTCACCGCCGGGCAGATTACCCCACTTCTCAGGCGAGATGATGCCGGAAGTTTTGAACCACTTGTAATCCGGGTTCATCTCGGCTGTAATGTTCGTTCCAGCCGCTGTTGTGGCGCGAATGCGCGTGGCCATGCGCACACGCTCCAGCACCTTCTGCGAGAGCCGGTCGACGAGGTTGAAATCGGCGCGCATGCCCTGGCACATGATCTCCGGCGTGATGTTGACCATGTGCGCGTGGCGCATGTGGCGGCGATTGACCACATCGGTCATCTGCATCCGCGAACGCAATTCATTGGCCTGCACCTGCACGGCGAAGATGGAGACCTGCGACGTCTCCATATCCGTGAGCACGGCGGCGGGCATGTCGGCGAGTGGGCGCGGGGCCAGGTCTTCCAGGACGAAGGCATTCCAGGCACAGCCACGCGCGGCAAGCTGCGCCGCAAGCGAAGCGCCAATCAGCTCCGTCGTGCGATCCGTGATGAGCGTGACTTTTTCAGAGGGATCAATGCGCAGGCAGGTTTCTACAGCGGAGCGTGCGCCGGGCGTAAACTCGGGCGGATAGTCCAATGACAGCAGATAGGATGCAGTTTGGTTCATGCGTCGCGTGCGGCGCTCCCTGGCAAGAAAAACCGCGCATACCGCGGCTGTTCTCTTGAGGGTAACGAAATTTACACAGAATGGAAACGTCTAGAGCCCGGCAGCGGTCTCCTGCGCCATGTAGTCCACCACGGCTTTCAGATCGCCTTTTGTCTCCTCAAAGACCTTTAGCTGCCGATCGGCGCCCGTGCCGGTTTTGAGGATCCTGCGCACTCCGTCCACCGCTTCCCTGCTCCCCAGTTCGTCGACCACGGGATCGATCATCGCGAGGTACTCCTCCATCAGATCGCGCAACGGCACCTCCTGCTGCTTGCCGAAGTCGATGAGTTTGCCGTCGAGTCCGTAGCGGACCGCGCGGAACTTGTTCTCTGCAATGAGCGAGCGTGTGTAGTGGCGGAAGTCCTGGTTGGCCTCGTGCAATTTGTAGAGATAGGCCGCCGTGGCCTGGATGAGCGCGGCGATGGCGACCGTCTCTTCGGCGCGCAGAGGGATATCGCAGGCACGCACCTCGACCGTATTGAAGAACGGATGCGGGCGGATATCCCACCAGATCTTCTTCGCGTTGTCGATGCACCCGGTGCGCACCAGCAGGCTCACGTAACTTTCAAACTCCGAATAACCGGTGAAAGCGTCGGGAATGCCCGTGCGTGGGAAGTTCTCAAAGACCTTGGCCCGGTAGCCTTTGTACCCGGTATTCAGGCCGAGCCAGAAGGGTGAATTGGTGGCGAGCGCCATGATGTGCGGCAGAAAGTACCGCATCGAGTTCATGATGCGGATGGCAGCCTCGCGATCCTCAATGCCGACATGGACGTGCAGGCCGAAGATGAGATTGGCGCGTGCGACGAGTTGGAGATCCTTGACGACCTGGTGATAGCGCGGGTCGGGGTAAATCTCCTGGGTGCGCCAGTCGGCAAAGGGATGCGTGGCGCCGGCGACCAGCACCAGCTTGTGCTCCTGCGCGAGGCGAATCATCTGGCGGCGCAGGTCATAGATGTCTTCGCGTGCCTCCTCGACGGTGTGGCAGACGCGGGTGCCGACCTCGACGACGGAGGTGTGCATTTCGGCCTTCACGCGCTCCTGCAGGCGCATCTTGCCCGCGGCCAGCATCTCGGTTTCGATGTGGGACCGCAGGTCGCGCGTGACGGGGTCAACGGTCTGATACTCCTCTTCAATGCCGAGAGAGAACGAGGGGCGCATGGGAGACCTCGGGATGGCCTGCACGCATTCTAGACCACGGTGACGGTGACCAGCGCACCGCGCGGCCGCCAAGCATAGAATGCAACACGTGGACGAAATGATGTATGAAAATCGGCGGGAGGCCGGGCAGACTCTCGGCAAGCTTGTCGCGGCTTTGCCGGATCTGTCGGACGGCATCGTGCTGGGACTGGTGCGCGGCGGCGTCCCGGTGGCCTATGAAGTGGCACAGGCATGCAATCTGCCTTTGGACATCATGGCGGTCCGCAAGCTGCGCGCGCCGGGGCAGCGGGAACTGGCCATGGGCGCCATTGCGAGTGGCGGCGGCGTTGCGCTGAACCAGGACGTGTTGCAGGACGACCGCGTATCCGAACAGCAACTGGAACAGGCCATCGCGTACGAAAAGGAAGCGATGGCGCGCCAGGAGTCAGAACTGCGCGGCGGCCGCAGCGCGCCGGAGCTTTCCGGAAGAACCGTCATCCTGGTGGACGACGGCCTGGCGACAGGGGCAAGCATGCGAGCAGCGATCCGGGCGGTCAAAGGACGTGCGCGGAGGGTGGTCGTTGCGGTTCCCGTGGGCGCGAACAGTACGTGCAAGGAGCTTGCGGCAGAGGCCGATGAACTGGTGTGCCCGCTCCGGCCGGAGTGGATGTTTGCCGTGAGCCAGTTCTACGAGGATTTCGGGGAGACGACGAATGATGACGTCCGTCGCCTGCTGGAGGAGGCGGCCAAGGGAAGCGGATAGCCCGCGGCATCCTTCCCCCGGCAGGGAGACGCATCAGGAAGTCTGCTCTGCGGGAATGTGCTTTTTGGCGGCGGTCCTTTTCCTGGCGGGCCTGGGGCGCTTCTTCGCCGGCGCGGGTGGGGCGCCAAGGAACGCCGTGCAACGCAGCTCGGGAAGATGCGGCGCAGCCTTGGCCTTTGCAATCAGCATATCGGCGACCTCCCTCACCACCCAGTCAAAATTGGCCTGGCCCACGGAGTGCAGGTCGGCATCCGGTGCAGGGTTCATGAAGTCAATGGCGTAGGGAATCCCGTTCTCTACGGCAAATTCCACCGTGTTCAGGTCGTAGCCGAGGGCGCGGCAGAGCTTCAGCGCATCCTGCTCGACGCGTTTTAACAGCTTCTTGCCGTAGGGCGGCGCATCGTGCACGTAGCGTTCGGCATGCGGGCGGCGCGGATCGTACGGCATGATGTGGACCTTCTTCTGCCCGACGACGTAGCAGCGGAAATACTCCTTGAAATCGACGGCCTTCTGGAACATCATGCAGAGGTCGCGCGACTGGTCATAGGCGCGGAAGAACTCTTCCTGATTGTGGATGTGGTGCACGTCGCGCCAGCCGCCGCCGTCGATGGGCTTCATGAAGCCGTGTTCGCCCACGTAGGCAAAGACGGCATCCCAGTCGAGCGGGTACTCCAGGTTCCGCATGGAGCGGTCGGTGGTGCCCTCGGGATGCTTCTTGTGGGGAAGAATCACAGTCGGAGGAACGGCAACGCCCAGTTTAGCGGCCAGCGAGTAGTTAAAAAATTTGTCGTCGGCGGACCACCAGAAAGGATTGTTGATGATGACCGTGCCGTTGAGCGCTGCATGCTTGAGGAAGGCGCGATAAAAGGGGATGTCGTGCGAGATGCGATCGAGAATGACGGCGTAGCGCGGGGCCTTGTCGAGCTGCACGGCTCCGGTTTCCACAAACTCCGCTGTCAACCCTTCGATGTGGCGGGCGTTGATGTGTTCCACCAGCGCGCCGGGGAAGCTGTTTTCCATGCCAAACAGAACGCCGATCTTTTTCATCCTGCATCCTCCGTGGAATGAACCGCGTGGCGCGCCACTGGCCTCTGCGGGGCCTCGCCTGCCCACAGTGTAAGGCACCTGCAGCGGGCCGGAAATGAGTTTCGGGCCGACCGGGCCGATGCCGTCCCCGTTCGCCCCGGCAGGTCTTTCTCTTTTGGTGTGGCCCACATCACTGAAAGCAACGGCGCTAAGATACAGGATGTGTTCAGATACGCATTGCAGGAGGGGAACGTGAAATACCGGCTCTTGACAGTGAGTAGAGAGTTTGGAAGTGGCGGGGGGCGCATCGCCCAGACCATTGCGCGATTGCTGGGCTGGAAGCTGCTGGATAAGGAAATCATCGACGCGATTGCCTACGCCGGGCACGTGCCGAAGGACGTCGTGAAGGAATACGACGAACACGTGGACACATGGCTGGCAAAGATCAACCAGCAGGCCATGCGCGGCGCTGCGCTGGCCGCCGGACTCGATGTGGGCACGGATGCGACGTTTGACGCAGAAACGATGGTCAAGGTTACGCAGAGGATTATCGAAGAGGCGTACGAAGAGGGTAACTGTGTCATCGTGGGCCGCGCCGCTCAATGCATCCTGCAGAACAAGCCTGACGCCTACCACGTCTTTGTCTATGCGCCGTTTAAGGACCGCGTGAGACGCCTGCAGAGCCGCCTGGAGAAAGGCGCAAATGTAGAGGAGCGCATCAAGACCGTGGATGCAGAGCGGGCTCAATATCTGCAGCAGTACTACGGCCAGGCGTGGAACAATCCTCACCTCTACAACCTGATGATCTCTTCCGCCGATGAGGAGGAGGCGGCGGCGCGGGTCATTCTGAGCGCCATGACCGGTGACGCAAAATGGATGGGGGTTCTGAGTCTGCATTGAGCGGAAGGCAACGGTCTCATTGCCCGGCCTGCGCCATTCTGTTGCAGCCTCAGAACAGCCCAAAACGTAACAACGCCCTGACCTGGACATACTCAAGGCGTTGCCGGATCTCTGCCGGGATGAAACAAATCCATCTCGCTGGCGCGAGAGTGACTGGTGGGCCGGGGCTTCCGGCTGGGATTGCTCAGCGCGAAGGGAGCTGCGCGCCGCATTGGCCGCTCCAGCGGACTCCAACCTTATGCAAACGCAAGATTGAGATTGTCGATTGCCTCGTCAATCTCCTCCTTGCTCTTGAATCCCACCGTTACACAATCTACGCCCGCATTGCGGAAGGCGAAGCGCATGGCTGCCTGGCGGTCCTCGTGTCGCGTAAAGGACCCGTTGCCGACAAGCTTCATGCTGATGACGCCCATACCGTCGGCCTTCACCTGCTTGACGTGCTGCACAACCTCAGGCACGCTGCCGGGATTGTTGTTGTCGGCATAGGTGGGGCCGTCCATGCGGGTACCGTTGTGGTTCATGCGGATCATGGCGACTTCCAGCCACTTGTTCCCTGGCATCTGGCGCAGTGCGGGCAATCCGTGCACGGAAGCGCCGCGCGCCAGAATGGTCTTCTTCGTCTGCGCTTCAAGAACGCCTTGCTGCCAGCGCGCGGTCTCGGAGACCCAGTCGGCCGTGTGCTGCCAGTGGAGCAGCATGATGTCGAAGTAGTCCGTCTGCGAGACGCGGCGCATCTCGTCAAAGCGCTGTGCCGGATCAACGTCGGGATCGGTGGTGACCTTGCTCATGAGTTGATAGCTGTCGCGGGGAATGCCTTTGAGCGCTTCGCCGAGCATGGCGGGCGTCATGTAGGATTCAGACGTCTCAAAGAAACGAATGCCACGCTCATGGGCGTAGTGCACCAGCTCCGTGAACTTCTTCTGGCCCAGAGCGGCCTGCACGTAGCCGTTGTTGCTGCCAGTACCAAAAGCGAGGCGCGTCACCTTGATGCCCGATTTGCCAAGCGTCACAAGCTCCGTGGCGGCCTGTTGCGCAGCGTGGAGCGGCATGTTGCTCACGCTGGCCATCGTTCCAGCTGCCAGAGATGTCTTGAGGAATTCGCGCCGTGTGAATGGACTCATATGAACCTCCGTGCAGCACCTGGCTGGAGGCAAACGCAGGCGGTGCCGCACCCGTGGCTACAGTTGTATCAGGAAAAGCACACCGGGCAGAGGGAGTTTTTTAGAAATTCTGTCCCGCATTGCTGGCGGCGCGCGCTCACCAGCTATGCAGCCACTCCTCGTCGCGCCCGATGCGGACCGGCGTGTTGAACAGCTCGCTCAGGCTCGGCTCCGTCAACAGTTCGTTGCGCGGGCCATCCCCGACAATTCTGCCCTGCCGCATGAGGATGACACGCTCAATCTCAGGAAGGATGTCACCCAGATGATGCGTGACGAGAATCAGGCCCGTGCCCTCCGCGGCGAGCTTGCGGAGCGTTTCGCGCAGGTCGCGCTGCGCCGCGAGATCGAGCGCGTTG
>JBAUTX010000117.1:0-10554 GCA_049582405.1 Occallatibacter sp. | reverse complement strand
GGTGCAGCCCCATCTCCCCCGTAGAGCCGATGTACATCGCCGGACGAAGCCGGACTGCCTCAAGGCCCTCGAGGACTTTGATGTTTTCGCTGGTATAGCTGCCGTTATTGCCCTGATTGGCGGGGATTGCGGTCTGATCCGTTGCCTGAGTCGCCATAGATTTCCAATCGCAGGAGTTTCGCTCAATGCTCTCCGCATCTGCTTGCCAGAAAAGCTCTTGTCCGTCTTGACCGAAGGGGAGTAACCGATTGAAACACGAAGGCTTTGAGCACTTTTCCCTTTGTTGATTTTATCACGCCGAACGGGGGATTCCGCACACCGGCAGGAACTATCCGGCGCGCCTCACAGGTGCCTACTACCTTGGTGGTAAGTGACTTCAGTAACCCTTCAGAAATTTTAAGAGAAAGCTAAGAATTTAGTGGACTTAGATTGGGACCCGGCGTAGCATTTTCGTGTTAGGCGCGGGTGACCCCCGCGTCAGGAAATCTACAAAATGAGGTTACGAACGATGAAACTCGCCTTCCGTATCTTTGCCTTTGCCGTTGTCGTCGCCGGTGCCGCCGCTGCTGCAACCTCCAACTCCAACTCGCACGCCATCGCCAATCATCTTTCGGCCACATCGGCGCTGCCGGTCCCGACCTGCAACATGTGCAGATAGCCAAGCGCCGTAGCACGAAAGTGTTAGGGGAATCGATTTATTTCATTTTGAGGTCTCAGCTCTCGCGCGCTATCCTGTGTGGACTCTCAGGAGGGCAGTGGGGTTTATGCCTCTCAACTTTGCCATGTCATTGATGAGCGCGACGGAATTTGTGCTGTGGGCCGTTGCAGCTTTTATCTTTTGGAAGAAGGGCCTTCATCGCCGTTTTCCCGCGATGAGCAAGTACCTTGCGCTCAGGCTTGGATCAATGCCGATCCTCCTTGCCGTTCTCTATGTGCAAGCACAGCCCTGGGCACCCGGACAGATTTTCCGGCCTCTATATTTCTACGGCTACTGGATCGTCTACGGTGCAAGCGCAGTTCTCCTCTTTTTCGTCTGTCTCGAGGTCTTCAGTTCCGTCCTAGCATCGCTTTCAGGGCTTAAGACGCTGGGCACCGTCGCATTTCGCTGGGTGGCCCTGGTTTCGCTCCTGATCAGCTTCGGGACCACTTCTTTTACGGTGGGCCACTCGAGCGATCCGCTGATTTGCTGTGCAGTCCTCGCCATGATGCGAGTCGTCGGAATTATGGGCCTATGCCTTCTTGCCTTCCTTTGCCTCAGCATGAACGCGCTTCGTTCTTCCATGCGGGATCTTACGGTCGGGCTCAGTCTGGGATTGGGCCTGATGGCAGCCGATGACTTTGTGACGTCGAGCCTGATCTCGCATTTTGAATCGCTGACCTCGCCGCTTCAGTTCGTCAACGAGGCCATCATTCTTCTCTCGCTTGGCATCTGGGTCGCCTACTTCGCTCTTCCGGAGCCGGTGCGGAGGCCGCTCGTCATGCCAGCGAACTCCACCATCTACCGCTGGAATGAGATTGCCGCGGCCCTCGGACACAGCACCAAGGTCGCCGTCGCGCAGCCTTCGGCGGGCTTCTTCCTCTCCGATGTCGAGAAGGTCGTCGACAAGGTTCTCTCGAAGAACCTCCAAAGCAGCGAATCGAAGTCCTGACGCGATTGCGCAAGGCAGGAACAAAGCAAGAGCCGGACCTCAAAGGTCCGGCTCTTGCTTTGCACCCCGCACACATTACAGCCCAAAAACAGCATCGGCCGGAGCGATGCTCCGGCCGATGCGCGTTGAAATTGCCTTCCGCGTGAACTACTCCGCAGCCACAGGCTCCACAGAGGCGAACCGCCCGCGGTTGCCGTGATCGGTGAACTTCACGCGCCCCGTCACCTTGGCAAAGAGCGTGTCGTCCGAGCCGATGCCAACGTTGACGCCGGGCTTGATGCGCGTGCCGCGTTGCCGCATGATAATCGACCCACCCGTCACAAGCTGGCCGGCAAAGGCCTTCACGCCGAGCCGCTGCGCGTTTGAATCGCGTCCGTTTGTTGAGCTTCCGCCACCCTTTTTATGTGCCATTGCCGAATCCCTCTCTCGATCGATCTGCCGCGCCTAATTGGCAGCGGTATAGGTCACGCCATCGGCCTCGATGGCCTTGATGCGGACCTCGGTAAAGTTCTGCCGGTGCCCCTGCAGCTTCTTGTACTGCTTCTTGCGCTTCAGGTGGAAGACCAGGATCTTGTTGCCGCGGCCCTCGCCGAGCACCTCAGCTGTCACCTTCGCATTGGAAGGCTTTGCCACAGTTCCCGGCTCCCCGGAAACCGCCAGCACGTCGCTGAACTCCACGGTCTGGTTCTCCGCCGCGACGCTCTCAATCTTCACCACGTCGCCAGGAGCGACCCGATATTGCTTTCCACCGGTACGAATGACCGCGTACATACATCCTCCAGCGAGGCGCCGGCTGTGCCGTGTGCGCTCGCAACAAGTCAAAAACTAGCTCGGGCGGATACTTCTGTGCCGCGGTACGCTCAAGCCCTGAAAATCCTTCGGCGAACGTCTGGCTCCACGGCAACAGGCAGGAATCGCCAAACTAGAGTAGTGTACCGGCTTTGGCGGCTCTGGTCAATGGACGGGCGAGGCCCGGCGGACGCGATTGCCGCCCCGTGTGGGACGCTACTGGGTTGCGTCGCCCGAGATCCCAGGGACGCGCCCAGACTGCTCTCGCACCCGCTCGCGCCAGAAGGACGCCGCACCTAACAGCGGCGCCGCATCGCCCAGACTCGACGCCACAAGCCGGGCCCCGAAGCCGCTCACGTACGGCTCGGCCGCCGGGAAAAACAAATCCGCAGAGCGCGCAATGCCTCCGCCCACCACGATGAGATCTGGCCCGAAGGCCGACAGGATCTCCCTGGCAATCTGCCCAAAGTGCGCTCCGAATTCTTCAAATACGTTGCGCGCGTCGGGATCGCTTGCTGCCTTCGCAGCCAGTGTCACGACCTCTTCGGTCCGGCCCGTGTGCCGCTCATATCCCTGCTTCAGTGCGCGGGTCGACAGAAGATCTTCTACAATGCCGCCGGCGAAGGGCAGATTCCAGATCTCGCCGCCAGGCGGAACGCCTTCCCCGCTCGTCACCCAGCGACCACCCTGCGCAAAGGCCGAGCCAACTCCCGTTCCCAGCACGATGCCCACGGCGCGGTCAGCGCCCTTTGCCGCTCCGGCAGCCAACTCGCCCAGCAGAAACGCCCCTGAATCGAGCAGGAAGTGGAATCGGTCCGCAGGCCATGCAAATTGTGCGGCCAACTCCTGCCGCAGGTTCACGCCGTAGAGGGATCTCAGCTTGTGGCGCATCTGGCTGATCCCGGCCTCAAAGTCGAACGGCCCCGGAAAGGCGAGGGCCGCGCCCAACACCGTGCTTTCGCAGCCTTTCTGCACTTGCTGGGCAAGGTCATACAGCAGATGAACGAATTCCTTCGCAGTCAATTCCTGCGGAAGAGGCGCAGAAGCCGTGCGCAGGACGCGAAGCGCGATTGGATCACAAAGTCCCACGCGTACGTGGCTGCCGCCAACATCGTAGGAAAGCATGAGACCTGGTGCGAACTCCGATGCAGCCGTCAAGGAAAGTCCTCCCCTGATTTCGCTTTCCCTTCTAGCACACTCGGACCCATCCTGCTCAATTCCGCGGCGCTCTGGCCGAAGCCAATCCGGCTCCACCCTTTGGGCAGTCCCATGCTTCGCGGTACTTGCAGGTGTGCCTCTCATCGCCTCGTCCAAAGATTTTTCCTCTCTGGAAATCGCCTCCATTTGCGAGGCACCGTCGCGTTATACACTTTCCTGTGATGGAAACGACAGGTTGTGGTACGGCAATCGTCACGCCTTTCCGGGCGGACGGCACAGACTCGATTGATGAAAGCGCGCTGCGTGCGCTCGTCAACTGGCAGATTGACTCGGGTGTTGACTTCCTCGTAGCCTGCGGGTCCACGGGCGAAGCAGCCACGCTCGAAGAAGATGAGTGGCTCCACGCCATCCACATCATCATCGATGCAGCCCGCGACCGGGTTCCCGTTTGGGCAGGATGCACACACAACTGCACGCGCGTCCTGCTGCGCCAGGCCAAGCAGCTGACGCAGGTCCGCGGCTTGAACGCCATTCTGTCGGCCAATCCCTACTACAACAAGCCCACGCAGGAAGGCCAGTACCAGCACTTCCTCGCGCTTGCCAGGGCCGTCGAACCCATCCCCGTTGTGCTTTACAACGTGCCGGGCCGGACCGCAGCCAACCTGGAGCCGGCGACCGTGGTTCGCCTTGCTGAGGCTGCGCCCAATGTCCAGGCCATCAAGGAAGCCAGCGGAAAGCTGACCCAGATCTCGGAGCTCGTGCATTCCCTTCCGCGCTCGTTCAAGGTCTTCTCCGGCGATGACAACCTCGCGCTTGCGTCCATCGGCATTGGCGCGCAGGGCCTGATCAGTGTCGCCTCGAACGAAGCCCCGGCGGAGGTGAGCCGCATGATTCGCGCCGCGCTGCGCAACGACTGGCAGACGGCACGCGAACTGGAGCGGCAGTATGGGCGCCTCTTTGAAGCAAACTTCTGGGAATCCAATCCCGCGCCCGCAAAGACCATTCTGAACCTGATGGGACGCACCACCGACGTGGTACGCCTGCCGCTGGTTCGTCCCGCGCCTGCTACGCGCGCTCGGCTGGAGCGGCTGGCTGGTGAACTGGGCCTGCTCAAGCATGCACCCATTCCTGAGGATTACGTCGGCCTGTTCTAAGAGAGCACACCATGCAGGGATCGAGATCCATCGCCCGCGTTGCAGGCACGTTGGTTGTGTTCCTGCTGCTGTCTCCGATGTGGCGCGCCCATCGCGTGTGCGCCCAGGCGCAACCCGGCAGCAATCCCGAACCCGACCGCGCTGCGCTGCTCAAGGTCAAACCGAACATCGTCGGCCAGCGCGATGGCAGGTTCATTGAGCCCGACCCAATGAACTTTGCCGATCACGCCGGGTTTACATCGCTCTTTGACGGCAAGACGCTGCAAGGGTGGGATGGTCAGCCAGCCACCTGGAGCGTGCAGGATGGCGCGATCGTCGGCACCTCGACCAGGGAGCACAATGCCGGCAACACATTTCTCGTGTACCACGGCATCCAGGCCCATGACTTCGACCTCAAGCTCGAGATCAAAGTGGAGTGGGGTGGCGGCAGCGGCATCCAATACAGGAGCAGCACCGGCATTCCACCCGGCCGCGTGGCGGGCAAGGGCGAGCCGCCGCTCAATCCCCGCTGGGTCATGATCGGGCCGCAGGCCGACTTCTGGTATCCCGTCAACCAGCAGGCGAAGCAATACAGTGGCCAGCTCTACTCGCAGAACACATCGCGCGGCATCATTGTCTGGCGCGGCCAGGTGGTGCAGACCCAGCCCGGCAAGATTCCGCAACTGATCGGCGTCATCGGCGACCGCAGCCAACTCGGCACCTACGTCAAGGACGGCGCGTGGAACCAGTACACCATCATCGCCAGAGGGGGCGTGATTCTGCACATCCTCAATGGGCAGTTGATGGCGGTGCTCATTGATGATGACCCCGCCTCGTCGAACAACGTGTCCGGGCTGATTGGCCTGCAGATTGAGGGCACTCCCTGCAAGGTGTCGTTCCGGAATCTCTGGCTGCGGAAGATGGACTGAGGCTCAGGCGCTCGCCCCGAACGGCGGAGATTACGACGATCTTCCAATTTCCGAAAAATTTCCTCATGGCCCGCAACTTTGCGCGAGCAGCACGTGTTCATGCGCAAAGACGGCATTCTGTGATCTATCGTTTACCTCTCTGTGCCGTTTCTAAAAGCACATCAGCGACGTTACCTTGGAGGCCTCTGGGGACGCGCCAAAGGAGTTGTGTCTGACATGAGACCAAGCGCACACACTACAATCGCCCTTTCTGCAGTCGCCTTGATGACCGCCGGCATGCTGCTCGTCGCTGGCTGCGGCAGCGGTTCATCTTCGAGTTCAACGCTGCCCGCCAACACGCCGACGGGCTCGGCCTTTGTGGTGGGCACGGATGCCCCCATGGCCGCTGTCACATCCTTTGTTGCGACGCTGCAAAGCGCCACCGCAACGGACTCCAACAACAACACCGTCAACCTCATCAGTGGCTCACCGACTATCGACTTCGCCCGCTACAACGGCTTGCAGACACTGCTTGACCTCAATAATGTCCCTGCAGGCACGTATACCAGCGTGCAGATCAAGCTTGGCCCAACGGCGACGATGAGCTACCTGAATGTGCCGACAAGCGGCGCGCCGACCATCCAGACCGAAAACGCAACGCTGACCTCGCAGACCGCAACGGTCACACTCGCCAACCCGCTCGTCGTCGCTGCAAACAGCGCGCCGGTGGGCCTGCGCGTCGACTTCCAGCTCGCCAAGTCGATCCAGGTGGACGCCAATGGGCAGATTACCGGCCAGGTGACGCCGACCTTCAAGATTGACAGCGTGGGCGTGAACGACGCGAAGGCCCACGTGGACGAGTACAACGCCGCGGTCCTCAGTGTGAATGCGAGTGGACAGTCCTTCGTCGTGCAGGGCCCGCACGGCTCACAGCTCACGGTGAATGTGAACGGACAAACGGAGTGGGATGGCGATGCAAGTCTCAGCAGCCTGACCACCAGCACCATCGTGCAGCTCTCCGGCAAACTCGATAAGGTATCCGGGACGCTCGACGCGGATGAGGTGGACATTCTTTCGCAGCAGGGCTTCTACGCCAGTGGCCAGATCACGTATGTAACGCCCGCCTCGGGCGCGGCCACCAGCTTTGACATGTACGTGCGCGGCCTGCTGCCCAGCACAACCGGACTCACGCCTGGACAGCTCGCAACCGTGGATCTGACCGGCGCAGAGAAGTTCTCCATCTTCTGGATGCACGACGCACTCACACAATTCCTCTTCAATGACAGCACCCTGCTGCCGGGACAGGATGTGGCCGTCGGCGGACCCGCCAGCGGCGCAGCGAATGCGCAAAGTGTCAGCGTGCATCGCGTAGTCCTGCGCGACTGGGGCTTCAATGGAACCGTCGTTCCAGGCAGCGTGGATGCCGGCAACAATACGTTCCAGATGCAGGTGAATGGTTTTGCCGGTGTGCTGATTCCGCAGGCAATCACGGTCTATATCGGCGGAGAAGCCGAGTACCGCGATGGATTCACAGGCATCAGCAACATTACGGATAACGCCAAAGTCCGCGTCGTCGGAGTGCTGCTCAAGGACCCGCTCAGCGGCAAGCCCGTCCTTGTCGGCCACTACGTGGATGCGCAGTAAACGTCGCAACGAGCGAATTCGCAAACGCCGGGGTCGGAACCTTGACCTCGGCGTTCTTTTTTGGCGCGACTGCCCTGCTGACCTTAGCCGGCCAGCGCAGCCTTCACCGCTTCGCTCACCAGGCGGCCCTCGGCGCGAAGGCCCGCAGCCTGCAGCTTTGCCTGCACGGCCTTGATGATTGGGCCCATCTCTTTCGGCGTGGGCTTCTGGCCGGTGGCGGCAGCATGTTCCGCCACCGCTTCTGCCACCAGCGCTCGCAGTCCCGCTTCGTCCAGGGCTTTGGGCAGGAATTCCTCAATCACCACAATCTCCGCCGCCTCTTTGGCGGCCAGCTCCGGCCGGTTCCCTTTGGTGAACTGCTCGATCGAGTCGCGGCGCTGCTTAATCATGGTGGCCAGCGTCTGCTCTTCTTCGGCGGGCGTCAGCGGGGCGCGCTTGTCAATCGCCTTGTTCTTCAGCGCCGCCTTGATGAGCCGCAGCGTGCCGGTGCGTTCGGCGTCGCGCGCCTTCATCGCGGTCACGATGAGCTGATTGATCTGTGCTTCGAGTGCGCCTGCTTCGTTCATGACTTCCCTTCCGTTGCATCGATTCTACTCGAATTGAATCGCCGGATCGCCGATCGCCTGGCCGGAGATGCGATTGCTCAAAAAGGGTTGGCTCACGCGCAGAGAGTTGGCTTTCACCAGGCGCAACCGCAGTTGGCGCGGCGCCGCGCAACCGCAGAACTTTTTCTCCGCAACTGCATTCCTAGGTGCAGAGGTGCAATTCGATGAAGCTCCAAACCATATCGCTCCTGATGCTCGGACTTGGAACTCTCGGTGCGCCGGCGCTCAACGCGCAAGAAGCAGGCCCGGGAATGCTCAATTACGTCGAGGGCTCCGTCTCCGTTGGAGGGCAGCCCATGAACGCAAAGAGCGCGGGCCAAATCACGCTGAACCCCGGCGAGACCCTGACTACAGACAAGGGGAAAGCCGAAATTCTGCTCACGCCGGGCGTGTTCCTGCGCGTGGATGACCAAAGCGCTGTGCAGATGATTTCGCCCAGCCTGACGAAAACCCAGATGGAATTGCTGCATGGGCGGGCCGGCGTCGAGGTGGATCAGGTGAGCCCGGCGAATGACCTCGAAATCCTCGACGGCGGCGTGACTACGCAACTCGTCAAGCCCGGTTACTACGAGTTTGATGGAAACGCCCCAAACGTGATGGTCTTTGATGGCAAGGCAGCCGTGGAAGTGCGCGACGGCAAATATAAAGTCGTCAAGAGCCACCACGAGATGGACCTTGCGCCAGCAGCGGGCGCGCAAGCGCTGGCCAAAGAAAAGCCGGTGAACTTCGATCCGCGCAAAGCCCAGGACGACCTCTACAACTGGAACAGCCTGCGCTCTGAATATCTCGCCGAGGATAACAATGAGATTGCCGGTCAGTACGGTGGCGGCAGCTCCGACCCCGGCTGGTACTGGGATCCGTACGCGATGGACTACACGTTTCTCGGCGCCGGCCCGCTCTGGAGCCCCTTTGGCTGGGGCTTCTACCCCATGGGCTGGGGCTGGGGCGGCATGTGGGGCGGCGGGTTCTATGGACCGGGCTACTATGGGGGTGGCTACTATGGCGGCGGATACAACGGCGGCTATCACCGCTACGGCAATAACGTCGCCGGCCTCGGCCACCGGCCTGTCGGCGGGCCCATCCAGGGTAGAGGCTTCCGCAGCGTAGGCGGATTCCACGGCGGTGGCTACAGCGGCGGCGGCTTCCATGGCGGTGGGTTCAGCGGAGGTGGGTTCCACGGCGGAGGCGGCTTCGGTGGAGGCGGCGGATTCCACGGCGGTGGTGGCGGATTTGGTGGCGGCGGGCGTCGCTAAACGGCGGAGCCCAAAGCAGAACAGGCCGGGGCCCGGGCTCCGGCCTTCGCCTTTTCGAGCAACCTCGACACCACGCGGAAGAATGACTCCATCTTCTCGAACAAGCGGAGCCAAGATTGCCCGATATCTTGTTTATTCTAAATAACTTGTTCCACAAGGCGACCTCCCGAACATCAAGCTCCCAACCGGTTGCACCGCATCGTTTTCCACATGCCTCAATTCACATAAACCACAAAAGTGTGTATTCTGTGATTGTTTCGCCCGGCAATCTTTCCATCCTGCGCCGGGCCAGCACGAGGAGATGCCCATGATTCGCAAGACCCGCCTTTTTACGCCCGGACCGACCCCGCTGCTTCCGGCGGCCCAGTTTGCCATGGCTGCCGCAGACATGCATCACCGCACCCCTGAGTTCCGCGCCCTCTATCAAAAGGTTCTGGCCCAGCTCAAGGTCTTCGTCGGCACCAGGAACGATGTGCTGCTGCTCTCCTCGTCCGGCACCGGCGCCATGGAAGCCGCCGTCTCCAACCTCACCTCGCCCGGCGACCGCGTGCTCGTCCTCACGGCCGGTAAGTTCGGCGAACGCTGGGTCGATCTGGCCAAGGCCTTCGGCTGCCAGGTGGACGTGCTCAAGGCGCCCTACGGCCAGACCTTCGACCTCGCCGAGGTCCGCAAGGCGCTCAAGCCCGAACACCGCGCGCTCTTCGTCCAGG
The DNA here is from genome assembly GCA_049582405.1 of Occallatibacter sp. GTDB lineage: Bacteria > Acidobacteriota > Terriglobia > Terriglobales > Acidobacteriaceae > Telmatobacter. Next base: position 705 of record JBAUTX010000117.1, on the reverse strand, counting down.
CCACGGAGACCTCCACTGCCGTCCGGCACGACGTGGAGGCTCTCGCCCGGCTGATCAAGGAAGCCAGCCCGCAGACACTGCTCGTCGTTGACGGCATCACCGGCCTCGGCACCACGCACTTCGATGTGGACGCCTGGGGCATCGACATTCTCATCGGCGGCTCGCAGAAGGCTGTCATGATTCCTCCCGGCCTGGCCTACCTGAGCGTAAGCGACAAGGCGTGGGCGGCGATGGAGACGTCGAAGAATCCCCGCTACTACTTTGACCTGCGCAAGGAGCGCAAGAACGCCGTGAAGGGCGAAAGCGCCTACACGCCCGCCGTCGCTCTCATCGCCGGCCTCGGCGCCGCGCTCGACTACATCGCCGGACAGGCCGGTGGCGACCTCGAAAAGGGGCGCATCGCGCTGGTCAACAACGCACAGGTCAACGCCGAAGCCACGCGCGCCGGTCTCGTTGCTCTCGGATTTACGCTCTTCGCGCCCACGGCTCCGGCCGCTGCGGCCACCGCGGTCGCCGTGCCCGAAGGCATGGATTCGAGCGACGTCGTCAAGGCGCTCAAGACGCGCTTTGCCTCGGTCATTGCCAATGGCCAGGGCGAAATGAAAGGCAAGCTCTTCCGCGTCGCGCATCTCGGCTTCTTTGACTTTCTCGACACCATCGCCCTGCTCGGGGCCATGGAGCACATTGCCAAGGACACGCTGAAGC
>JBAUTX010000116.1:0-3866 GCA_049582405.1 Occallatibacter sp. | reverse complement strand
AAGAAGATACGCCCTTCCGGTTTCAGCAGCAATAAGCCAGGGAGCGTCTCGTCCTCGGGATGGTCCTTGGAGAGCGGTCTGAACACGTGCGTGCCAGGCTTGCGTCCTAGAACATAGACCGGAGGGTTGGCCACCTGGAACGCAAGGGCAATCAGAGACACAATGATCGCTACGATGATTCCTTTGAGCGTCCCCACAAGCACCACTCCGGCAAATGCAATCAAGGCCCACGTGAACTCCGTTCGTCGCACACGCAAAATCTCTTTGAACTCCGACGGTTGAATGAGTCCGATGGAATATACGATCACGATGGCTGCAAGGGTGGCCTGCGGCATCATGCCAATCAGCGGTGCCAGAAGGAGCATCGTGATCAGGGTCATGCCAGCGGTCACCACTCCCGCAAACTGCGTGCGTGCACCGGCAAGGCGATTCACTGCTGTCTGCGACGTACCGCCGCCACACGGCATCGCGCCGAACCATGCACCCACGCTGCTTGCCAGCCCGGTTGCCAACAACTCCCGGTTCGCCTGGGGCGCAGGCTCGTCATTTCTGGTAAATGCGCGACCGGCAGCGATCGTCTCTGTAAAACTCATCAGGGCTATACCCAGCGCACCTGGCCAGAGCTGAGAGAGGAGGGACAAGTCCGGAGGCGTCAGAGAGGGCAGGCCTTTAGGAATGCTGCCAACAAGCTGAACACCGCGTGTCTGCAGGCTGAGTAAGTAAGCAACAAGGATGCCGCTGCCCACTGCGATGAGCGGCGCTGGCGCCTTCGGAGCGAGTCGTTCGACCAGAATCAGGATCGCGACAATGAAGATTCCAACTGTGAGGGTCGCCAGCCGGGTGTGCGGGACATTCCGGATGATCGCGACCAGGCTTTCGACGAAGGTTCCCCGGGCAAAATGAATTCCAAGAATCTTCGGAATCTGATCGACAACGATGACGACTCCGATGCCGGCCTTGAATCCGATCAACACCGGTTCAGAGATGAAGTTCGCCACAAAGCCGAGTCGCAATATCGCCGCTGCCACGAGCATAGCCCCAACCAAAGCGGCAAGTGTGGCGGACGCAACCAGGACCGACTTCGGATCTCCACTGGGCACGACCTCGCCGAGTTCGGTCGCCGTCAAGATGGCCAACGTCGTTGTTGTGGTCACGCTCAGGGCACCGGACGTTCCCAGCAAGGCATAGATCACAATCGGCAGGAAGGCCGTATAGAGTCCGGCCTCCACAGGCAGACCGGCAATTGTGGCGTAGGCCATGGCCTTTGGAATGACCACGGCTGCCGTGGTCATTCCGGCTAGCACGTCGGGCCGGAGCCACTCTTTCCTGTAGTTGAAAAGCCAGACCGGCAGGATGGGATGAGTGCGAGACAGCTCTTCGCTCGACATGGTCACGGCTCCGTTCATCCGAACTGCCATAGCACTCAACTAAAGCTGAATATTTGCCTTTGCGCCCGGGGCTTCCTCGGTCTTGGCAGTCGCGTGTGCCCGCCTTGCAGTTCGCGAGCAAGCACGTCTTCATCGGCCCGCGTTCGGGTTCATTCATCCGACTGAAGAAGCATAGATTTCGGGTCATTTTATAGCCACTGGCAAAACTCATAGAAGCCACGATCGAAAATCGCGCCATGGATGAGCCCCGGGGAAACTGGGCCAGTTGAAATGTTAGTCTTCGTCCAGAACCAAGCCTGAGAAGGCGCAGGGGTCGGCAGATGAAGAAGAAGCAGGTTTCTGTAGATCGGATTGTAGGGCTAGTGAAGCAGGCCGAGGTCGGAGTGCGTGTGGCAGAAGCGATCCGGAATCCCTGGGCACGCCAGGCGGCGGGTTCTCTAGGGACTGTCTGATGAAATGAGTACTCGGCCTTATCTTGAAAGGTTCTGGTGAGATATCCGCAATGCGTACGAGAATGATGCAAATCATGTTGAAGCACACTTGCGACTGGGCGCTGGTCCTGTTCCCGCTAGCAGCGATGTTGGGACCTGCACACCGGTCGGAGGGGGAGGCAGCGAAGCCGCGGGTCGTTATCACGGCCGATCCCGAGCTTGATGACAACAACACGATCATCCGCGCAATCCTGTATAGCTCGGACGTCAGGCTTGAAGGCCTTGTTTATGCCAGTAGCCAGTTCCATTGGAGAGGCGACGGGAAGGGTACGACGCAGTACATCGCAGGCCGCGAGTACACACGAATTGGCCTCTGCCCGTGTGCGTCGTGGCGCTTCTCGCCAAATGAGCGCTTTATCGACAACATTGTGGGCGCGTACGCAAAGGTGTATCCGAATCTGAAGGTTCACGATCCGGATTACCCCTCCCCGGCTGTTCTCAAGTCAAAGATCAAGTGGGGGAACGTGGATTTCGATGGCGACTTCTCGAAAGACACGGATGGATCGAATCTGATCAAGTCACTTCTGCTCGATGACGAGCCTGGCCCACTCTATGTGACCGCACAGGGCGGAGAGAGTACGATCGCTCGCGCACTGCGATCCCTATACAGCCAATACGAGAAGACCCCGCAGTGGAAGGCGATTCGCGAGAAGGTGTCACGGAAGCTCATCATCATTCCTTCGGGCGATCAGGACGGCACCGAAGCCAGCTACATTCGTCCGAACTGGCCGGACGTGAGCATCTACGAATTCTCAGGAATCAACTTTGGATATGGCGCGCAGATGATGGCCGCTCCTGAAGACAAGAAATACTTCACTCCGGAATGGACGCAGGAGAATATTTCAAACCGCGGGCCGCTGGGCGCGCTCTATCGCGTCTGGGGCGACGGCAAGCAGATGGTGAAGGGCGACCCGACGGACTACTTTGGAATGTCGGGCTACACGAGCGAACAGCTCAAGCAGATGGGGTACATGGTCTGGATGCCTCCGCAACCGAAGGGTTCGTTTCTTGGAGAGGGTGATACACCAACGTTTCTCAATCTGATAGAGAATGGGCTGCGCGCCTGCGAGGCTCCGCAATGGGGCGGATGGGGTGGATGGATGCATCCCGGTGTAAAGATGCCTTCCCTCTTTGGACCTCCTCCACCCGTTGCATCCGTGGACACTTCAGGCATCGCAAGGGGATTAGCGCCGGCGGGGAGTGATGCGAATAGGGTCAAGTCGAAAGAAGAAAGGCGACTGATCGATTTCTCAAGCTTCCATTTTCCGCCTGTGCCACCACGTACTGCCGCAATTGCTGGCCGCTTCTTTGCAGCAGCAGAAAATGACCTGGCGGCGCGCATGCTCTGGTCTGTGACGCCGAAGTTCAGCGATGCGAATCACCCGCCTGCAGTCAGAATCAAGGGACCGCTGGCTCTTGCCGCTGCGCCTGGCAGCACGGTTCAACTGCGGGGAGAGGTTTCGGATCCCGATCACAACGAGGTGAGCGTTACGTGGTGGCAGTATAACGATGCAGGCACTTATCCGGGCGACATCACTCTCTCCAATCCGACGGCGCTGACAACAGCGTTCCGCGTGCCGGACGACGCGAAGGCAGGTCAGACGATCGACGTCATCCTGGCAGGAACAGACGATGGCACGCCTGCCTTGACACGGTATCAGCGGGTGGTTGTTACTGTGCGTTGAAGAGGACCGGGGGCTGGGAGCGCCAGAGGCCATTGGTCAGCATTCCTCATTGCAAGCGGGAAGCGCAGGCACTACAAGCTCTGAGTGTCCGGGAGCCTTCCGTTTTCAGTTCACACGTCGCTCTCTTTGCACGCGGGTCGGCTGGTACGGAAATTCGGGGCGCCTCAAAGGGTATGTGTTCAGTACCATGACATGCTTTACACATTGTCTCTGGAGATGGTTTACACTTCCGCGCGAGTTGCAGCGAGTGCGGAGGTGGGGAGGCGATGCCTTGGAGAGCGATGGAGGTCCGGGAACAGCGG
>JBAUTX010000115.1:0-3262 GCA_049582405.1 Occallatibacter sp. | reverse complement strand
CCGCTGTTCCCGGACCTCCATCGCTCTCCAAGGCATCGCCTCCCCACCTCCGCACTCGCTGCAACTCGCGCGGAAGTGTAAACCATCTCCAGAGACAATGTGTAAAGCATGTCATGGTACTGAACACCCTCGCATTTGGGGACCGGGGATGACGGCATTCCACCAAATCCCCCAACCTCGCCCCCTGCTATCCTGAACTTCGTGATGACCGCATTCCCCCGTAAAGGATGGCCCACCATCGCCCTCCTGCTCGCCCTCTCCATCGTCGCCTGTCACAAAGAAGAAAAGGCCGTCGAGGGCGTCGCCCAAAAGGCCGCCACCGCCGAGCAGAAAGCCCAGGCCAGCGCCACCCTCCGCGACAGGCAGCGCGCCACCCTCGCCGCCATCCCGCTCCCCACCAAGAGCCTCTACGTCGACATCCACGACCCCTCCGCATGGGTCAATCCCTTCCTCACCGTCGAAGCCGACAAGCTCGACCTCCGCATCGCCCTCGCCGACGCCAACACCAGCACCATCGGCGAAGGCACCATGCTCCGCCCCGAGGCCGCCCGCCGCCAGGAGCTCCAGATCCACCTCTCCGATCTCGCCGAAGCCATCACTGACCTGCCCTCCGAAGCCTGGCGCTACGGCCGCGTCGTCGCCGTCGCCGAGGCCCCCGGCGCACCCGCCGCCGACCGCCGCCGCATCCGCCGCAACGTCGAAGCCGCCATCCAGCAGCTCAACGACCTCGGCATCGTCGTCGAAGAGTGGCCCGGCCGCTGATCCCCGCCCCACCTCCAATCCCACCATCGAACTTCGATAACGATTGACGCGGCGCTGTCTTCCATGCCAGTATCGAATTTCGATAGCAAGCCCATCACCCCGGAGGTCCCTCGTGAGGCAGCTCCCCGCGCTTCGCTTCCGTTGTGTCGTTGTGCTCGCATTATTTGCCCTCGCCGGCGCGCCAGCCCTCCGCGCGCAGGGCCCGCCCTATCAAACCGACGACCCCGTCCCCGTTGACCTCCACCACTACGAGTTCTATATCTTCGGCTCCGCCGACGGCACGCCCGTCGAGATGGATTCCCTCGGCCCCGCCTTAGAGTTCAACTGGGGCGCCATCCCCCGCGTGCAGCTCCACGCCGTCCTCCCCTGGGGCGTCATCGCTCCCTCCAACAAGCCCTTCTACGCACCCTCCGGCACGGGCCCCACCGTCTTCGGCCTCACCGACATGGAACTCGGCGCGAAAATTGCCTGGTTCAAAGAGACAAAGCACCTGCCCCAGATCGGCACCTTTACCATGTTTGAAATGCCCACCGGCAACGCCGATAAAGGCCTCAGCGTCGGCAAGGTCTGGTACAAGCTCCCCATCTGGCTCCAGAAGAACTACGGCAAGTGGCTCTTCGACGGCGGCGCAGGCTATCAGATCGTCCCGCAAACCGACTACCGCAACTTCCCCTACGGCGGCTTCCTCACCAAATACACCTTCGGCCCCCGCCTCGAGTTCGGCGGCGAAGTCTTCTCCCACGCCCGCGAGGGCCCCGCCACCCCGCAAACGCAATCCGCCACCCTCATCGACCTCGGCGGCTACTACCACTTCAAGCACAACCCCAATCAGGAGCTGCTCTTCTGCTACGGCCACTCCGTCGCCGGCCAAACCGAAAACTACGCCTACCTCGGCCTCTACTGGACCTGGGGTAAGGACAGCGCCGCAAAGCCCGATCCCAACCAGGCCTTCCTCATCGATCAACCGCTCCCCTAGTCGCGCCTCTGCGCAGAAAGGACCGCACCTCATGGACATCACCGCGCGCGCACTCTGGAGCCTCCTCCACGGCATCGGCTTCGGCGCGCTCTACCTCCTCGCCTGCTCCGGCGCACTCGTCGAGCTCGCCCGCCGCTACAGCCCCTCCGCCGCCGCAGCCCTCACCGCCGCAGACGAATCCTTCCTCCGTGTCTATCTCGTCGTCATGGCCGCACTCGCCTGGTTCACCGTCCTCACCGGCGCGTACATCGTCTATCCCTGGTACCGCGCCATCCCGCCCGCGGGCGCCAACCTCGCCAGCTACCCCCAGCGCCTGCTGCTCGCCAGCCCCGCCACCTCCGACTGGCACTCCATCGGCATGGAGTGGAAAGAGCACGTCGCCTGGCTCGTCCCCATCGCCACCACCATGGCCGCCGCCATCGTCGCACGCTATGGCCGCCGTCTCGCCGCGCTCCCCACCCTGCGCAACGCTGTCCTCGGATTCCTCGCCGCAGCCTTCCTCGCCGCAGCCATCGCCGGCCTCTCCGGCGCCATCATCAACAAAGCCGCCCCCATCACCGGCGGCAGCACCATCCATCTCATCCACGGAGCCTGAACCATGCACTCTGATGCATCCGCGCCTATGCCCACCGGCCCCGCCGCTGCCGCTTTGCTCGCCGCCGGCATCGGCTCGCTCGCCCTCGCCCTCTTCGCCATCGCCGCCGACCGCCTCGCCGCTCTCAAGCTCTGGATGACCTTCTACCGCCCCACCGGCCCGCTTTCCGGCGTCACCACCTCGGCCATCGCCCTCTGGCTCGCCGCCTGGGCCATCCTCCACTTCCGCTGGCGCGCGCGCAGCCTCGCCCTCGGCCCCATGTGCGCAGCCGCCTTCATGCTCTTTCTTCTCGGCCTGCTGCTCACGTTTCCCCCGCTAGCCGACCGTATAGGATGATTTCCTGACCACCCCGCACTGGAACCCACCATGCCCAAATCCCGCAGCGCCTCCACCAACCCCGCCACCAACCAGGAACTCTACATCGGCCTCGTGCGCCTTCACGTTCTCCATCACGCCGCCGAGGAGCCCATCTTCGGCCTCGGCATCATCCACGAACTCGGCCGCCACGGCTACCGCCTCGGTCCCGGCACCATCTATCCGCTCCTCCACAGCATGGAGCGCCGCGGCTGGCTCCGCTCCCGCACCCAGCTCATCAGCGGCCACCAGCGCAAGGTCTACGCCGCCACCGCCGCCGGGCGCAGAGCCCTCGCTCAGGCTCGCAACTACGTCCGCGAACTCTTCGAAGAAATGAACGAATAGCCGGAGCGCCCCACGTCTCCCGTCCGCGACCGCAACAAACCCTCGCCGAGCCTCGTCAGCTCTTGCCGAAGCTCGCGGGGATCTGCACCGCAACCACTTTGCCTGTGACGGTGGCAATGCCGTTCGCGTAAACGGTCGACTCGACCACGACCTTGCGATCGTTGATCTCCGTCACGCGGGCGCGGATGGTCAGCGGCACGCCAAGCGGCGTGGGCTTCAGGTAGTCCACG
>JBAUTX010000114.1:0-4703 GCA_049582405.1 Occallatibacter sp. | reverse complement strand
TACTCAAAGCCAAAGTTGATCACCTTGGCGGGTTGGAAGGTCACGCTGGCCGCCGGGCCAAAGGTAAGACCGCTCGGCGAAACCACCCGGTCGTAGTACGCTCTCTCTGCGGCTGAGGTCCCGGGCGGCAGGCCAGTCGGATGGATGCCCCAGTCCATCGAGGTGTTGACTGCCCAGTACCATTTGCCAACCGTCTGATCGACGATGGGCATAATCTCCCACGACCACGTTGGATTTGCATAAGCGGCACGGGCATACCCGATTTCGTTGGAGACGCTTACGCCGACGGGCCAGTGCCACGAGGGCGGGACCCGCACGCGCGGGCGGATATGGTCGCCCACCCACTGCACGCCGTTTCCGTTTTTCGCCGAGGTGAAAACATAGAACCCCACCTCCGACCAGTCGTTAATGCCCTGCGTGAACTCGACCGTCTCATGTTCCTGGCCCTGTGTGGGGAGCATGCCGTATTCAGTGGTCGTGCCGCCTTGCACCGTGTAGTTGCTATGCAACTCGACGAGGAGCACGCCGGGATCCATCGTTTCGGAGGGATAGACCTGGATTTCGTAATTATCCTGGGCGCGGGCCACACTCAGGGCCACACCCGTCAGCAGCAGGACAGAAAGGATGGTCTTCAAACAGGCTCCTTGGCAATTCCGGGGAATGAGGAACTCGATCGAGAAGGCGGCGTACCTCTCAGATTAGATGCTGCTTGGCAGGATTGGGAAGCCCTAGAAGATCCTGCGAGTTGCGGACCGCAATCGGGAGTTTCGGACCCTGCGCGGCTTTTCAAGAGGCATCCTGCGCAGTGATATACTCACTGGGTCAGGTGCGTCTCAAGCGCCAGTATTTCCACCACGATTGAGGTTCTCATGTCCGGCCACTCGAAATGGGCCACCATTAAGCACAAGAAGGGCGCGCTCGATGCCAAGCGCGGCAAGATCTTTACCCGTCTCATCAAAGAAATCACCATTGCCGCCAAGGGCGGCGGTGGAGACCCTGACGGCAACCCCCGCTTGCGGACCGCGATTCTGGCTGCCAAGGCCGAGAACATGCCGGCCGAGAATATCAAGCGCGCCATCCAGCGCGGCACCGGTGAGTTGGAAGGCGTCAACTACGAGGAGATCACCTTCGAGGGCTACGGCCCCGGCGGCGTCGCAATCATCGTCGAGGTGCTGACCGATAATCGGAACCGCACGGTCAGCGAGATTCGCCACGCTTTCTCAAAGAACGGCGGCAACCTCGGGGAATCCGGTTCGGTCCGCTTCATGTTCTCCAAGAAGGGCCTCATCGCGGTCGAGAAGTCCGCTGCCACGGAAGAGCAGCTGATGAACATCGTCCTTGAGCACGGCGGTGAAGATCTCAACGACGAAGGCGACACCTGGGAGATCATCACAGATCCGTCTGGATTCGAAGCCGTTCTCAATGCCGTGAAGGCTGCCAACATCCCGACGGTGATGAGCGAGGTCACCATGATCGCCTCGACCTACACCAGGCTGGAAGGTCCAGCAGCCGCGCAGATGGTCCGTCTGCTTGAGGCGCTTGAGGACTTCGACGACACGCAGAACGTCTACTCAAACTTCGACATGGACGCGGCGCAAATGGAACAGGTCGCCGGCTGATCCGGAATGAAACGGGCATTTACAAAGGCCGCCCGGTTGTGGCGGCCTTTTTATGGAATCCTGAAAGTCGCTGTGCACAGGGGATGTTCCTTGATTCGTAACTTGACGCTTGTCCTTGCCATAGCTCTCATGGCCGCTGCAGGCTCTGCGCAAACCTCCGGCGCAGTGCCTGCCCCTTCCGTCGAAAATCCTGTTGCCCAGGTTCGTGCGCAGCGCAGCTGGGAGTATGGCCCATTTGTAAACTGGGGCACAGGCCTCGACACGCGCGACAACTTCAAGTTCTTCTTCACGGGCTTTGAACTGGGCAAGGTCATCTCTCCGGTTGTGCACGCGGGCATTCTGTCCGGCCAGTTTCAATTGGCTGGCAATATCATCCCGCTTTGGCAGGCCTATACGCCACCCCCGCACCTCGAGACGTTCACTTACACGGGGACACCCTTTCAGGCTCCCGTCGGGGGCGGCACTTACACCGGCGTCAGCGTCACTCCTGCAATCTTCCGCTGGAACTTCCTTACTCCATCGAAGCGCTTTCAACCATGGTTCCAGGCTGCGGGAGCTGTGATTTACACAACGCACAAGTTTCCCCCCGATGCACTCGTTCCACACGGCACGCCCGGTGGAACGTCCGTGTTCAATTTCTCGTCTGGGGCTGGAGTCGGCGTCCATTACTTCACCCGGCCAGGCCAGTCCCTTGACCTTTGCGTAAGCGCTGCTCACATCTCCTCCGCCTCGCTCGGCGACCGCAACCCCGGCGTGAATGCCAGTATCCAGGTCCAGATGGGCTACACCTTCTGGCGGTAGAACAAGGAAAGTCTGCATGACAAGCCCCGTCATCGAGTGCGTCCCAAACTTCTCGGAAGGCAGAGATGTCCGCCGGGTGGAGGCCATTGTGTCCGCCATGCGTGTGGATGGGGTGCACCTGCTCGACTGGTCCATGGACGCCGACCATAACCGCTCCGTCGTCACGATTGCCGGCACGCCAGCCGCCGTCGTCGAGTCCGCCGTACGCGGGGCAGGCAAGGCCGCTGAGCTCATCGACCTGACGACCCAGGAAGGCGTCCATCCGCGCATCGGCGCCGCAGACGTCATCCCGTTTGTCCCTATCTCCGGCATCAAGCTGGAGCAGTGTGTGCTGCTCGCTCGCCAGGCCGGCGACGAAGTCTGGAAGCGCTTCGGCATCCCGGTGTATTTCTATGGCGCCGCGGCAGCACGCCCCGATCGGGTGAATCTCGAAGATCTGCGACGCGACCAGTTCGAAGGCCTCCGCGACGCCGTGCGCAAGGAGGCAGCACGCCGGCCCGACCTCGGCGGTCCAGGCCTCCACCCCACTGCCGGAGCCTGCATCATCGGCGCCCGCAAGTTCCTCGTGGAGTACAACTTATACTTCGACTCTTCGGATCTTGGCGTGGTGCGGGCCATGGCACGGGAAATCCGCGCCACCTCCGGCGGGCTTAAGACCGTGAAAGCAATGGGTTTGCTCGCCCACGGGCGTGCCGAGCTTTCCATGAACATCACCGACTTTGAGGCGACTCCGGTTTCCAAGGTGTACAGCGCCGTCGCCCGGATGGCGCTCCGCCACAAGACGCCCCTCGTTGAGGGCGAGATTATCGGCCTGCTCCCTGAAGCCGCCTGTGAGCGGGAAAGCGAGTGGATGCGTCAATTAGGTGAGTTCGATCCGGAGACCAAGATCCTGGAGCGGCGGCTGGCCGCACCGCTCAGATGGCCAGGCAAAGAGTAACCGGGGCGCCGGATCGAAGTGCAGTTGAAACATGCAGCGGAGGATTGAATGAAGACCGACAGATCAGCAGGGAATGTCCGTCTTGTAACACCGAATGGAACCGGTCCGCTACGGTCGTTCGCCCTTCTCGCCAATCCGGCGGTTGCATTTCAGGAGGAATAACTTGTTCGACAATTTGCTTCGCATCTCCGTTTCAGCAGTCTTAGTAGCCCTCGCGCTTCCCGCCACAGCGTCTCAGTTGAGTGGGGACGCCCGCGGCGCTATTCCGCGCGATGTGCAGCAACTCGTGGCCCTCGATTACCGCGCGATGCAGAACTCCGACACCGCCATGGCGCTGCGCGACAAGGTGATGCCGCCCGACCTGAAGCAGTTTGACGAGGCGCTCACCAAGTCTGGCCTCAATGACAATCACGATGTTGACGCTCTGGCCTTCGCACTCTTTCGGCCCAGCGGCTCCAGTGACGAGGTAGAAACCGTGGGCATTGCCCAGGGGCAGTTTCCCATGGATGACATCATGGCGAACTTCCGCAAGCAGAAGGTGAAGCCGACACTGGTTCGCACCAACAAGATTTACCCGATGGGAAAGACAGGCATGGTGCTTTGCTTCGTGGATCCCTCGACGATGATCTTTGGCAGCAATGAAGCCGTCAAGCAGAGCCTCGATGCACGCGACGGCGTCGCGCCCAACTTCCTCACCAACGGCGCCATGATGGACGCCATGCGCTCGGTAGACGCCGAGCCCTTGTGGAGCATCCTCGACCAGAAGGGCACGCAGACCATGATGAAGCAGCTGCTGGGCCAGGCCGGCTCCATGACGGATTATGACTCGGTGCGGAAGCGCCTGATGGCCTCCTGGTATTCCATGAACTTCACCCACGGGGTGGTGTTCGACCTGACCGTCTCGACCGGAGATATGTTTGCCGCAGCGACGGTTTCCTCGCTCCTGAATGCCGCGGCAACGTACAAGAAGATGAGCGGCACGGATTCAGAGAAGGCAGCGATGGCCGCCACCGACATCTCGTCGAACTCCGGCCAGCTGAATATCCACTTCGCCACCTCTGACTCGACATTCAGCACTCTGCTCAATTCGCAGCTCTTCCAGAGCATGGTCCACTGAGTCCCTCGGCCCACTACTGGTTCTTTCTGGTGGTGGGCCGGGTCACCGGCCTTCCGTCAGCGCCGGGTTAAACTCCACCCTCCCGCCTGGCAGCAGGACAATTTCAAGCCGTCCTTCTTCACCCTCGCTCAACACAGGGCCGCTGGCCTGGCGCGTCGCGCGGCCTGGCTCTTCGGTGTACTGCACCTTCACAGGGCCACTGCTGCTGACTTTGAATCGGTAGTGATAC
>JBAUTX010000113.1:0-3747 GCA_049582405.1 Occallatibacter sp. | reverse complement strand
GGCGATGGCTTTGGAGCAGGCGTCCGAAGGTGGTTCACTTGGCGAGCCGGTAGGTGACGTTGATGGTGGTTTGCACCGCGACTGGCTTCCCGTTGATGAGATATGGCTTGTATTTCCACTGCTGCACGGCGTCGAGGGCGGATTGACAGAGCTCTTTGGGGCCTGACACGACCTTGAGCTGTTCGACGTCTCCCTTTTCACTGATGACTGCGCTCAAGACAACTTTGCCCTGAATCCTTGCGCGTTTGGCATCTGCCGGGTATTTAGGTGCCTGCTTGGAGATGACGTTCGCTTCCATCTCCTTGGCAGGGACCTTGACAGTGGAGCTGGCTGTGGATGCGCCGACTCCGGCGGATCCGCCTTGAGCTGCGTCCACATGCATGGCCAGGGCATAGGCAGATCCGCATGTGGCGAGGGCGAACGCTGCCGCAGCGGCAAAGGCTGCGATGCGCCGTGCGCCGGCAATTTGGTTGGGATCATTTGTAAGATGCATAAGTCTCCTCTCCAGTGTGTTGGTGTCAAAGATGCCGATGGCATCGGGGATTCGTGCAGGCCTTTCATGCACGAGCAGGGCAGCGAGGCGCAGGAGAGATTGCAGATACTGCGTGCGGCCCTGCATGGCGGATGCCATTGCGTCGCAGGCAATTTCGCGGGTCTCCATCAGCCGTTGCCGGGTGCAAGACAGAAACGGGTGCCAGGCCAAAGGCAGAGCCAGCGCCTCGCAGGCGAGATTCTTGAGGAAGTCGTTGCGCCGGATGTGGGCCATCTCGTGTGTGATGACCGTTTGAAGATCGACGACGCTCACCCTGGAGGGCATCTCTTCTGGCAGAAGAACGACATTGCGGAAGAGACGCATGGTGATGGGCACGCGGATGCGCGATGAGCTTGCGATGACCACGCGGCCGATGTGCCACCTGTCGGTGCACTGTGCGGCAAATCGCGCTGTGCTCTCATCGAGCGCAATCTCTTGCGCTTCGTGCTGAATTCGATAGAGTGCCAGGCAGCGCCAGCCAAGCCGGAGCATGAAATAAGCGCATACGGAGCAGTACACGAGCGCGACGGCGGCGAGCAGAGCAGGCGGAAGCGCAACGCTGCTGAAGGCGGTGGCTGGTCCGAGGGTTACCGTGACGCCCCCGGTGCCCGAACCCTCTGTGACGCGGTAACTGGCGATGAGGGACTGGAGCCACGTGTGAGGAAGCGTGGAGAGGGCGGGCAGAAGGCTTTGAAGAACAAGGACGCCGACCCACGTCTGATGTTCGGCCTCGATGCTCACTTTGCGAAGGGTGCGTGCTGCGGCGAGTCCGGCGGCAAAGAGGAGCGGAACCTGCCAAAGCGAATTCAGAAGATACGAAAGAATCCAGGCCTCGATGCTCTTCATGAGTTGTCCCCTTCCTGCCGCTTGTAGCGCTGCGTGAGCTCGGCGAGTTTGCGCGGGTCGATCTGGCGCGTCTTCAAGAGGCTCATCACGAGCTCTTCACTGGAGCCGCCGAACATGCGATCAATGAGGTCGCGCAGACCGCGCCTCAGCGCACTGGCTTCGCTCTCTTTTGCCAAGTAGGCATATGCGCGGCCCCGAAGCTCGCGGCGGAGCTTGGCTTTGCGCGCAAGGATGTTGAGCATGGTTTGCACGGTGGTGTAGGCAAGAGGCGGATCCAGCTCCGCCTGCACCTCGGCGACGGTGCTGCTGCCGCGCCTCCAGATCACCTGCATGATGCGTAACTCGAGCTTGGTCAAGCCGGCCGGATTTGCTTTGCCCACAGGTAATTCTCCTAAACGATTAGGAGACTAGCTCGGAAACGATTGCGTGTCAACTAAAAACTTAGGAGATAGGAGAAATTCTATTGCGCAGGAATGGGTGAGGGAGAGCGGAGCTCCAGGCGTTGCGAGAATTCAGCAGCGCGTTAGGACTTGCGGCGGACGTAGCGGCGGCCCTGGAATTCGTAGTCGCCGCTGGCGATGCGGGCGATGGCCTCTGAGTATGCGGTGTGCTCTTCCTTGAGGATGCGCGCGGAGAGGGAATCGGCGTCGTCGGTGTCGAGGACGGGGATGGCGCGCTGGAGGATGATGGGGCCGTGGTCGAGGTGCTCGTCGACGAAGTGGACGGTGCAGCCGGCGATTTTGACGCCGTAGTCGAAGGCCTGGTGCTGGGCGTCGAGACCGGGGAAGGCGGGCAGCAGCGAGGGATGGATGTTGACGATGCGGTTGTGGAAGGCGTGGATGAACTCCGGCGAGAGCAGGCGCATGTAACCGGCGAGGACGACGAGATCGACGTTGTGGCGGCGGAGGCAGGCGGCGACGTCGGCGTCGTGCTCGGCGCGCGGGCGGCCCTTGGAGATGAAAACTTCAGTGGGCAGGCCGAGTTCGCGGCAGACGGCGAGGCCGCAGGCGCTGGCGGTGTTGGAGATGACGATGGCGATCTCAACGCCGGGCAGGAGGCCCTCGCGGATGCTGTTGTGGATGGCGATCATGTTGGAGCCGCGGCCGGAGATGAGGATGCCGAGGCGGAGGGGGTGATGCTGGGGTGGTCTATCCAATTTTCAACTCTCCCTAACCCAGGTTCCTATCCCAGGTTAGGCGCGATGAGGCTGCGCCGAACCTGGGGCACCCACGTTTGAGGCTGGGGCACCCACGTTTGAGGCTGGGGCGCCCGTATTTGTGCGGGGTTGAAGCTTCATGTGTACTGGACCCTGCGGTCGCCTTTGACGACGCGGCCGATGACGTAGAACTTTTCTTCGGCGCGATCAAGGAGCGATTTGGCGCGCGTGAATTTGGCGGCGGGGATGGCGGCGATGAGGCCGATGCCCATGTTGAAGGTGCGCATCATCTCCTCCTGCGAGACCTGGCCGAGGTCGCGGAGGTGGTCGAAGATGGGCAGGACGGGCCAGGTGCCGATTTCGATCTGCGCGCCGGTGTTTTTGGGCAGGATGCGCGGCAGGTTTTCCGTGATGCCGCCGCCGGTGATGTGGGCCATGCCGGTGGTGAGCCCGCCGGAGACGAGCTTCTGGATGACGTGGAGATAGCTGCGGTGGGTCTTCATGAGGGCCGCGCCGGCTTTCTCCTTGATGGCAGTGACGTATTGCGTGGGCTTGTAGCCGGCGACTTCAAAGAAGAGCTTGCGGGCGAGTGAGTAGCCGTTGGTGTGGAGGCCGGTGGAGGGCATGCCAATGAGGACGTCGCCGGGCTTGATTTCCGCGCCGGTGATCATCTTGTCGCGGTCGACGGCGCCGACGATGAAGCCGGCGAGGTCGTACTCGCCGTCGGCGTAGAAGCCGGGCATCTGGGCGGTTTCACCGCCGATGAGGGCGCAGCCGTTGGCCTTGCAGGCTTCGGCGAGGCCGGTGACGACGGCCTCGGTGACCTCGGGGTCAAGGCGGCCGGTGGCGAGGTAGTCGAGGAAGAAGAGCGGCGTGGCGCCCTGGACGGCGATGTCGTTGACGCAGTGGTTGACGAGGTCGGCGCCGACGGTGTGGTGGAGGCCGAGTTCGAAGGCGACCTTGAGCTTGGTGCCGACGCCATCGGCGGAGCTGACAAGGATGGGATTCTTGAATCGCTGGAGGTCGAGGCGGAAGAGCGCTCCGAAGCCGCCGATGCCGCCGAGGACATTGCGGTTGAAGGTCTTCTGGGCCAGGAACTTGATCTTGTCCTTGGCACGATCGCCGCTGGAAATGTCCACTCCGGCATCGGCGTAGGTGACGGATTTCGATTTGAGATTTTCAGGCACGGTCTGAGCTTTCCGTTGTGGAGTGG
>JBAUTX010000112.1:0-2989 GCA_049582405.1 Occallatibacter sp. | reverse complement strand
CGCCAGCAGCGCCCGTCGACCACCTGCTCATTGGCGAGCACGGTCGCACAGTCCGGGCACCAGTTCACCTTGCTCTTCTTGCGATAGGCGAGCCCCTTCTCATACATCCGCAAAAAGAACCACTGATTCCAGCGGTAGTAATCCGGCAGGCACGTCGTCACTTCTGTGGCCCAGTCGTAGCCCAGCCCGAGGCGCTGCATCTGACGCTTCATGGCAGCGATATTCCCCAGCGTCCATTCGCGCGGCGGAGTGTTGTTTTTGAGCGCGGCATTCTCCGCAGGGAGACCAAATGCGTCCCAGCCCATGGGGTGCAGCACGTTGTAGCCGCGCATCCACATGCGGCGCGCGAGAGCGTCGCCAATGGAGTAGTTGCGCACGTGGCCCATGTGCAACTGGCCGCTCGGGTAGGGCAGCATCTCGAGCACATAGTATTTGGGCTTGCCGCAGCTTGCCGGCTCAGCGGCGTACAGCTTTGGGTCCGCGGCCCAGCGCTCCTGCCATTTGGTCTCAATGGCTGCAGGGTCGTATCGTAACTCTTTTTCTTCCGCCATACCTTTCCAGTGTAAATGGGGGCAATCGGCTCGATTCGGGCGGGGATGTTCTGGGCGATTTCCTCGACCTTCGCGATATGCCTGCGCAGGCATCGCGTGGCTTGCGAGAGGCTGTTGCATGCGGGCGCACATCCCCGATGATTTGGGTGACAAGCGGATTGACGCGCTCCCGCAGCCTCTGACACACTTTCGCCCATGGGGTATGCAGGCAAGGTTGAATACGCGCATGAGCGGAAGATCCGCGAACGCAACAAACCCTACTACCGGCTCGCACATTGGCCCATCTGGATCTGGGTCTTTTTCCTTGCGCCGGGCCCGCTGACGTTTTCTCTCTTCGCGCACGGATTCAGCAAGGCCAACTCCGCCTGGCTGGCTCTCGTCCTGATCGGTACGGGGATTGCCGGGTGGCGCGCACAATTGCCCGGCGTGGAGCACCGCCCGTACATTCTGCGCTTCGATGAAGACAAGGCGAATCCCCTGTACCGGCGGGTCTGCTACACGTTTGCCTGGAATGCCGTGCTGAACTTTGCCCTACTCAACATGGCCGGCCTGCTGATCGCGGTCGTCACGGGGGTCTGGTATATGAAGCAGCTGTACCAGCATCTTTATCTACCCCTGTGCATCATCATTCTGACGCTGGGCGCTTTTGGAAAGCTGCCGCGAGTGGGTCCGCGCACCAGGGGCGAAGGCGTGGAGCGCCGCTACTTTTATGGATCTGTCTGGGCTGTCACGGCGGCGCAAACCGTGCTGCTGATTCTATGGAAGTCACTGCCGCGCGGACGCGAGCCGGACCTGATCAAGCTGCTCGTCTATCTGGCCGTGTTGGCCTTTATGGGCTGGCTTGCTTATCAAGGCAAACTCTACCGGACCCGCCCCATCGTACCGGGCGAAGTGATGGTCGATTGAATCCCGGCAGCGCATACCGGGATTGCCCGTCGATCCTGTCGGCTGCGTTTCGTTCCGGCAGGACCGATCCGCGCCTTCACTTTCTGGAAGTGACCGGGCTATAACCCGATGTTGATGCTTTCTTGAGGGCGGCAATCCCCTCGTCCACGCTCAGCAGAGACGTCGTCCTGGTGGTCTTGAGAGCGCCGCCTGCACCAATGGCCAGCGAAATCGCCGCGGCGCTTACGTTATTGGGCATCTCGATAATGCACACAACGTCCTGATCGCCGAAGGACAGCCACAGGCCAACCAGCTTGCCGCCAAGTTTTTCAACCGCTCTCCGAACAACTTCTGTTCGATCCTCCGGCTTTTTGATCAACACCCTCAACGCTTCCGTGCTGTAGGACGCCTGCAAAAGGTAACTAGGCATGACACGTACCCTCATTCATGAAATGGGAATTCTTGCGCCGGGGGAGGACTGAAGTATACACCCGCCCGTTTCGATGCACCGGTCCCAGGAACGGGCTCCGAAAAGCCGCACCACGTGCCTCTACACAGTTGGTTCGATAAGGCGTACCTGCTACACTCTCACTCGTCATGTCCGGTGCAAGTCTTCTGATTCTTACGGCCTCCTATTTCATTGGGTCCATCCCGACCGGTTATCTGCTGGTGCGGTTTGTACGCAAGCAGGACATCCGCACCGTGGGCAGCGGAAACATTGGCGCAACCAACGTTTTGCGCTCTGGTGGGAAAGGCCTTGGGGCTGCGACCTTCTTCCTGGACATGCTCAAGGGCTGTGCGGCTGTGTGGCTTGGCTCTCTTGCCGCCCCTTTGCTGATGCCGCATTCTCCGGTTCGCAGCGTGGAAGCGCTGGCCGCTCTCAGCGCAGTGCTGGGGCACATGTTTCCGGTCTGGTTGCGTTTTCGCGGCGGCAAGGGCGTGGCGACGGGCTTCGGCGTTTTTCTGGTTGCGGCGCCGTGGGCGGCTCTGGCAGCAATCAGCGTGTTCTTTGCGGTGCTCTATTTCACGCGATACGTCTCGCTCGCATCGATCCTTGGCTCGGCCAGCTTTCCTGCATTTGCCTTTTTCCTCGTCCATGGTGAAAGGCCACCATTCTTCATCTCGGCCGAGATCATCGTGGCCCTCCTCATTATTGGGAAACATCACCAGAACATCCGCCGGCTGCTTTCCGGTACAGAAAGCCGCCTGGGTTCACGCGTTCACGAAGGGAAGCCTGCATGAGCCGCATCGTTGTGCTCGGTTCCGGCGCATGGGGAACCGCGATCGCCCTTTCCTTGCACCGCCGCGGCGGCCATGAAGTGACCTTGTGGTCACACAGCGTAGACGAGGCAGAGGAGATCGTCGCTGCGGGAGAAAACGTACGCTTTCTCCCTGGCTTTCCGATTCCCTCAGAGCTGCGCATCACGGCTGATCCGGCGTGCCTTGCCTCCGCTGCAATCGTCGTGTCGGTGATTCCTTCAGAGTTTCTGCGTTCCACGGTTGCGCGGCTTGTACCCCATTTCCGGCCCGGCCAAATTGTGGTGAGTGCGACC
>JBAUTX010000111.1:0-7031 GCA_049582405.1 Occallatibacter sp. | reverse complement strand
TCGCAGACTACTCCGGAGAGGGATTGTCGTAGAGAATCGTCGAGTCCGTCGAAAACTTGTGGTAATCCTTGAAGTCGATCCGGTTCACATAGAGAAAGTTCCGGTCCTCCATGCTCACTTCCGAGTGATAGGGCAGCGTATACCGCTTGCCTGCTATGTCCTCCTGCCTGTACTCCACCGTCGTTTCACCCATCTCAATGGGGAAATCCAAAGGCAGTTCCAGGCGCGAATCGATCTTGACCACTTGCAGCGTGCCTGCATCCACAACGATGCGCCCCGCGTGGGCCGCCACAATCTGCCTGCCCGTTGCGCTGTGAATCACGAAGATTCCGTGTTCTTTCGGCACCTTGTAGGTGAAGATGTAGACGCGCTGCCCATGCAGGCTGCCCTCTCTGTCCCAGCCAAAGCTCGCCTGCGACTCCGGGTCAAACACATGGCGCAGCGCACTGCCAAACTCGCCCGCGCTGATCGCCCCCTGGAACTGCATGTGCTCCGCGTCGCTTGTCTTCTTCCCGTCCACCGTCAGCACTTCGTAGTGCTCGGCCTGCTTGATAAACGTCAGCTTCTCTTCGATCACGTCGCTTCCGCCGCCTGAACCGCTCGCAAGAGATGAAAGATTCGTGGCTCCAGAGCTGGTGGTCACGCCCGTAAGGCCTGTCGCGGGATTACCCCGGCTCGTCACCGAGCGATGCGTAATCTGCGTGCAGATAAAGTCCGGCAGCCCCTGCGTATACGCAAGCGCCATCGTGCGTACGCGCTCCAGCACGCGGCTTTGCTCCGCCGTCAGAGGGGCGGCTTCCGCAGGCACTCCCGCCGCCTGCACCAGCAACATGCAGCCTGCCACGAGATGGAGAGCGCTCGACACGTTTGCCTGCCCGCAAAAACCGCGCACCGTCTTCTGCCGCGATGATAGTCCATCCCGCCTTCGAAGGTCGCCGCGGCAACGCCTGCACAAAATCACGCCGGCAAACACCGGGGCCGGTCCCTCGGAAAGAAAGACCGGCCCCTGCTCTCGACATCCTCGTTCGACGCAGCCCCCAGCTATCGGCTCTGCTGAATCACCGTCACTGGCCCAATCAGCCCTGACGCCTGCAGCGGCGAGTCCGCCTTGTACGCCTTCCATGTCGCGAACGTGTACTTCGTTGTCGCATCCGGCTGCTGATCGCCAATCAGCCGGTTCACCCATGCGTTAATCACCTGCACTTGGATCTGGTTCGCGCCCGGCTTCATCGCCTGCGTCACATCCACGCGGTACGGTGCGTGCCACACGGTCCCCAGTTCCTTGCCATTCACCGTCACCACTGCCAGGTTCTTCACGTCGCCCAGGTCGAGAACCAGCTTCGATCCCGCCTTGAACCACCCCGGCGCAGCTTCGATTGTCTTCGTATACGTGCCCGTTCCCGAGAAGTACTTCACACCCTTATCGCTGCTCTCCGTCCACGAGATCAGCTTGTCCAGCGTGATGGAAGCCGGCGCGCCGCGTCCCGCTTCAAAGCTCACCGTCCACGGCCCAGCCACCGTCGCCATCGCAGTCTCCACGGGCTGCGGCACCGTGTGCGCTGTCTCCTTCGTCGCCTTGCGGAACACCACAAACACCGTGCCCCACGGCTCCAGGCTCAGCGGCACCGTCGTACGTCCTTCCGCCATCTTGTACGACGCCGGAACGATGCGCCCATCCTCGGAGTACCACAGCTCCGGCGCCTTGCCCGTCACGCGAAAGCTCGCCTCCACGCCGGATGCTTCATCACCGCGGTTGTCCACAACGTAGAGGTCGCCATCGGCCAGCCTGCGATGCGCAAACGCAATCATCTGCCCATGCGTGCTGCCGGAGGCATCAAAGTCAGGCTTCACGTTGAGCGCCTTCAGCGCGGCTGCGGCATCCTGCCCCGCAAACACCTTGCCTTTGCCCACCGTATGCATGCCCGTACCGTCGCCGAACAATTCATCGTTCAGCTTGTTGAACTCCGCTGCATCGTCTGCCAGGCTCGGCGTGCCCACCGGCTTCTTTCCTGCCACCACCGCGCCCTGCTGCACCAGCGCATGAATCGCCCGCAGCACCGGCAGCGACATGTGCTGGCTGTACTTGTCCAGCGCCAGAATGCCGTAGCTCATCCCTGACTTTGTCGTGATGCGCCCATCCGCCACCCCAAGCTCATGGATCAGGCCGTCTGCATTGATGTAGTCGAAGTTGTATCCCGCCGGCACATCCGGAGACGATTCATGGAAGATCGCCGTCACGTTCGAGTCTTCTCCGTAGAAATACACCACGTCCGCCACGAACTTGCCCTGCTGCAGCAGAAACGAGTTGCGCGACAGATAGCCCGTCCACACATGCGCCCGCTCGGCCCACGTCTCATTGCGGTTGAACCACTGCCCGCACGGCCCCAGCGTCACGCCTGGCGCCTTGCCCACCAGCGGCTGGTGCGCCGACTCGTGAATCACAAAGCGGTTGATCCCGTTCAGGAACTCCTGGTCCGCCGTCGGCTTCAGCGTCGCCGGAGACCACGCCCACGCCGTCGTCGTGTCGCACGAAGTCATCGACTCCGCCGCCGCCAGGTTCTGCCCATAGATGTGCGCAACAGATGCCGACTCCCGGTCATCGGCGTTGTAGTTGTACGTCACCTTGTTCACGCCCGGCTTCTGCACCCACATCGCGCTCATGGGAATATCGTCCAGCTTCTTCACTTCCATCCCATCGGCAATGAAGGCGCGATTGTCTTCGTGCGACTCGCCATAGTGGCCCATCCCGCGCTCTTTCAGCGAAGCCTCCACCTGGCCATAGTGCTCATCCGCCGTCAGGTCCGCAATCGTCTTCCGCAGGTCCCACAGAAACTGGTCGCTCGCCTGCGCGTTCTCCACAATCCGCCCCGCCAGCACCGGCATCCACGGCCGCGGGTCATAGCCCCGCCGCTTCGTGAACTCCGCAAGCATGTTGTCTGTCCAGTTCTGCGCGCCTGCCTCCCAGCTATCCGTAATCACATACCGGATGCCGCGCTTGCCCATCTCATCCGCGCCCACCGTCTCCTTGTAGCTGTCCAGGTAGTTGTCCATGTAGTGCTTCACATACCCGGCATTCAGCTTGTCCACCTCCAGCCCCGTCGCTTCCTTCGTCGCCGGATGATTCGAAATCCCCAGCAGCGAGTAGCCAAAGCGCAAAACCACCCAGTGCCCCGCCGGCGGCGTCCAGTCCAGCGTCCCATCCGCGCGCATCCTGCTCGTCAAATCAATCACGTCGCCCTTGCGAATCGCATCCTGCGGCGTGAAGTGCACCGTCGCCAGGTTGTAGAGATCGGGCATCTGGTTAAACGCCGCCTTCTCTTCGAACCGGTTCACCCGCGCCCCCGGATGCAGCACCAGCTCCGCAATCTCATGATTCGTCGGCGGCGGTCCGCTCGGCAATCCCATATCCGCAAACGGATTCGGCGGCACCGGCTGCGTCTTGAACGTCACGCGAAAATACTTCGCCGTCACCGGCTCAAACGCAATCGTGTGCTCCGTCGATCCGCCCTTCGGCACCTCCGCCACCACGCGGAAGTTCACGCCATCGTCGCTCGCCTCCAGCGCCTGTCCGCTGTCGCCGCCCGGCGGCAGAAACGCTTCCCCCGGTCCTTTCTTGCCCGCCACAATCGTCAGCGCGCGAATCGCCTCCGGCTGCTCAAACTCGTACTGGATCCACGCCTTCGCGCCCATCTCCTTCGCCTTCGGCAGCTGCACCGTCTTCACCAGGTCGCCATCGCTCAGCAACGCCGGGTCAATCGTCCCGCTGCTCGTCGTGATCTTCGGATGCAGTTGCTCCAGCGGCACATCCGTCTCCGCTTCGCGGTACGCAATCACCGCCGAGTCCGCGTAATACTCCGGCGCGGGAAAGGCATCGCCCAGCATCGCGCCCACATCCTCCACCGGCAGATTCTGGAAAGCCCCCGTGTTCGACGGCGGATGCGGCACCGTGCCCGTGAAAGGCTTGCCGCCCTCCACATGCACCTCGCTCCACACATATTTCTTCATGCCTTCCTTCGCCGGAACCCACGGCCCGCCCGTCTCGCTCCAGCCCGGCGATCCCGCAATCGCCATCTCCATGCCCAGTTGATCCGCCAGCGTCGTCGCGTATTTGAAGGCGTCCTTCCACTCCGGCGTCATGTACGCCAGCCGCTTGTCCACCACCTGCGGCGTAAACAGTGCCGCGTCGAAGTTCTGGAATCCCGCCAGTCCCGCCCGGCGCATCCACTCCTCATCCAGGCGGATGCCTTCCTTCGTGATGTTGCCGTTCATCCAGTGCCACCACACCCGCGGCTTCGCACTATCCGGCGGATTCTCAAAGCCCTGCCGCAGCGCATCGCCGCTCGTCTGTGCCCACGTCCCCGCCGCCAGCAAACCCAGCATCAGCGCCGCGCCCGCCACCCTCCGTCCTCTTCCCGTAACCACTTTCCTCTTCTCTGTCACGTGTGGACTCCTTTCCGTTTGGGCGCAGCCCTTCCCAGGCGCACGCCAGCCCCCGTTTTGTAAGTCCCCAGCATCACAAGTGTCAATAGGTAAATTATTTTCCTGTTTCGCCTCCATCCCCAGCCACAGACTCAGGGTGTCCCATCCATGGCGTGTGCGCAGCAGACGACATGGGTGGGAAAGCACCAACCCCACCCCGCCACCAAGAAGCTGAAAGCTGACGGCTGAAAGCTGACAGCCGCTTTTCGTCAACCCCCACCGCGCGCACTTTTTCTCTAACCCACTCATTCCACTCGCAAGAAACTTTGCGCACTTTTGCATCCTGGCTCCGGCAAAAGCGCATACTAGAACTATCCGCCTGAGAACCGCGCCCCCGGCCCGCGTCTCAGGCGTTTTCATTTGCACCGGAGACTCACGCCATGCCGACCAGCCTCGCATTCACCTGCCAGCCCATCACCACCGCCATGCCGGTACGCTCCGTTGCACTGTCAAGTCTCGGCCCGATTCCATCTGTCAAGGATGTACCCGGTCCGTACCACCACAAAATAAATACCCACCCCCCTAAATTTATTTGCACTTTTCCACAATTTCCTTGCATGTTTTTGCCCCACCGGCTTTCGCCTTTCTTCGCCTTTTCTCGCGGAACGGCGAAACCGGCCGCCCCCATCGCTTCCATCACCGCCATTCCACGCCGCAAGGCGCTACGATAAAGGCTTGTAGTTCTGGAGTCTGAGTCACGGAGTCATGCATGTCCAAGGTTCTCGACGGCACGGCCATCGCCGCCGCCATCAAGCAGGAAGTTGCTGAAGAAGTTCGCACCCTCGCCGCAAGAGGCATTCGTCCCGGCCTCGCCGCCGTCCTCGTCGGCCATGTGCCCGCGTCTGAAATCTACGTGCGCAGCAAGGTCCAGTCCTGCGCCGATCTCGGCCTCTTCAGCGACCTCATCACGCCGCCCGACACCGTCACCACCCAGGAGATGCTCGACCTCGTCGCCGCCCTTAATGCCCGCGACGACATCGACGGCATCCTCATCCAGCTCCCGCTGCCCAAACAGGTCGACGCCAAGGTCCTCCTCGACGCCGTGCTGCCCGCCAAAGACGTCGACGGCTTCCACCCCGTCAACGCGGGCCGCCTGCAGGCCGGCCGTCCCGCACTCGCGCCCTGCACGCCCGCCGGAGTCATCGAAATCCTCAAGCGCAGCCAGATTCCCATCAGCGGAGCCCACGCCGTCGTCGTCGGCCGCAGCGACATCGTCGGCAAGCCCGCCGCCATGCTCCTGCTCCACGAGAACGCCACGGTGACGATATGCCACTCCAAAACTCGCGACCTTGGAGAGATCACGCGCCAGGCTGACATCCTCGTCGCCGCCATCGGCCGCCCCGGCTTCATCACCCCGGAGATGGTCAAGCCCGGCGCGACGATCATCGACGTCGGCATCAACCGCATCACCACCCGCGAGGAATTCGACCGCTTCTTTGCCGGAAACGAAAAGCGCGAGGCCGCCTTCTTGAAGCGCGGCTCCACCCTCGTCGGCGACGTGCACCCCGAAGCCTTCGAGCTCTCCGGCGCCTACACACCGGTCCCCGGCGGCGTCGGCCCGCTCACCATCGCCATGCTCATGGCCAACACCGTCCGCGCAGCCAAAATGCGCCGGGGCCTCTAGCCCATGCTTCGTGTCGGCCTCACCGGCGGTCTCGGCAGCGGCAAAAGCACCGTCGCCGCCATGCTGCGCTCCCTCGGCGCCGAGGTCATCGAGTCCGACGAGCTCGGCCGCGCCATGATGGAGCCCGGCCAGCCCGTCTACGCCGAAATCGTCCGCGCCTTCGGTCCGCAGGTCGCCGGTCCCGACGGCCACCTCAACCGCGCCGCGCTTGCAAAACTCGCCTTCTCGCAGGGCCGCATCGACGAGCTGAACGCCATCGTCCATCCCGCCGTCATTGAGGCCCAGCGCCTCTGGATGAACGAGGTCTTCGGGCGCAGCCCCAACGCCATCGCCGTCGTCGTCTCCGCGCTCATCTTTGAGGTCGAGCGCGACGCTTTCGCGCGTGGCGACCGCGACTCCGTCCTCTCCGACTGGCGCCACCGCATCGACTGCGTCATCGTCGTCACCGCGCCCGACGACGTGAAGATCGCCCGCTACCTCGCCCGCATCGGTCAGTCCGGCCCCGCCGGCGAGGCCGATGCCCGCTCCCGTCTCGCCTTCCAGATGCCCGACGCGGAAAAAGCCCTCCGCGCAGACTACATCCTCACCAACGACGGCGATCTCGCCGCCCTCCGTGCCCAGGTGGAAACGCTTTGGGTCGCTCTGCAGGCCCGGAACAACGCCCGAAACTCCGCCGTTCTCTAAAATAGGAAACGGCAGCCGCAGAACTGTCTTCTCAGGAACCGTTCCGCGCCGGAGCCGCATCTGTGTAGAGAAGAGAGAAAGGCTTGTTACGAACCATGAGACTGCGCAGGCTTCTGCTGGTCGTTCTTCTTGTCGGTGGATTCTGGTACGTCACCACTCATCTGCCGTCGCGCCTCAGAGACGTTTCCTTCCTTGGCGGCCGCGGTTCCAGCTCGCCGCTCCAGCTCACTGAGGCTGAGGCAGC
>JBAUTX010000110.1:0-8083 GCA_049582405.1 Occallatibacter sp. | reverse complement strand
GAGATTACCCTCGACGCCAAGCTCGTCTAGCCGCGTCGCAATCTCTGCACAGACCCGCATCCCATCCGCGCCGCACAGCGTTTCACCTGTGCGCATCCCGGATGGGATGCTTGCTTCCCATTTCTTTTTCTTGACAGGCTCCTTCACCCGGCGTCAACTTCTGTAAGGCGCTGCGGCTTCCCCACATTTCCCCTATTCCCTATCGGCGCCAAACCTCGCAACGGAGCGCGCGCCATGCATCATCTCCACTTCAACCACTGGGCAGTTTTCGTCTCTGCGATCTTCCTGTGGCTGCTCGGCGCCGCCTGGTACTCGCCACTGCTCTTCGCCAGGCCATGGGTGGAAATCATCGGCCGCAAGATGGGCGAGAAGCCCAAAGGCGTCGTCCACGGCATGATCGCCTCCTTCATCGGAGACCTGCTGCTCGCCTTCGTGCTCGCGCACATCATCGGCTGGTCCGGCGCGGACACCGCCGGATGGGGCATCTTCATCGGCATCATCATGTGGATTGGCTTTGTTCTTGCGCCGCTCTATCCCCAGCGCATCTATGAGGGCCGCCCGTTCCGCTACCTCGCCATCAACGCGGGCTACTGGCTCGTGGGCTTCGCCGTGGTCGGCGCCTTGCTCGCAGTCTGGCGCTGACCTCGATCGCGCCCGCTGCTCAACCGGCCTGTGATGCCGTCGCCGCCCGCACACACTCCAGCATCGTCGTCACCAGCGCCAGAGGCAGCCCCACCACGTTGAAGTAGCAGCCCTCCACCCGCGGAATCCATCGCCCCGCGCGCCCCTGGATCGCATACGCGCCCGCTTTGTCCATCGGCTCGCCAGTCGCCACGTAGCCCGCAATCTCCGCGTCGCTCAGCGTCGCAAAGCGCACGCCCGTCACCTCGGCTGCCACCTCGGCATGGGCCTTCGTCACCACGGCCACGCCCGTCATCACACGATGCGTGCGCCCGCTCAGCAGCCGCAGCATCCGCGCCGCATCCGCCGCGTCCACCGGCTTGGCCAGAATCTGCCCATCCACCTCGACCGTCGTGTCCGCGCCCAGCACCACGGCCTCGGCATCGCCCGCCGCATCGAATACCGCCTGCGCCTTCTCGCGCGCCAGCCGCGTCACGTAAGCGATCGCGTCTTCGCCGGGCTTCGGATCTTCATTCACATGCGCCGGCCGCACCTCAAACGTAAACCCGGCCTGCGCCAGCAACTCCCGCCGTCGCGGTGAGGCAGAAGCAAGAATCAGCATCCGTCGACCCTCATCCCTGTCCGCATCCCGGCGGGCGTCGCCACGCCCCACGCCATCGCCGGCGTGTTGTGCGCCAGCCCAAACCGCCCATCCGGCCCCAGCAGAATCATCCCGCCGTGCCCGCCCAGCCGGTTGTATAGATACTCAATCGCCTCCTGCGCAGTGACCTCCGGCGCTGTCCCGGTCGCCACGCGATCCGTCGCCCACTTGCCCAGCACCAGCTTCATGATCGGCTCGCCCCAGCCCGTCAGGCTCACCGCCGCCGCCAGGTTATCCGCGTAGCAGCCGCACCCAATCAGAGACGAATCGCCCACACGCCCCGGCATCTTGTTCAACGTGCCTCCCGTCGAGGTCGCTGCCGCCAGGTTCCCAGCCGCATCCAGCGCCACTGCGCCCACCGTGTCATGCGACTGCATCCTCACCGCCGTCTCCGGGCTCTTGTCGTCCGGCTCCCCGCTGAAGGTCTCATCGGCCAGCCCCGCCGCGGCGCGCTGCTGCGCCTGCACCAGTCGCTCGCGCTCCCGCTCCAGCACCAGTTCGCTGTTGTCGATCAGCTTCATCCCGTGCGAACGCGCAAACTCCTCGGCTCCCGCGCCTACAAAGTACACATGCGGACTCTGCTCCAGCACCAGCCGCGCCGCCTGGATTGGGTTTCTCAGCCGCTCCACGCACGCCACGCCGCCGGCCTTCATGCGCCCGCCGTCCATCAGCAGCGCGTCCAGTTGCACACGGCCGTCCGAGGTCAGAAAGCTCCCGCGCCCGGCATCAAACGTCGGATCGTCCTCCAGCACCGTCACCGCGGCTTCCACCGCGTCCAGCGCCGTTCCGCCGCGCTCCAGCACGCTGTAGCCTGCCTCCAGCGCTGCACGGACACCTGCCTCGTGTGCCGCCTGCGCCTCTTCGGGAATCGCCCACGCGCCCCCGTGTACGAGAAGAATGGGAACATGCTGCCGCTCGTCCATCACCCGGTTATGTTAGCCGATGTGCCCGCTGCAGCGCGCCTGGGCCAGCCTTCGGCGCATCACTCCGCGGCAGCCTTGGCTGCGTGGGCATCCGCATGCTCGCTGCTCACCTTCACGACAGCCTTGTCCGCCACATCCACGGCATACCCGGTGAACATCCACCGGTAGATGCCCCCGACAAAGGTCTTGTCCTGCAGAAACACCAGTACCGCCGTAAACAGAATGCTGAACAGCACCACCGCGTACGTGCTGTTCTGGATCAAGTCGCCGCCCGCAATCCCCTGCTGCAGCGGCAGCGACGCCAGCACGGCTGCCGCCAGCCCGCGCGGCGCCATCACCGCCATGCGGCAGGCATCGCTGCGCGGCGTCGTCTTGTGCACGCCAAATCGCACAATCGCAATCCGCAACGCAAACATGAGAAGAGCCACCGTCAGCCCGAAGGTGACCCACTCCACATTCCTCACCTCAATCGAAAGCCCGATGTAGACAAAGAAGAATGTCTTCAGCAGAAATACGATCTCCGCAAAGAAAGTCTTCTCGCGCTCATTCAGTCCCACTGGCGCCAGCGTGGGAAACTTCTTCGACAGCAGCCCTCCGTGCCACGCCACGTTGCCCAGCCCAATGCCAAACACCAGCGCAGCAATGGCGCCGCTGTAGCCCAGCATCTCCGTCACGCCGAAGACGAGAAACACAAACGCCGCCGTCGTAAACATGCCGTTCTGCAGCGTGCGCATCCGGCTCAGCAGGTTCGACCAGATCACGGCTCCCAGAGCGCCCAGAATCCCCGCGATGAGAAAGGAGCTGACCAGCGAACCAATCATGGGCCCCACGCGCACATTGCCTGCGCGCATCCCGTCCAGCAGCGCCAGCGCAACCACGATGGAAAACACATCGCCGACCGCCGACTCCAGAAACAGGATGGCCTTCGAGTGCCGGCCCATCTTCAGCTGCGCGGAGAGCGGAATCACCACCGCCGGCGAAATCCCGCCCAGCGCCGAGCCCATCATCAGCGAGCGCATCACACCCAGATGGCCCAGCTTCCACGCGGCCAGCGCCACCGCGCATGCCGTCACCACAAAGTTCAGCGTGGCCAGAATGAACGTGCCCTTCAGTGCCGTCTGCAGCGTGTGAATCTGCAGTTCAGTCCCGCTCTCAAACAGGATGAAGACCAGTGTCAGCGTCGTGAACACCGGGCCCACCTTGCCGAACTCCCCCGGTGTGACCAGATGCGTCACCGGACCCAGCACCAGCCCGATCACAATCAGCAGCAGCACATCCGGCACGCGCGTCCTGGCAAACATCCCCACAAACAGGTGCGCGCCAAAAACCAGTGCGCCAATGAAGGCAATCACCAATGCGGTCATCATGGGTATGTGACCCTCGCCGTCCCATGGTCTGCCAAGGCTGCAGTGAAATGACAACAGGAAAGTCGTGCAGTGGTGCTAGTGCCAGCTTAATGCAAGCGCCGGACAAGCGTCATTCTTGCCTGGCGCTGACATGTGCGCCGCTCGCGAACTTTGCCAGCTCATAGTGCGGCCAGTTCACCAGCAACTCCTGCACCACCGCGTGGCCCACAGTATAAGCCGCTTCCAGCGAAGGCAGATACGCGCTGTACGTTCCCACGCGCTGCTGCGCCAGGCTTTCGGCCGCGCTCATCCCGCGCGGCTGCCGGTCAAAGTTGCTCACCGTCCGCAGCACCATCACGCGCTGCCAGTCCACGCGCCCCGCACGGCTCAGGTTCTTCAGCGCCAGCAGCGTGCCCGTATCCTCCATCGCCGTCGTCACAAATGTCCCGTTGCCGCCCGTGAAGTAACTCACCCACTGCGTCGCCCACGCATCCATCAATGTTCCATGCCAATACGTCGACGACGAAATTTCATCGCCCATCATCACAAACGGCGGCCGTTGGGCCATCGCGCCATCAAAGTGGCCTCTCGCCGCGCGCAGCTTCTCCGTATCCGCCAGCGCAATGCCGCGCGTCAGCCCATACGCCCAATCCGCCAGCGCGCCATTCAGCGCATACACCTGCCCGTCGAGTGGCGCCGCAGGCTCCTCAAACGGCCGCGTCTTGCGCAGCGGAATATACCCTGTCGTCCACTCCTGCGGCATCTCCCGCGCGTCCAGTTCATACCCCAGGTCGCCATCCACCACCCAGCGCGCCCACACCGCCGAACCCAGCGAGGCCCGCTCCGGCGTTGCTCCCGCGATGCCTGCGATCAGCCAGTACGCGTGCCGAAAATCAAACCGCGGATCCAGCCCCAGCGCCATAATCGTCGCCGCCGCATTCGCCGTGCCCTGCCCTGTCAACACGGCCATCTCGCCCTGCGCATTCATGCGCACCGCGTGGTACGCGGCCGCCAGCGGATAGACCCGATCCAGATGGTCGCGCTCCACCCAGTACTGCAACTCGCCCGGCGCATCGCCTGTGTCCTCGCCCTGTTCGAACATCGTCACCACCACGACCTTCACCGCAATCGGCCGCGGCCGCGCAAAGGCCGCAGCACCGCACAGGGCGAGCACCGCCCACCCCACAAGACCGGAAAAACGCATCGTCATTGAATGCGATGGTACATCAGCAATTCCGCCCGCTTCCTCCGAGCCACGTTGTAGCATGAGAGCCACGAGGGAACTGCATGAAGTCGTGGAGAAGCCTGCCGTTTTTCGCCGCTGTTCTCGCCCTGTCCGTCTCTGCCCACACGCAGCAGCCGCAGCCCGCGCATCACTGGGCCATCGTGCTCCACGGCGGCGCAGGCGTCATCGAGCGCGCCAGCATGAACCCCAAAACCGAGGCCGCTTACCGCGCCTCCCTCAAGCAGGCCATCCAGGCCGGAGCAAAGGTCCTCGACAACAACGGCTCCGCGCTCGACGCCATTGAAGCCGCCATTCATATCCTGGAAGATGACCCGCTCTTCAACGCAGGCCGCGGCGCCGTCTTCACCGCCGGCGGCAAGAACGAACTCGACGCTGCCATCATGGACGGCGCAACCCTTCGCGCCGGCGCCGTTGCCGGTGTTACCCGCACGCGCCATCCAATCAGCCTCGCGCGCGCCGTTATGGAGAAATCCCCTTGGGTCATGCTCTCCGGCTCGGGCGCCGACGCATTCGCCGCGCACGCCGGTCTCGAGCAGGTCGATCCCAGCTTCTTTTTTACGGAAAACCGCTGGCAGTCGCTCGTGCGCGAACTCAAGAAAGAAGGCCTGCCCATTCCGCCGCGCCCCGCGGGCGCACCTCCCGCACGGCTTGCGCCTGTCGCGGAGATGGAACCGCCTGACGCGCACAAGTACGGCACCGTCGGCGTCGTCGCTCTCGACAGGCAAGGCAACATCGCCGCGGGCACCTCCACCGGCGGCCTCACCGCCAAGCGCTGGGGACGCATTGGCGACTCGCCCGTCATCGGTGCGGGCACCTACGCTTCCAACCAGTCCTGCGCCGTCTCAGGCACGGGCACGGGTGAATACTTCATCCGCCTCACCGTTGCCCGCGAGGTCTGCAATCTTGTTCAGTTCAAGGGGATGCCCGTGCAGCAGGCGGCCGACGAAGTGATTCACAGGGAGCTCGTCGCCCTGCACGGCGACGGCGGCGTCATCGCCATCACACCCGACGGCCAGATGGCGTGGAGCTTCAACACGCCGGGCATGTTCCGCGCACGCATCGCCGAGGGTGGCAACGTGCAGATCGGCGTCTACAACGATGAGCCCTGAGCCGCGCCTCTAGCGCTGTGAGGTTGTGTCATTCTGCGCCGTGCCGCGTGCCTCAGCCTTTTGCGCCAGCACCTTGTGCGCCGTGTCTTCCAGGGCCTGTGCCGCGGGCAGGAAGCCCATGGCCTTCTGGATCATCGGGTCCCAGTCCGCCAGCACGCGAAGCCCCTGCAACTGCCCAAACTGGCTGGTGACGATCTGTTCCCGGATGTTGATCTTCACCCAGTCCAGCACACCGTTCAGATCGGCCTCGGTCCACGGAATGTTCTCGCTCGTCAGGTACGCCTTGAAGTCCTTCATCACCGCATCGTCCACTTCAAAGTTCCTGTCCACCGTGTGATTCGCAAGGTAAGACGGCGCAAAGTGGAAGAATGCCGACTTGTACAGCAGCTCATCCTGGAAGCTGTTGTTCTTCGGGCTCTCGATTTTCTCGTCCGGCGTAATGCCTCCACCGCCGTAGACCGTGCGGCCGCTGTCCGTGAACTTCACTTCGCGATTCGTCGAGTTGGAGGGCAGAGCGCCTGCGTGGTTGTAATAGTAGTCATACAGCGAAACGCCGTCGTAGTTGCGCTGGATCAGCCGTCCCGATGGCGTGTAGTAGTGATACGTCGTCAGCGCCAGACCGGTGTTTTCGCTCAGGTTGTAGACCGTCTGCACCAGCCCCTTGCCAAACGTCGTCTCGCCCACAATCAGCGCGCGGTCATGATCCTGCAGCGCGCCCGACACAATCTCCGCCGCCGACGCCGTGTTCCTGTTCACCAGCACCACAATCGGAAAGGTCTTTCCGCCGTTGCCACGCGTCGCCGTGTACACCTGGTCCGGATAGGCCCGTCCGCGCTGCGACACAATGACCTGCCCCTTCGAGAGCAGGCGGTTGCACACCTCCACCGCCTGACTCAGTAACCCGCCCGGATTGCCGCGCAGGTCAAACACCAGTCCCTTCAGGTCGCCAAAGTTGTTGATCGCGTCCGTCACTTCCTGGCCCGTCGTTTCCTGGAACTGCGTCAAGTGGATGTACCCGACACCCGGCTTGATCTCAAAGGCCAGATCCACCGATGGATGCGAGATCTCATCGCGCACCAGGTCGAAGACCAGCGGCTTCGGCTGACCGGCACGCGTCATCGAGACCTGCACGTGCGTACCCTTGGGTCCCTTCAGCGCCTTTGCCACCAGGTCAGAAGTCATGCCATCCGCCGACTTCCCGTCAATCGCCGTGATCACGTCGCCCGGCCGGATTCCCGCCTTGAACGACGGCGTGCCCTCATAGGGCGTAATCACATACACCTTGTTGCCCTGCTGCTGGATGACCATGCCCACGCCGTAGTAGTGGCCGCGCTGATCCTCCTGCATGCGTGCATAGGCCTTCGGATCGTAGAAATTCGAGTGCGGATCCAGCACGCGCAGCATGCCCGGGATTGCCCCGTCATAAATCGCCGTGTCTGCCTTGTCGCCGTGCAGCGGCTCCGCATAGTTCTGCTCCACCGCCGAGTACACGTCGGCAAAGGCCTTCAGGTTGTCACGGATCTGGCTCTCGTCTTCAGACGACTGCGCCCCCACCT
Source organism: Occallatibacter sp. (assembly GCA_049582405.1). Lineage (GTDB taxonomy): Bacteria > Acidobacteriota > Terriglobia > Terriglobales > Acidobacteriaceae > Telmatobacter. Next base: position 621 of record JBAUTX010000110.1, on the reverse strand, counting down.
TGCGCTGCATCACGCTGCCAACCGCGGCGCAGACACTGAAGAATATGACGAGGAAGAAAGTGGCGCGACGGGCGCGAGGGGTCATAGAAGGAAGAAACCTCCAGACGGCAGGTGCGACGGTCGCCGTGATGGTGCCTCGCAGGGCGGTCTTAGTTGTGAGTATACCACTCTGTGAATTAGACGCGCCGCAGCCAATTCCGCTCCAGCGCGCCTCTCGCGCATTCCATCCGCCCCATCAAACTCCTTAAATTCAGCATCTTATGGAACATCGTCCGTAGCAATTCCGCAGCTTGCCTGTTCGCTCCGCATCGCCCGATGGTAGCCTTCCTGAGTCAGTCAAAACAACAAGTCAACAGGGGGAAGTTGTGCATCCAAAATTGCAATCCTTTGCCGTAATCGCAATCGCAGCAGCAGTCACCTTCGGAGCAGACCTACAGAACCCAGCCATCGCCCACGCACAAAAAGCATCGCAATCCAAACCCGCCACCACCCGCGCGGCGCAATCTTCAGATATCCCGCCCGCCGACAACCCCGTCGCCGACCCCAACGCCATCGTCACCCTTGGCAATGCGCGCTTCACCGTCCTCACCCCGCAGCTCATCCGCATGGAGTGGGCTGCCG
>JBAUTX010000109.1:0-2117 GCA_049582405.1 Occallatibacter sp. | reverse complement strand
AATCGATAGCCAACGCTCCGATCCACCTCCGACATGGGTGGATTGATCGGGCGCGTCGCGCAGCCGCCGAGGAGGAGAACCATGCCCAGCGCGAGGAGGGCGTAAGAGCGTAGTCGAGCCATCGACTCCCCCAAAGTGTTTTGACCAAGGGGTGTCATCTTATCCCACCCATTGTCACTGACGGCGGCGCTGGCGTGGCTATCAGACCGTTGTTTGACGGGCGTCAAACGGCGTGTCTCGCAGCGCGCCAGAATGGAGCGGACCGAGGCGGATAGGTGGGTAAGTGTTCATTGCCTGGGGCGCAATACGCCTGCGAGACGACCGCAGACGCGGCGGTCGGAACTGACCCTGCGAATCGCAACGCCATGCACCACGCGTTGCCGCCGTCCGCGACGGGATCGCTGGCGGAATCGGCGGCGTCGACGGGGCCAACAGCTGACAAGGGAATCGACCATGACCACCGAACAAAGTCGCCTCGAGCAAGCACGCAACGGAACGGCCGCGTGGAAGAAGTGGGGCCCCTACCTGAGCGAACGTCAGTGGGGCACGGTACGCGAGGATTACAGCGAAGGGGGCGACGCCTGGAATTTCTTCACCCACGAGCAGGCCCGCTCGCGCGCCTACCGCTGGGGCGAGGACGGCCTTGCCGGCATTTCCGACGACAAGCAGCACCTCTGCTTCAGCCTGGCCCTGTGGAACGGCAAGGACGCGATCCTCAAGGAGCGCCTGTTCGGCCTCACCAACAGCGAGGGTAACCACGGCGAGGACGTGAAGGAGTACTACTTCTACCTCGACAGCACCCCGACCCACTCGTACATGAAGTATCTCTACAAGTACCCGCAGGCGGCGTATCCCTACGCCGACCTGGTGGAGACGAACCGCCGCCGCACCCGCAACGACATGGAGTACGAGCTCCTCGACACCGGCGTGTTCAACGACAATCGTTACTTCGACGTGTTCGTGGAGTACGCGAAGGGCGACGCCGAAGACATCCTCGTGCGGATCACGGCGGTCAACCGCGGACCGGATGCGGCGGAGCTTCATCTGCTGCCGACGCTGTGGTTTCGCAACGACTGGTCGTCGTGGATTGCCGAGTCCAACAGGGCGTCCAGGAAGCCGAGCATCAAAGAGATCGAGGCCGCGGCCGGCGCGCGCGCGGTCGCGGCAGCCCATCCGCTGCTGGGCGAGTTCGTGCTTTGCTGCGAAGGCGATGTGCCGCTGCTCTTCACCGAGAACGAAACCAATCACGAGCGGCTGTTCCCCGGCCAGAAGAACGAGAGTCCCTATGTCAAGGACGGCATCAACGACTGCGTGGTGCAAGGCCGGCAAGCGGCGGTGAATCCAGGCAAGCAGGGCACCAAGGTGGCGGCGCACTACCGGGTCAAGGTTGGCGCCGGTCAGACCCAGGTGATCCGCCTCCGGCTCTCCAGCAGTACGCCGGACCACAAGGCCGACCCCTTTGGCGGGAATTTCGACAAGGTCTTCGACGACAGGATCCGTGAGGCCGACGCGTTCTACCAGTCGGTCACGCCGCCCTCCGTGAGCAAGGACGCGGCCAACGTGATGCGCCAGGCGCTCGCCGGCATGCTGTGGAGCAAGCAGTTCTTCTTCTTCGACGGTGACAACTGGCTGGACGAGCACAACTCGAATCCTCTCCACACCGGATATCGAAACGCCCGGAACTCGGAGTGGTACCACATGCTGAACGAGGACATCATCTCGATGCCCGACAAGTGGGAATACCCGTGGTATGCGGCGTGGGACCTGGCCTTCCACACGCTCCCGCTCTCGATCGTCGACCCGGACTTCGCCAAGGAGCAGATGAAACTGATGCTCAGGAACGCCTACCTGCATCCCAACGGACAGATGCCCGCCTACGAGTGGAATTTCAGCGACGTGAACCCGCTGGTCCACGCTTTCGCGACGCTCTTCCTGCACCGCACCGAGCTGGCCCTGCGCGGCGAAGCGGACCTCGATTTCCTCAGGGCGACCTTCAACAAGCTGGTGACAAACTTCACCTGGTGGGTCAACCGCAAGGACCGCTTCGGCAAGAACGTGTTCGAAGGGGGTTTCCTGGGTCTGGACAACATCGGCGTGTTCGACCGCAGCGCCCCGCT
>JBAUTX010000108.1:0-6688 GCA_049582405.1 Occallatibacter sp. | reverse complement strand
GCAAGGGACGCTGCATTGCCTCCTGCAAAACCCCATGGGGCCGGAACCGTGCGCCCCGCTCCACGCGCGCGAGGGTGATGTGTGGGGAAAAGGGTCGCTCCTCCGGGACAAACCCGCATTGCGAGCTGGCCCGCGTCACCGCACTCTGCAGCGCACGCAGCGACCCAGTCAACGCGACTGTGACGGTCACCGTGCCTGCGCGCTCAAAACTGGCCACCCGTTCCAGCGCAATCTTCACCGGCATGGCCTTAATCTCCCGCAATGCGCCGATGATGCACGAGCCTTGCTCTGCCGTGGTCTCACCAAGGAATTGCAGCGTAACGTGCCATGACTCGGACGGCGTCCAGCGAAGGCCGTCCTGACCTGCGCGCAGGCGGGCGGCCAGGTGGTGCAACGCACGCTCCGTAGCAGGGGCCACCGGAATGCCAACAAACAGTCTCATACCGGCCCAGTGTAGTGGCAAAGCCCACGGCGCGCATCCTCCTGTACACTGTTGGCGTCATGAGCTGTCTCTTCTGCAAGATTATCGAGGGTTCCATCCCATCCACAGCCATCTATCAGGACGAGCACTGCTACGCCTTTGCGGACATCAACCCCAAAGCGCCGGCACACATTCTGATCGCTCCACGCAAGCATCTGGAATCACTAGCCAGCGCCCAGCAGGACGACCGTGCTCTGCTGGGCCACCTGCTGTGGGCTGCGAGTGAGATTGCGCGCACCAGGGGGCTTCATAAGGGCTATCGTGTGGTCATCAACCACGGCGCGGATGGCGGCCAGACGGTCGATCACCTCCACCTGCATCTGCTCGGCGGGCGCTCGCTGGGCTGGCCTCCCGGATAGGCATCGACAGACAACTGCCCCAACAGAAAGGGCGCCTCCGCAAAGGAGACGCCCTGAACTGGCCCACAGGTCACCCCGCTTAAACGGGCTGGGGCAGGTATTCCTCTTCCTCTTCCAAGCCGTACCGGCGCAGCAGGTTGGGCAGGCTCTGTGAGAAGGCCGACCGCGGCATCACGGTGTCGCAACCGGCCTCAATCGCTTTCAGTTTGAGATCCCCCTGCAGGTGGTTCAGGAAGCCGATGATCGAGGTCGTCTTCTTGAGCTTGGCCTTCAGCTTGGGAATCAGCGTCATCGGCTTCGCATTCAGGTTGTTCAGGTCAAAGACCACGAGCGCCGGCCGTTCCGCTTCGGGCGCATCCGTCATGCGCACCACGGCTTCCTTGTTGTCGCCCTTGAGGAATTCGACCTTCACTCCCAGTTTGCGCGCGGTTTCCTGGATCTTCGCCTGGAAGAACAGGTCCTCGATGAAACAGAAGATGCGCGTCGGAGCGTCTTCCCGCACGGGAGCCGGTGGCGTGGATCCATAGAGCTCGGGGTAGTAGCCCCCATGTCCATTGCCACTTGTGGGGATCGTCGAAGCCGGACCGTCGGCGACGTTGCCATTCACGGCACGATAGCTATGGTCCATCGGCCCCACGAAGGAGCGCGGCCCCTTCTGCGATCGCTTATCCTTGCGCTTGCCCTGCGGTGGAGGGGCGATGCTGTTGCCGGGCTGGCCGACAGGCTGCGGCCCCTTTTGGAAGAATTTCTTCTTCTTCCTGCCCTGGCCCTGATGTTGCGGTCGCTGTTGATGGGGAGGTGCGGCCTGCGCCTGCATGGGAGCCTGTCCCTGCTGCGGCTGCTGCTGTTGCGCCTGCTGGGCTTGTGGTGAGCCCTGTTGGCTTGATTTGTTCTTGCGGCGGCGCCGGCGGCGGCGATGCCCCTGCGACTGTCCCTGGCCTGTTGCCGGGACGGGCCCCTGCTCAGGCTGGGGCTGCGTCGGTTCTGTCGTCATGCGTGCACTTCCTGGCACATTGCTTTGTTGTGCGTGTACTGGATGGGTTCATCCATCCTTCAGCGGGTGTGCTGAAAACTTCATATCGGCTGCTCATCCCATGCGGGGCACAGTGAGTCAAGGCGGGCCAGGTGACTCAAGCAGCAGAAACAGGCCCATTCTCGCCGAATTGCCGGCGTGCATTCCACCAAGATCTTCAGGTCAACTGCCAGACTGGCCAACCGCTGTACCTATCTTGTTAATCGCGCTTTGCCCCTTGGCTCCCTGGACACATTTCACGCGCAGGGAAACAACTCAGGACTTCTGCAACATAAACACGTTCGTCGCCTTCTAAGCCTGTTCCTCGAAAAGTGGCCTTATCCGCTTGTCAGGATTGGTACAGGTTCGGTATGCGATCCAATGGTGATGCCTTCCAGTGGGATGTCCTGCCCATGATCACGACTGATGATGTAAACATCGGGCTGGCAAACCATCCGGCTTCAGCGGCGAGCATTCACAACCCAAACGCGGGGAGGATTTCATCAGCCGCCCAGATAGGCAGCTTTTATAGTACAGCGTGAGACCGGGAGAAGCAAGTCGTGAATCCCACCAAAGCGGTAGAAGGCATTTCTGCAAAAAAGCCGAGGTGCCGACCCTCGTTCATGCCTGTATATGCAAAACGCCACCCCCCTGCGGGGTGGCGTTTTGCATTCCTGCGCTGGTCACTGGCCTCCCAGCAAGTTGGGCCGATGGTTGCTCCATCGTGCCTTCCACAGGCTTTCCCGGCCGGTTTCCCTTCTTGGAGGGCCGCCTCATGGACGGTTGCTCGTGCCGCGCGCCTGCTGTTCTTGGGGCTGGCCGGATGGGATCCAGCAGCCGGTACATCACTGGCACCCTCTACTTAGCAATTCGCGCACCATTGCGGTCTCCCATATTTTTCAACCGCTTACCTTGGCAGGACAGCGCTCATCGTCTTTAATCCAGTAGCTCGCAGGTCGCCAAATTCCTAAAAACCATAGGACGCGTTCATCGCTGGCACTGCGGACAGTAATGCGTACTGCGCCCCGCCACCACAATCCGGCGGATGGAGGTGCCGCACAGCAGGCACGGCTGGCCACCACGCTGGTAGACCCGGTGTTCGAGCTGAAAGAAACCTCGCACCCCGTTGGCATCCACATAGTCCGAGACGGACGACCCACCGCTGGCAATCGCCTGCAGCAGGACGTCGCGCAGCGCCTTGCGCAAGCGATCCAACTCCGCTCGCGTCAGCCGGCCAGCCAGGCGACGGGGACGCAATCCGGCACGAAAAAGGCTCTCGTCGGCGTAGATATTCCCCACGCCAGCCAGCAGCGACTGGTTCAGCAAAGCAGCCTTGACGGCAAGTCGGCGACCTCGGAACAGCGCTGCAAAGGTCTCCCCATCCACGTCAAGAGGCTCTTCGCCAGGCGCCGCAAAGCTCTGATCCCGGTTCAGATCCCGGAACTCCAGCCTCCCAAACCGTCTTGGATCGACAAACCGGATTTCGCGGCCACTGGCCATCGTCAGTCGGGCATGGGTGTGCGGGGCGATGGGTGCATCCGGGGTCGTCACCACGAGGCGCCCCGTCATGCCGAGATGCACAATCCATTGGGCTTCCGGCTTTCCTTCCCTGGAATTGCTCAGTTCGCAGACGATGTGTTTGCCGTGCCGCACAACTGCGCGGAACCACTTCCCTTCAAGGTCCTGCACCATGCGCCCCGCAGGCGACTTGAAAGGCTCGCGATGCCGGCCCAGCCACACCTCGACGATGCGATCGCCGCGCACGCGGTCGTGCACACCGCGGGCAACGGTCTCTACCTCAGGCAGCTCGGGCATTTGCTTATTGTAGTGGGGGACTAGGGCTCGCGCTTATCGCCGTGCTCGCGGATGGCGCTGACCTCGAAACTGACAATGTGCCATGCACCCTTGTCATCGGCCACGTACACCCGGGTGTAGCGAAAACTGCCGGAGATGGGCCCATCCGGCGTCTTGCCGACCACGTCGGCACGAGAGGTCACAAGTGCCGTTCTGCCGTAGAAGCGCACCTTGCGGTCGGAGAGTTCCATCGAGTCAAAGTGCATGGCGCCGCTGCGCAGGCTGCTGAGCAGGTCATCCTTGGATTCCAGGGTCCCGTTGTTCGTGATGCCGACGTAGTCCTCGGCCAGCAGGTTGCTCATCGCCGTCACGTCGCTGTGAAGAATTGCCTGGCGCCATTCATTCTCCAGCTGATCAATCTCGTGCCGCTGCTCATGGCGCTCTGCGCGCGGCATCGCTGCCCGGCTCATGGCACCGCCCCACATCATGAGCACCAGCAATCCGGCTGCCAGCCGGGCTGACCAGCCGGTTCGCACCTCGGCGATGGACTTTTGCATAAGTGAGTGGGATGTTAGACCGCGCATGGAGCGTTGGTCAATGCGGGATTGCGAATCCTTCATTGCACACCATTTCACATTCCGTGCGTGCTGACGGCCTGTATCAGGCGAGGGCGTTCAGGTCCTCCCTGTGCCGCTCCAGCATCTTTTGATAAAGCCCGCCTACCGCGTATTTCTTGAAGTGCGCAGACTTGCGATGCGCCTCCTCGGCGGCTGCATCCCTGTACTGCTCATAGATCACGATGGCGTCCGGGTCCCCATCGCTTCGATGCGGGATGTAGCTCACGCAGCCAGTTTCCTGGCGCGAAGCTTCAGCCAGCTTTTGCAGAATCTCGGCAACTTCATTGCGATCCTCTGGGGAGAACTTCATACGAATCAAAAAGCTCGTCATGTTCGAGGCGTCCTCGTTGCTCTCTCGGGCTGGCCTGGCCCTTTTGTCCGTTCCGTTTATCCGTGAATCACCTTGAGCGCGGCGGCAAATTCCGGAAGGACCATGGTCTGGTTGCGATCCGGCCCGGTTGAAACCATCGCAATCTTCGCCCCGCTCTCCCGTTCCTGGAAACGCAGATATTCCTGCGCAGCGCTGGGAAGGTGATCAAACTCTGTAATCCCCTCTGTCGAAGTCTTCCAGCCCTTCAGCTTGGTGTATACAGGCTCAAGCCGCTCAATCCCTGCCACGTCGGCTGGAATCTCATCGGTCGTTTTGCCGTCAATCTTGTAACCCACGCACACGGGAATCTCGTCGATCTCATCGAGCACGTCCATCTTGGTCACGACCAGCCACTCCGCGCCGTTCACCTGGTTTGAATAGCGCAGCAGCGGCATATCAAGCCAGCCGCAGCGGCGTGGACGGCCCGTGACAGCACCGTATTCATTTCCGCGCGCCCGCAGATGGTCGCCGATGGACTCGTGAATCTCCGTCGGGAACGGCCCTTCGCCCACGCGCGTGACATACGCCTTCGTCACGCTGATGACGGTGCCGATGGCCGTGGGTCCTACGCCGGTGCCCGTGGCTGCACCGCCCGCAGTCGCGCTCGACGACGTCACAAAGGGATACGTGCCGTGATCGATGTCGAGCATCGTCCCCTGCGCGCCCTCAAACATCACGCTGCCGCCCTCGCGCAGAACACCGTGCAGAAGCCGGCCCGTATCGGTGACGAATGGCCGCACCTGCTCGGCCGCGGCGGCATATTCGTCGTACATCTTTGACGGGTCTAGGGGGTCCGTGCCAAAGAGCGCATGGGCAATCGCGTTCTTCTCAGCGCAGGCCGCTTCAATGTGCGTCTTCAAAAGATCAGGCCGCAGCAGATCGACCACGCGCAGGCCGTTGCGCGCCATCTTGTCTTCGTAGGCCGGGCCAATGCCGCGGCTCGTGGTGCCAATCTTCTTGCGCCCCGGCGCGCTCTCCGCCGCCAGCTCGATCATGCGGTGGTAGGGCAGGATGACCTGCGCGCGGTTCGAAACAAAAAGCTGCCCGTCCACATCGATGCCCAACTCGCGGAGCTTGCCGACCTCGCGCAGAAAGGCAATCGGGTCCAGCACAACGCCGTTGCCGATGACAGCCTTGCATCCCGGCCGGAGCACGCCGCATGGAATCAGCTGCAGAACGAACTTCTGCTCGCCATGGATGACCGTGTGACCGGCATTGTGACCGCCGGCGTAACGCGCCACCGCGCTGAACTCCTCGCTCAGCACGTCCACAATCTTGCCCTTGCCCTCGTCGCCCCACTGGGCGCCCAGCACTACCGCTGTCTTCGCTCGCATCGTAGCTCGATTTCTCACAGGACTAGCCCCGCGCAGACGGCTCCACGGCCGCAGCTCAGTGGCAGATCGGCAGGCTCGATTGCAGCGCCTGCACCACTTCCGATGATAAACCCTCAGTCCGTGATGGCTGTGCAACAGGAGCACCCCGCTTCGATCGGCGGGCAGCCATCATTCGCCCGCAGCGAGCAAGGCGTCGGCAATCCCCGTTGCCTCAACGGCGGAGCGCACCACGTGCACACGCACAATCGAAGCGCCATGCAATATGGCCGCAACGAGCGCAGCAATGCTGGCCGTCTCGCGCGCATCGACAGGCGCATCGGCCCCGTCGTGGAGCGGTGCCAGCGTCCGTCCCAGAAAAGATTTCCGGCTCACACCGGCCAGCAGCGGCCGCCCAAGGGCCAGCAGATTCTGCTGACGCGCAAGCAGTGCGTAGTTTTCCTCGAAGCTCTTGCCGAAGCCATATCCGGGATCCAGAACAATGGCCTCTGTTGCAATCCCGGCCTGCTGAGCGCTCTTGAGGCTCTCAGCCAGGCCTCCGCGCACCTCGTCCAACAGTGCACCAGGAGCAAGGCGCTGCTGATGGCTCCACTCCTCAGGCCGGCCGCGCGTGTGCATCAGCACGACGCCGCAGGCTGATTCCGCACAGACCGCCGCCAGACCGGAGTCCCAACCAAAGCCGCTGACATCATTCACAATCTCTGCACCCGCGGCCAGTGCTGCC
>JBAUTX010000107.1:0-2777 GCA_049582405.1 Occallatibacter sp. | reverse complement strand
CCACTCACTATAGCGAGGCGGTCGCAAGAGGGACAAGGAAATTAAATCGCTTTATTCCTGTGGAGCAAATCGAAATGACGCTCTTCACGAGCAGTACAAGAAATGACCACCCTATCGTGATCGAGGCTCTCCGCGGCTGTCGGAAGGAATCACTCTACTCGTCGGACACGGACCTTATCCTGCCTTCCGTCGACAGGCATGGGAACCAAACAATCTCTCAGGGGGCGATTCTTCGGCGTCAAATTCGGCTGGGAATCAAGAAGCTCCGCATCACCAAGCGGGTCGGCCTTCAGACCTTCGCCATCGGCTTGGTACGTTGCTTAGGAAGCGCGGTACACACGTCAAGACGGCTCAGGAAATGCTGAGGCAGGCGAATCCAACGATCACGATGGGGATAGATCAGCAGGCTGTAAGCGCGAAAAGGAGGGAGGGTCAGAACAAAGTGGTGGGACCCTATACCACCTGGGGTCCTTGAACATCCTTCAGTACTCCCGGAGAGAGCATGAAGACTTGGTAACCGCCATAAACTCTGCATTTTTTGCTGTTTATGGCGGGGACGACGGGGCTCGAACCCGCGACCTCTGCCGTGACAGGGCAGCGCTCTAACCAACTGAGCTACGTCCCCAGGACATGCCTGGATGGGAGGGGCGCACATGCCTTGCGAATCGATGCGCGACTCATCCACTCACTGAACTTGAGTGTATCAGAAAGCCGCGGAGTGGAGGCAAGGCCTCGGCTGCCCCTTGGCCTTTGAGCGGAGGTGTCAGGCCCCGTTGCTCCGCAGCTTCCACGCAATTTCTCTACGCACTCCACGCGGCTCTGCTGCCACGCCCTGCAGAGGAGAAGCCCATATCGTGTGCAATGCCACGCACGCAATGGAGCAGATGATTGGCAATGGAGGGGAGCTTTTGCGCCGTCACGCGGAAAGACGGGCCCGACACGCTGACAGCAGCTACGGGCTGCCGCTGGGCATCGAGCAAAGGCACCGCAATGCAGCGCAACCCTTCTTCCAGCTCCTCATCATCGACGGCGTATCCGCGGCGGCGCGTCTTTTCAATCTCGGCACGCAGGGCCTCGGGCGTTGCAATCGTGCGATGCGTAAAGCGCTCAAACCGCGTGCGCCGAATCACATCTTCGATTCGATCTTCTGGAAGGAATGCCAGCATTGCCTTGCCGACTGAAGTGCAGTGAACTGGATTGCTGGAACCGATGCGCGTAATCATTCTCACGGATCGCGCGGGCTCAATCTTGTCGATGTAGATGACGCGCGCCTGCTCCAGAATGCACAGGTGCGCGGTTTCTTCCGTCTCTGCGACCAGGCGGCGCAGATGAGGCTGGGCACGCTCGCGCAGGTCGTATTGCTCGATGGCGCGGTTGCCAAAGTCGAAGAGACGCAACCCGAGGCGGAACTTGCCGCTGCTCGTCCGCTCCACCATGTGATGGCGTTCAAGAACCATCAAGAAACGATGAGCAGTGCTCTTATGCAACTGCAAGGAGGACGCAACCTGGGCCAACCCCAGCGGGGTATCACTCTCGCCAAGAAGATCTAGAACAGCAAACGCCCGGTCCAGGGCTTGCACTTTGTAGATGCCTTGCGGCGAACCGTCTCGCATTCTGGTCTCCCGTATCGTTTTTGAATGCAAAGACAGTCTCTCAAAATATGAGATAGCCGTCAAGGACGGCTGGGAAAGCGATTTTCATGGAGTCATGCGGTGGCCCGGTGGAAGCTGAAGCCTGGAGCTTGATTCCTGCCGGGCGCCAGTGGATGGAACTTTCGGGGCTCCGGCGCGATTCAGGCCGGAATGACGTCGCCTTCCCCTGGCGCGAGGAAGAGATTAGCCTCCAGCCCGTGCTGGCGCGTGTAGAGGTCGTAATAGCGGCCTCCGAGTGCGTACAGCTCGGCGTGGTTGCCGCGTTCCACAATGCGCCCCGATTCGACCACCAGAATCTGATCCGCGCGACGAATCGTTGAAAGCCTGTGGGCGATGACAAATGTCGTGCGCCCCTGCATGAGCTGCGCCAGGCCGGTCTGAATCATCGATTCCGACTCGGAGTCGAGGGAGCTCGTGGCTTCGTCCAGGATGAGGATGCGGGGTTCGGCGAGCAGCGCGCGTGCAATGGACAGCCGTTGGCGCTGGCCTCCAGAGAGCTTGACGCCGCGCTCGCCGACGATGGTGTCATAAGCATCCGGAAACCGCTCGGCAAATTCGTCCACGCGCGCCGTGCGGCAGGCAAAGAGAAATTGCTCTTCAGTGGCGTTTGGCCTGGAGAACATGACATTCTCGCGGATGGATCCATCGAACAGAAACGAATCCTGTAGAACCACGCCGAGCTGCGAGCGGAAGCTGTGCAAGTCCACTTTTGCCAGATCGACACCATCCACGAGAACCTGCCCGCTCGACGGCGTGTGGAAGGCGCAAAGCAGGCTGATGATGGTTGATTTGCCTGAGCCCGACGAACCGACCAGCGCCGTGACAGAGCCCGGTTCAGCCCGGAAACTGACGCCATGCAGCACCGGCTTGTCCGTCTCGTAGGCAAACTCTACATTGCTGAATTCCACCGTTCCCTGAATCGGCGGCATCTGCATGGTTCTGCCCGGACCCTGATTTTCTTCCAGCTCGGCCATGATCTCGGCGGTGCGATCGAGCCCGGCAAAAGCCTCGGTCAACTGGGTTCCGATGTTCACAATCTGAAAGACCGGCGCGATCATGAAGGCAAGAAACATGTTGTAGCTGAAGTAATCGCCCACGGTCCAGGTGTGCCGCAGCACACTGTGC